>JAEZRV010000020.1 GCA_023444055.1 Bacillota bacterium
TATATCCTGTCTTTGAAGCAGATATAGTATATTTATTTGCTTCCACATTATTCAGCTCATAATATCCACTTGAATTTGTTGTTGTATTCAGGTTACTTGATCCATTTAGGTTTACTACTACTCCTGATAATGACTGTCCTGTTTTACTATCTTTTACGTAGCCTGACAATTTATATTTCTGTACATTCGGAATCATACTTATATCTTTATTAGTATTACTTTTAACATCCACATTCTGTTGATAGCTTGTATATCCTGTCTTTGAAGCAGATATAGTATATTTGTTGGCTTCCACATCATTCAGCTCATAATACCCATTGTAATTTGTTGTTGTATTCAAGCTACTTGAACCATTTAGGTTCACTACTACTCCTGATAATGACTGTCCTGTTTTACTATCTTTTACGTAGCCTGACAATTTATATTTCTGTACATTCGGAATCATGCTTAAGTCGTTTGTGGTATTACTGTAAACATCTACATTCTGCTGATATTCTATATAACCTGTCTTTGATGCATATATAGTATGCGTGCTAGCTTCTACATTGTTGAACTCATAGTACCCACTGGAATTTGTTGTAGTATTCCAGTTATTGGAGCCATTTAGATTCACTGTCACTCCTAACAATGCCTTTCCTGTTTTGCTATCTCTTACGTAACCTGACAATTTAAATTTCTGTACACTCGGAACCATGCTTATATTGTTTGTGGTATTTCCGTAAACATCCACGTTCTGCTGATATTCTATATAACCTGTCTTTGATGCATATATAGTATGCGTGCTAGCTTCTACATTGTTGAACTCATAGTACCCACTGGAATTTGTTGTAGTATTCCAGTTATTGGAGCCATTTAAGTTCACTGTTACTACCTTTAGTGATTTACCGCTATAACTATCTGTTATATAGCCTGACAATTTATATTTCTGCACACTCTGAATCATACTTATATTGTTTGTGGTATTACTGTAAACATCCACATTCTGCTGATATTCTATATATCCCGTCTTTGATGCATATATAGTATGTGTACTGGTCTCTACATTGTTGAACTCATAGTACCCACTGGAATTTGTTGTAGTATTCCAGTTATTGGAGCCATTTAGATTCACTGTTACTTCTGACAACGGCTCTCCTGTTTTGCTGTCTGTTATGTAACCTGAAAGCATATTCTTTGCAGCAAGAATGCTGAACTGTACCTCATCCCACTCTTCACTGCCATTTCCGAAAGCACCTACCGCAACTCTATACTTGTGACCAGTAATAAAACGGCTAGCATTAATTGTATATCTTGATGACGTTGTGCTTTCCCTATCAATTAATAATTCATCTTTTGTCATGTCCCGTAATGATATTGTGTAATATTCTGCATTTACACAGTCCTGCCAATTTATTTTTATGTCTGAAGCTTCACATATATCTCCTTCATTTGGATTTGATATTTCTGGCTTTTCTACTCCATCATTCTTAATACTAAATTCAGCCTCATCCCATGCTTCACTACCACTTCCAAAAGCGCCTACCGCAACTCGATACTGGTGACCAGCAGTAAAATAACTAGCATTAATTATATATTTTGAGGATGTTGTGCTTTCCTTATCAATTAATGATGTTCCTTGTGTCAAATCTCGTAATGAAACCGTGTAATATTCTGCATTTTCACAGTTTTGCCAATCTATTTTTATATCTGATGCTTCACAAATATCTCCTTCATTTGGATTTGATATTTCTGGCTTTTCTACTTCTCCATTCTTAATACTAAATTCAGCCTCCGCCCATGCTTCACTGCCATTTCCGAAAGCACCTACTGCAACTCGGTATTGGTGACCAGCTATAAAGTAACTAGAGTCAACCGTATATCTTGATGATGATGTGCTTTCCTTATCAATTAATAATGTTCCTTGTGTTAAATCTCGTAATGAAACCGTGTAATATTCTGCGTTTTCACAGTCCTGCCAATTTACTTTCATATCTCCTATAGAATAGCTCTCTCCATTATCTGGGTTAGAAATACTTGGAGTCTCAAGTCCTATTGCTTGCACATAGTAAGGATTAACTATTGAAGCAAGACTCATAAAAATTAGTAATAACGAAACAAACCTCAAAACCTTAAACTTTCTCATTAACAAACACCCCTCTTTTGATTTTTGAACAAAGAAAATTATACAACCCATTTTATTCAAATTCAAGTAATATATAGCATTTATATATTTATATTTACTATTGATACCAAATTAAGTCAAAAAATAAATATATTTACCTTAATTATTTTATGATTTCCTACCTTTCTTTTATTTTCTTAAGAGGTATGCGATAATTAATATAAATTAATCAAGGAGATGTTTTATATGAGTATTGATAAATTATACGAAGTTTTGAAATCCAGTAATAACATAGTGTTTTTTGGTGGTGCTGGAATGAGCACAGAATCCGGCATTGATGATTTCCGTTCTCAAAATGGACTATATAAAACTACCAATGGTTACGAGTATCCGGCTGAAACAATGCTCTCACACAGTTTTTTTGTTTCTCATACCGATGAATTTTATAGATTTTATAAAGAGAAAATGATTTTTAAAGATGCTGCTCCGAATGTAGGCCATATTGCGCTAGCAAAACTAGAAAGCATGGGTAAATTAAAAGCTGTTATAACTCAGAATATAGATGGTCTGCACCAACTAGGAGGCAGTAAAAATGTTTATGAACTGCATGGTTCTGTACATAGGAACTATTGTATTGAATGCCATTCTTTTTTTAACCTGGACATTATAATTAATTCAGATGGTATTGTTCCGCTCTGCCCGCATTGTGGAGGCATTGTCAAACCTGATGTTGTTTTATATGAAGAAGCACTAGATGATAATATTGTAAATAGTGCAGTAAATGCCATTAAAAAGGCTGATGTTCTAATAGTTGGAGGAACTTCGTTAGTAGTTTATCCTGCAGCCGGGCTTATAAACTATTTTCATGGTAAAAATCTTATTTTAATCAACAAAAGTACTACTCAATATGATTCAAAGGCTGATATAGTCATTCATGAGCCAATTGGAAAAGTTTTAAGTACTGCTGTAGATATGCTGTAAACTGTATAGTGTTTTAAGCTATCAAAAATTTTGCATCACAACAATTTTTAACCGACATATTATTTGGCTAATATATTTTTAGCTTTCAAATATTCATATTATATGCTTTTACAAAAAAATTAGCGTGAAAGATACTTTTTGCAAAATAAACTTCACGCTAATTTTTTATTTATTATCTCAGCTATCCCTAATAACTAAAATTTCTAACAAATTTTCTTTCAAAAAAACTTTCGGTATAAACAAATGCATCCTTAAAAATATATGTTTTAACTTTTTCCATAAATGGTGGTGTATATGTAGATTTGACTAAGTCCTGATTTTTAATCTGCATATAAAGCTGTGGATTTTTAGTTGTTGTAAAAACGGCAATATAATAAACATTATTCTGTGCAAATTCGATCGGATTACTAAAATCAAATCCAGAATACTCATTTTCAGTATTCTTCATTTTATACAATATTTCCATAAGCATATACCAATTTGCATAAGCCTTTTTAAATATCGTTATTTTATTTTTAGTATCATTAATTGGTGCATCTTTAAATTCAACAAAAAACCATTGGTTTTGGCTATTAATTAAAAATGCATCTACTGTATTAATAGGTTTATCAAGTGGAAAAGATGGCTTTTTTATTTTTTTATAACCATTCTTAGCTATAGAATCCATATCAATTACTTCTAATTCCATTCCGTTGTAGGCATAAACCACATCAGTACAATTATCACACTTATTTTTAGATGTTTCATGTAAACTTGATTTTATATTTTGTTCAATCCCATAACTCAACAAATATGCATCAATCATCGCTACCATACTACTGAAGTTACTCATTATCATTATTTCCCATCTCGTATTTTAAATTATCCAACAAAATACTTGCTTGAATCATTTGTGAATATATTTTAGAAGTATCATTGGTTACATCTTCAAAAATACTCATTTCACCATCAGATTTTGCCAAATAATATCTACTTTTTTGATTAATAGAATGTTTTTCCGAAAAAAATTCTATTGCCTCCAGAAAATTTAAGCTATGCGTTGTTACAACAATAGATAAATCAAACAATTTTTGTAGTAGCACGATTATTTCTGCATATATTATCTGCCACTCAGGATGCAAATGAATCTCAGGCTCATCCAAAATAAGAACATCCTTTTCTTTCAAAATTCCTTTTTCTAAAAGCATCTTAATAATAACAAAAGATTTCAATCCAGTTGATAAATTACTCAATTTGATTGGATCACTAAGGTTCCCTATCTTCAACCCAAAACCATCGTTATTAGAAATAATCGTTCCTTTAACGACTTTGTTCAAAATAGCGTAAATGTCAACCAATTTTTCTTTAGCATTAACAGCATCAAATATGCCATCCATAATTCCATCATTACTAGAAAGCTTAGACAGAATATGCTCCTTTATTGTATTCTCATCAAAATCAGCATTTTCTGTAATCTCATCAATAATAAATGGATTATCAATATAGAATGCCTCATGTAAAACACTATATTGTGCTTCATAATTATTACAAATGTTATTATTAAAAGAGACTGTATTTACCTTGTTTTTAATAGCTAATTCTAATAAGGCATCTGAATCTTTATTTTGCATACATTTACAATTTATTTGATTATTAAATATATTTACGAAAAAACGTGAAATAATCTCTTGTGCTAATACACTGTTGGGTAATTTTATCCTTGAAATCGCATGTTTTGAAATATTATTAGCTAATTCCTCTATCTGCCCATCTTCATCCCCAATATAATTCTTTCGTAAAAAATCACAAACCATGCTGTTAATAACCTCATAACTAAAATCGCTCTGTTGTAAAAGCTTTTTGGCAAGATTATTAGCCATCCTATTAAAAGTAATCATTTTATTGCTTAGCGGATTGATTGTATCAAAAATGTTTTCATGTATACTATAATTTCTTAATATTCCAAAATTATAATTCCGTATTTGTTTTTTTCGTTCTCTATCTATCTTTTCATCTATATTATTCATAGAGTTGAATAATGAAAATAGTATTTTTCCAATTGTACTTTTACCAGTATTATTTTCTCCAGCTATTACAGTAATTCCATCTATTTCAATTTCAGCTTGTTTTATCCGTGTAAAATTGCTTACTCTTAATTTCATGATATAATCCTTCCCTGTGAATCTTTTAAATTAAACGCACTAACATATTTTATCATAACTCTTTAGGAAATAACAGCATTTACATTATCCTCATTCTTCTTCAATTAATTCATTTCAACTAGTTCCTGTGATATTAATGATACAGTTTTATATATGTTTTTGCGAAACGCCTTATAATTAACAGTATTGCCAAACAAATCAAATAAATTTTGCGTTATAACGCCTTGATTCAAAATGAATTTTTTCGGTTGTAGAAAAATTTCATCACACCAGCGGCGTTCAATAAAGAAAACTTGGTTTGTGACAAGCCAACGGCGAAGTCATAAGCCTAGTTGCACTTATACTTTTTAAAAGTGCGAGGCTGGAGATATCCTCACTGCCTGAAAGTAAAGCGGTGCCCTCCACTTATAGAAGTGTGGGACATTATCTTGCCTCGTTATACCGCAATTATCACTTTTGCAATTATTTTACCCAGCACAACCCCACCTAAGCAGAACCCAATACTCAAAACAATATTTAAAATTGATAAAAATGTATTTCCATTTTGGTAAAGGTTAATTGTCTCTAAACTAAAAGTTGAAAAAGTGGTAAACCCACCTAATATTCCTGTAGTTAGGAACAGCTGTAATTTCTTATTATTTGGGTAATGAAACATTAGTAGTTCAGTTAAAAGACCAATTATAAACGAGCCTAATATATTTATAACCAGTGTCGATACTGGAAACGAATTGGTATTGTATCTATTAATAAACATTGAAAGTAAATATCTTGATGCCGCACCAATAAATCCTCCGCAGCCTACAGCCAGTGCATTTAGCATGTTATAACTCCTTATGTTTTTATATTTAATGAAATTTTAAACCAGCTTTTAATAATGTTCTGGTTAAGTCAAAGAATAGTTAACTATTAAATTAACTTCAACTTTTATTGGCTTTGACATCAAATACTTATTTGAGCTTAATTATTTATCGACATCAATTATTTATTTGAACACTATGTACTTATTTACATCAAATACTTATTTGGACATCAAATATTATTTAACTTTAACACTACCATCAGTGCGAGTTACATTGCCTACCTTAACCATTTTACCATTTCCAACAGCTCCGCTATCTAAAAATTTAACTTTGGAGTTTCCGCTTGAACCAATTATTTTAAATGTTACTGTTGCAAATGTGCCATCTTTTTTAATCAATTGACTGCCAACTGTATTATCCAAAAATAGCAGGCTTATTTTACCATTCTTTGAATCTATTGAACTCGAAAAATTAATTTTAGGACTAACAATTATATTTCCAGCTTTAATTGATTCTGCTTTGAGTACCTTAGTGTCATACTTCAAGTAAAAATTACAGGCTCCTACATTGCCTACTTTTGAAACATTTTTAAATTTTACTGGAATAGAAACAGTACTTCCTTTTTTGCCTGATGCACTTCCTGCTGTTACAACCAGCGCAGTCGATTTTGATTTGACATTTTCAGCATTAATGTTTGCTTGTGTACCCTCTAAATTCTTTTGTGTACCATTTAAGTTTTCTTGCGTACTAATTTCACCATTTGAATATGTACCTAATTGCTCATCAGAAACACTCTGTGATGTTTCATTAACAACATTCGCTGGTAATTGTAAATCCATTGCCATCGGTGGAATTATTATTAAACTGATCATTACTGCAACGATTACTACTACGGTCAATACAATTCTTTTCATTATAATCCCCCTCTCTAGTGTTTTCTCAATTTACGCTATGTAATTCTAAAAAATGTCTACTTGCAAGTCCCTCATAAAAACGTCAAGAAATGTACATTTCTTGACAAGAATTGCAGAAGCTTGGTCAACTTTCTTTAGATATTTTGTAAACTAATTATACCATACCTATTACTGAAAGTAACAGAATGTTTTTTGCTAGCCTATAGAATCAATATATCATTGAACTCCCCAAGAACGCATCTTTAGCAACATTCACACCACCTGGAATATCAAATTTCTCCAAACTTGGGCAGTTCATAAATGCATACTCTTCAATGGTTTCTAATCCATCAGGAACTTTAATTCTTTTTAAATTTTTACATGAGTCAAATGCTGCTACACCAATTATAGTCACACTATTAGGTATACCATAATCACTATCTTTTTTATTTTGAGGATAACTTATAAGTCTGGTCATATCTTTGTTAAAAAGTACACCATCTTTTACTGTATAATTTTTGTTATTAGGATCTACAGTAAAGCTTATAAACTCATCACAACGCCTCACTATTCCTTCACCTATGGATGTCACTTTCTCAGGAATCTCTAAGCTTGTTAGCCTATAGCATCCAAAAAAAGCAAAGTTTCCAATAACACTTGCATTTTCTGAAATAGATACTGTAGCTAAGTTTTTGCACATATAAAATGCATTACTTCCAATTGTTGATAAACTCTTTGGAAAAATCACCTTCTCAAGCTCTGAGCAATTTGCAAATGCATTATTTCCAATACTTGTAACACCATCTGGAATTACTATTTTTCTTATTTGGCTGCACCCTCTGAATGCACTGTTTCCAATTCTTTTAATACTTTTAGGTATTTCTATGCCTGTTAATGCAGAACACTCACCAAATGTGTACTCACCGATTTCACTGATTCTATTTGTTAGCGCGATCCCTGTCAAATAAGTACAACCATAAAAAGCATTGTCCCCTATATATGTAACACTATCAGGAATGGTTATCTTTAAAAGTCTTCCACAGTTTCTGAAAGCACTATCTCCTATGTATTTCACACCGTCTGGTATTTTTACACTTGCCAATTCAGAACAATTATTAAACGCCGCACCACCTATTTTATTTATACTTTCAGGGATAACATATTCACTATCATTTCTACTCATAGGATAACAGATTATTTCGGTTAAATCTTTGTTAAATAGAATACCATTTTGTGATGTAAAATTGTTGTTTTTAGCATCAACATCTATTTTAGTAAGGCTTAAACAGTTTGCAAACGGCATATCTCCTATTTCTTTAACACTACTGGGAATGGATATTTTATTAATCCTTGAACATTCTGAAAATGCGCTTTTACCAATGGTTTCAACACTATCCGGAATTGTTATTTCTGTTAGCTTAGAACATTCTGAAAATGCGCTCTCACCAATGGTTTCAACACTATTAGGTATATTAACACTAGTTAAATCAGTACAGCCATAAAATGCATTGTCCCCAATTTCTTTCATGCTGTCGGGAATAGTTATATTCGCCAATGAACAGTGGGCAAAAGCACCCCCGCAAATAGTAGTAACACCATCCAGGATACTGTAATGGTCCTCAGTCTCACCAACTGCTTTATCCATATAACAAATAATTTTTGTTTTTTCTTTATTAAAAAGGTTCTTGCCATCTACTATAAAATTTTTGTTTTCAGTATTCACATTAATATTTATGTAGCAGGAGCACCCCAAAAATGCATTATCTTCAATTTTGTTTAAGTCTTTGGGAATCGTTACATTTTCTAAAGAATTCATAGAACCATTAAACGCATATCTTCTAACAATCTTCACAGTGTCAGGAATATTCAAGTTAACTATTGTACTGAAAACAGGAAAACATATAAGTTCTGTTTTATCCTTATTATAAAGAACACCATCTACAGAAGTAAAATTTTTATTATCTGGGTCAACATTTATCTTTTCTAAGCGAGAACAACCTATAAATGCCCTATCTCCAATAGTAGTAACACTCTTGGGAATGGTTATACTACTAATACAATTACTATTGGTAAATGCATTTGAAGCAATAGTCGTTATACCCTCAGGAATAATAACTTTTTTACAAAAGGTTTGTACAAAGTCTTCTCTTGAAATAGAGTATTTTAACAAAACCCTGTTATCTATATCGAAATCAGCATTGCTTACTGGAATTGCAGTTGGAAGTCCGAAAATCAATACAAATAATGCTACTACAATAGCGGCTGTTACAACGCTACCTATCAATTTAACGTGATTTTTTATCTTAATTTGCTTTTTCATCTTTAGTCCCCTTTTTTAAACTTTCTGAAATAAAGTCACTATGACAAAACTATTTTAAAAACATTTATTGTAATTATATCAATATACTATAATGATTACTATTTAAATATCTAATTAGCACAAAAATAGCAAAAAGCCAGATTCACCTCCGACTTTTTGTCTATCTCAGCATCTTAGCCATCTCACACATTCACTATCCATGGTTCATTGTATAATAAGTGTTGATACCTACAATTTGAACTTGAAAAGTTGAGTTAACAATATTTAACTTACTAAATTTAATTTACTAAATTACAACTATTCAACTGCATCCTCATCTTGCCATACTCCTGTTTGAGGATTATATGCACAGTCAGCTGGACAAGCATTCCAATCCTTGTTAATATCACTACCCTGTGCCTTCGGTCTACAGTCATAGCAAGCGTATCTATATTCGCAATCCTTGCATTTTTTTACGTCATCCTTTGTAGTATTCCAACACTTCTGAAGGACTACTCCATTCAGTATTTCGCTCAACGATGAATCCAAAATGTTTCCACAAACCTTATTACGAGCAAATATGCAGGGAATTACATCTCCTGTTGATGTTACTGCAATTTTCTCAGCTAAGCAGTTATGCTGTTTATGAGCTTTCCAAAATTCCTCAGCACTTGTATAAAACGGTGGCTTTATCAGTGGATTTTTATACTTAGTGGGTAAAAGACTTTCATCATCGCCTCTTCCCGTAGGACGAACCACATCTAATTTAGTAGTTTCGACACCTAAATCCTCTAATAATTTCGTTATGTTTTCAGCTTCATTCTCATTAGCTTTCATTAAAATTGAAGCAATACGCAGTGGAACACCAGCATCTAATATTTTTCTAACAGCATTCATTGTTTTATTGAAGCTTCCAGGATGTAATGTTACTCTATCATGTACCTCAGCATTATCCGCATATATCGTTGTTGCAATATTTACATTTTGCTGTTTAAAGAATTCTATACAGGAATCATCAACTAGTGTGGCATTAGTAAATATTTCAATGAATTCATAACCCACTTCATTTGCTTTAATCACCAATTCTCTCCACTTTGGATAAAGTAGCGGTTCCCCTCCAATAAGCTGTATCGAAGTCGCACCTTCATTGTGAGCTTCACTAATCAAAGACATCCATCTCTCATGTGTCACCTTATCATCATTTCTGCAGGCATCACTAGAACTATAACAATGCAAGCATTTATTGTTGCACTTTGACGTTAGTTCAATCCACAAAAAAGACAGCTTAAGCTCCTCTTCTATAGCATCTGCTCTTTCCTTTTCTTCAGGCTTGTTGATGTAGAATGCTCCCAGTCCCTTATATGTTAATTGATCCATAAATTCCAACACAGCCTTGTTATCAGGCAGCTTTATGTCAATAACTTGATTAATGGATTTATTTTTACACTCCTCAAGTAATTGAAGCGCATCATGGTTAATTGAAAAAACCTTTCCTGATTGAAAATCATATATCGCTCCTCTATAAGCTCCCTTTACCAATTGACAGTTTTCATTTAGTCTATAATACAAATTATCTCCCCCCCAATGACTAATTAAAGAGTGAAAAGAAATATTGTTATACTCTTTTCACTCTCAGTATTCAACTACTTAATAGCACGTATATTTCATACCATAGCCATTTCTCGTTAGAAAGAACAGATTAAACAATCTATATAAGAGTATATTTAAGCAGTTCTTTGCTCTCAGATAGTGTTTTCACTCCGCTTTAAGCTAGAAATCGTTATCCAGAGCTGTAGTGCCTTTTTTCTACACTTAAAGAGTTGGTATCAACGGTGTAGGTATTAGGCTAGTGCTCTATGCATCACACCTTATGGCGCACAGTTTGGCGGACATTGGCTGGGCGGACATGGTCTGCACTGGCTCGGTGGACACGGTCTGCACTGACTTGGTGGACATGGTCTGCACTGACTTGGCGGACACGGTCTGCACTGACTTGGCGGACAAGGTCTACATTGGCTTGGTGGACACGGTCTGCATTGATCCGGCGGACATGGCCTGCATTGATCCGGTGGACATGGTCTGCACTGGCTCGGTGGACATGGCCTGCACTGGCTCGGTGGACATGGCCTACACTGATTCGGTGGGCATGGCCTACACTGATTCGGTGGGCATGGCCTGCACAGTTGCGGCGAACAACCAGGTAAAGGTGGACATGGGATAATTATTACAGGTTGGCGATCATCAGTATCATCAAAATCATCAGCATACAAGTCTTGATATTCACTATCATCACACCAATCTACAATTTCTGGACTGTAAACCGGCCTCATATCATTATCTTCATACATTAATCATCTCTCCATTCCTAACTAGATATATGATATTTTTATGTTACCCTACAATATATTCTTGAGATGATTAGGTAGTTACACATTCTGTATTTAGTTCGTATTATCAAAAAAAGTGTTGACTAGATTAAACAATTAACCTTAGTCAACACTTCTATAATTTATATAGAGCTACTACCCCATTATGTTATTTAACGAGTAATTTTCTACTCTATCAAGCCTGAATTTTTCAAAATCTTATTAATGATTGATGCGACCTCTGCACGAGTAATATTGCTTTGAGGTGCAATCAAATTACCATTTGTACCTGAAATTATATTATTCTTTATACACACAGCAGTAGAAATCTTTGCCCAGCTTGCTAACTTACCAGAATCTTTGAAGCTACTTAATAGTTTATTAGCATCTTTATCAGTATAATCAGTAAATATTACTGTTCATCTGGTAATAAATCCGATATTTAATTGTAAAAACCGTGAAAATTAGTCATAAATGTCTCATGTAATTGTAAGAAGTATTTAAACTGATTATAATTGTAATATAAAGGTATTTTAAAAACGCTTAACACTTTTGAACCTTGATAAATCTATAAAATGGGGCTGTTGTAAAACAACAATTTCTGTATACTGATGACTTATTGCTTGAATAGTACGCGAGTGCAATATATATCAATGGAGAAGCTCGGTTAGAAATTGATGCTAGAAATAGTAGGCGAAGAACAAGTATTGTAGCCGACACAGCGAAAGTAAGTAGCTG
>JAEZRV010000081.1 GCA_023444055.1 Bacillota bacterium
GTGGCTTGAGAATCTCAATTATACAGGAAAAGAGGGGGTCATTGTTTTTTTTATCTAAAAAAATCTTGAAAACCTTAATAAATGGCATATTCAAAATATAACAAGTGTAACTTAGTTTACACTAACAATTAATATTAGGGGGGATATATATGAATACAACATCAACCTTTGTAATAACAATTAGCCGTCAGTTAGGAAGTGGAGGTGCATATATAGGTCAGCAGTTAGCAAAAGAACTGAATATTTATTATGCAGACAGAGAAATAATTAATGAAACGGCACAAAAGCTTTCAATGTTAGAAGATGGTTTAAAATTACGTGATGAGAAATTATCTTCATTTTGGCAATCAAATTTACAATCCTGTATGTATTGTTCGTACACTTACATCCCACCACAGATTTATGTCCCGACTGATCGTATCTTATTTGAAGCAGAAGCAGAGGTAATACAACATATTGCAAATTCGAACTCAGCCGTTATTATAGGACGATGTGGCTCTTATATTCTTAGAAACCATCCAAATCATCTTAGTATATTTTTACACGGTGATGCTGATTTTAGGAAAAAGCGTATTCGGGAAATATACAGTCTTAATGAAGAAGAAGCCGCAAAAATGCTTTCAAAAAGTGATAAAGACAGAGCTCAGTATAATCATGCACTTACAAAAAAGGATTGGACTGATTCAAGACAGTATGATCTTTCTATAGACACAAGCAAAATAGGACTGGACAACAGTGTGAAACTAATTTTACAATACATTGGATTAGATTAAAAATATAACTTAAAGTAACTTAAAATATAACTTGAAGTATTAACAATTAAAATTAAAAAATATTTTTGTTATTAGTTGCTGATAATTGAAATAATATGGTAGAATATAGTATAGTTTACAACTGTGTATTTAAATTAACATATTATGTATTATATTATGGAAACAAATATTATATTAAGTAGAAATTTCCAATAAAATTATTTGCTTTATATTTAGTGATATAGAAATAATAATATGAAGTTATGCATAAAGTAATGTATAAAACAATTAATTAGGCTTATACATTTATTTCCAATTTTATGGACGTGCAGTAATAATATCAGGTTTACAAATCTGCTTGCCTTAGATGGCATAGCACCAATTTTTTTCGTGCAAATTCAAGCAAAGTATTCAGCTTTTAAGGAAATAAGGTAACAATGGTTATGCATCAATAAATTCAAAACTATTATAGGAGGATGTAAAAATGAAATTTTGTTGGTGTACATTGACGGTTAACAAATTAGAAGAGTCGATTAAATTTTATAGGGATATAATAGGCCTTCCAATAGTTAGGGAGTTGGTACCTCAGGCTGGAGTCAAGATTGTATTTTTGGGCGATGATGAAACAAAGATTGAGCTTATCTATAATGAAACAGTTAAGGAAGTAAATATTGGGCAAAACATTTCATTGGGATTTGAAGTAGAATCTGTCAGTGACAAAATTATATTTTTAGAGAAAATGGGTATTGAAATTGAAAGCGGACCATTTAGACCAGATCCACACATTAAGTTCATCAACATATTAGATCCAAATGGATTGAAGATTCAACTAATAGAGAAATTTACTGAATAAAATAGGAATGCTTTTAAACTTTTTTAAGGTAAAAATATACATAAAATGTCCTATTAAAAATAAGCATTTTGGCTTGCCAATATGCTTGTTTATTGTCTATAGTTCTTTACATAATTTTGTGTCAAAAGGCGGCGTGGAGGTCAAATGCTAGATGGTTTAAAGATAAAGGCAAAGCAACTAAAAAAACAAATAGTAATTGTATACCTTGCTTATATGCATAATGAGGTAAAGTGGTATAAAAAAGCATTTCTTTTATTGATACTAATTTATGCGGTCAGTCCAATAGATTTGATACCTGATTTTATTCCCATTTTAGGCTACCTTGATGATATTATTTTAATCCCATTAGGTATTATTATTGCTATTAAAATTATCCCTAAGAATGTATGGGAAGAGTGTAAAGCTAAAGCGGAAAGTGGAATTCAAATAGTTGGAAAGTATAAGAAAATGGGAGTGGCACTAATAGCTTTGATATGGTTGGCTGTTTTAATATTGCTAATTAGAGTTTTCTTTTAGAACCCTAAAGATACAAAATGGATTGTTAAGTAGATGGGGAAAGCAATGCTTAAATATGCCTTGTTTATGTGTATATTTATAAGTAATTTCAATTGACAAAGCAAAAGTATTTTGTTATTATATGTTCAATATCGTTTAAATGCATTGATAGGGAAAACACACTATATCCTAGGTTTTAGAGAGCTGTCGATTGCTGAAAGACAGTACATAGAATAGATTGTGAACTCACCCTTGAGCTTTCATCTGAAAGCTGGCAGCTTGTAAATTAGCTTCAGCAAGTAGGAATGAACGGATTTCTTACCGTTATAAAGAGAGGTCATTTTTCGCTTCGTTAGATGACGCAGAGTGGGTATGTAAATACCAATTGGAGTGGTACCACGGAGGCTATAGCTTTCGTCTCTAGCAGAGATGCTGTGAGATGAAAGCTTTTTTGTTGTTTCTCGGAACAATATTTAAATAATTATAGTCATTAGAATAAAGACTATAAATTAACTTTATTTTCACATTTACATATACAGCAAAATAAACTTTAGGAGGAGATTAATTTATGAAAATTGCTTTTTCAACACTAGGATGTCCAGATTTTAGTTGGACAGATATTTATTCTATGGCTAAGGATTTAGGATTTGATGGTATTGAAATCCGTGGCTTGGGCGATGAAATTTTTGCTGTTAAGGCACAGCCATTTACTGAAAGTCAACTGCCGCATACTATAGAAAAACTCTCGAAACTACGTCTCGAAATACCTTGCCTTTCTTCAGGTAATTGTCTCAAATTTGCTGATAAAGAGATGGAAAATTATCAAGACATTGTACAATATATTTTACTGGCTTCAAAGCTAGGAACACCTTATATACGTATACTTGCAGATCTTGAACCACATGTGACCGGAGATGTTGACGATGAGGTTGTTCTTGCTGCACTAAAAAAGCTAGTTCCAGTTGCTGAGGAGAATGGAGTAACGTTACTCATAGAAACAAATGGTGTATATGCAGACACAAAAAGGCTTTGCAATCTGCTAAATAATGCTGCAAGTGATTCAGTTGCTGCACTGTGGGATGTTCACCATCCTTATAGATTCTTCGGAGAAAAGCCTGGGACTACCGTTCAGAACCTTGGCGCATATATTAAGTATGTTCACATAAAGGATTCTGTTGTTGAAAATGATGTTATTAAATATCGCATGACAGGTGACGGCGATTTACCTATCGAAAGCTTTATGTTTGCTCTACGTTCAATTAACTATGAAGGATATGTTTCACTTGAATGGGTTAAGCGCTGGGCATCTGAGCTTAGTGATGCAGGCGTTGTATTCCCTCATTTCATAAACTACATGAGCCAATTCACTCAAAGAAATGTAACAAAGGGTCATCTTTATGATAATAATGCTGGGACAGGAAAGTATGTATGGGAAAAGGATACTCTTATTGATTTGACATTCCCGCAGGTACTTGACCGTATGGTAGATGAGTTCCCTGATCAGTATTGCTTCCGTTATACTGAAATGGATTATACTAGAACGTATTCAGAATTCCGTGATGATGTTGATACCTTTGCACGTTCATTAATTGCATTAGGTGTAAGGCCAGGCGATCATGTGTCTATATGGGCAACAAATGTTCCTCAATGGTTCATTACATTTTGGGCGACTACAAAAATTGGAGCAGTTCTCGTAACTGTTAACTCTGCCTATAAGATTTATGAGGCTGAATACTTGCTCCGCCAATCAGACACTCATACATTAGTAATGATTGATGGCTATAGAGATTCAGATTATGTAAGCATTATAAAGGAACTCTGTCCTGAGCTTGAAACTGCTGAGGCAGGTAAACCGTTACACATAAAACGTCTTCCATTCCTGCGAAATATTATCACAGTTGACTCAAAGCAGAAGGGTTGCTTGACTTGGGACGAAGCTATAGCTTTAGCTAAAAATGTACCAGTTGAGGAGGTTTACAGACGTGCATTCGCAATTGATAAGCATGATGTCTGCAATATGCAGTATACTTCAGGTACAACAGGCTTCCCAAAGGGAGTAATGCTAACCCACTACAATGTTGTTAACAATGGTAAAAATATTGGTGACTGTATGGATTTATCCACAGCCGATAGATTTATGATTCAAGTACCAATGTTCCACTGCTTTGGTATGGTGCTTTCAATGACTTCCAGCATGACACATGGTTCTACTATGTCACCGATTACTGCATTCTCTCCTAAAAAGGGTCTTGACTGCATAAACAAGGAGAAGATTACTGCCGTTAATGGAGTTCCAACAATGTTTATTGCAATGCTTGAACATGAGGATTTTAAAAATACTGACTTTTCGCAAATGAGAACTGGTATTATGGCAGGAAGTCCTTGTCCTGTAAAGGTTATGCAGGATGTAGTTGAAAAAATGAACATGTCTCAGATTACTATTGTATTCGGTCAGACAGAATCATCTCCTGGATGTACCCAGAGCCGCGTTGATGATTCAGTTGAGGTGAGAGTAGGTACAGTTGGAAGGGCATTGCCGGGAATAGAATGTAAGATTGTTGATCCTGAATCAGGAAAAGATTTACCAGACAATATGGATGGGGAGTTTGTTGCAAGAGGTTACAATATTATGAAGGGCTACTACAAAATGCCTGAGGCTACAGCAGCGGCTATTGACCAGGACGGCTGGTTACATACTGGTGATATTGCAAGGCGTGATGAAAACGGCAATTTCAAAATTACAGGACGTATGAAGGATATGATTATTCGTGGTGGTGAAAACATTTATCCTAAGGAAATTGAGGACTTTATATATACTCATCCAAAGGTAAAAGATGTTCAGGTTATCGGTGT
The DNA here is from genome assembly GCA_023444055.1 of Bacillota bacterium. Lineage (GTDB taxonomy): Bacteria > Bacillota > Clostridia > Acetivibrionales > DSM-1351 > Ruminiclostridium. Next base: position 4,954 of record JAEZRV010000081.1, read on the forward strand.
GCCAGACAAGCAGTATGGTGAAGAAATTATGGCATGTGTTATCTTGAAGGAAGGCGTTGAATTGACTGAGGATGAACTAAAGGATTACATTCGTTCACATATGGCTAAACACAAAACTCCACGCTACATCGATTTTGTTACCGAATTCCCTATGAATGCTGCAGGAAAGATTCTCAAATACAAGATGCGTGAGCATGCAGTTGAGAAGTTTGGCTTGCAAGCAGCTAAAAATATTGTAACAGCATAGCAAGTATTTTTAGTTATCCAAACTTCACACATAAAAAATTTATTAGTGTGGTAGAATTAACAATAGTTGTTGCCAAAATAATTGCTACAATTAGTAATGGTTCAGGGAACCAACTAATTCGTACAATTATTTTTAAATCAACTCCATTGATAATGCTACCACACTTGATATTATTAGGCGTTAAGTAGTATATTCAACTGCGATGTTTGGGTAAGGAATAATAAACAGCTACGTCTGAGTTTGCAGAGAGGCTCCCAGGCTACAAGACCAGTAAAGGAGCGATTCAGCTACCGCTTGGCAAGCCAATAGATTATGAGCTCATCACCGACATCGTGCGATGTAGGTTAAAACAAGTGGGGGGATTGGAATGGTAGAATTTTCAACTGAAGAGTTAAGCGAAGCGCATCGTGCCTTACTGTCTACGCTTCATAAGTGCGAGAAGATGGAAATCACGAAACTGGGTAAGTCCCAGAAGACTCTTCTTGAACGGCGAATCGCTGCTCTCAAGGTTGCTCTGACGCTGATTGAGAAGGAGCAAGACATTAAAGAGCGGTGAGAGAAAACGCTATGAACCGAGAATATTCACGACCGCTTTTGTATAGGGTAAACGGCTAATAAACTCCGCGAAACTGCTCAATGACAAAGATACATCGTGTAAGATTGGGCTTGCTTGAACATCTGAAAGGAGGCAAGGTCAAATGATGGGACCAGATAAGAAAAGGCTTTATCCGAATGAAAATATAAAGACTGTTTGCTATATAGGTAATCTACCAAAAAGACCTAATATTGAGATTGGGGAATACACTTATTATAGCGATAATAAAAAGTCTCCGGAGAAATTTTATGATAATATAGAGCACCACTACGAATTTCTAGGGGATAAACTGATAATAGGCAAGTTTTGTGCAATTGCAGAGGGTATTAAGTTTATTATGAATGGTGCAAATCATAGAATGGATGGAATTACAACCTATCCCTTTAATATCTTTGGCTGTGGATGGGAAAAGGTGACTCCAACAGTAGAACAGTTACCCTTTAAGGGAGATACTGTCATTGGTAACGATGTCTGGATAGGTCAAAATGTAACCATTATGCCAGGTGTTAAAATTGGTGATGGCGCGATTATTGCTGCTAACTCAACAGTAGTAAAAAGTGTTGAACCATATGTAATATATGGCGGGAATCCGGCCAAATTTATCAAAAAACGATTTAGTGATGAAAAGGTTGAATTCTTGCTAAAGCTTCAATGGTGGAACTGGAGCGAAGAAAAGATATTTGATAATCTTGAAAAGCTTACAACAGAAACTGGATTAGGGCAGTTAATGAATAAACCCCTAGACTTTGAACCTTTATAACACGGAACATAAGCCGATTTGAAGGTCGTGACTTATACACAGTCAATGCAATGTAAGTGACTGGTGCGATATTATAGCAGTTATAGCGGGGTGTGCTCATACTATACAACTACAGGCAATTAGCTAAATTTAAGGGGGTTAAATAAGATAAATATAAAATTTGATCCAAATAACATTGTTATTAAACTCTGTATAACGGGAATGGGTTTAGAAGATAGTGGGAATTTAGAAGAAGCAAGCACGATGTTTCTTAAAGCGTGGAATGAAGCAACAGATGACTTTGAAAAATTTATTGCAGCTTATCATTTAGCTCGTCAACAAAATAGTATTACAGACAAATTGAAATGGATGAAAACATCTTTACAGTGTGCGCTAAATACAAATGATGATATTGTAAAGAGTGCATACTCAACGTTATATGTAAACATTGCCAAATGCTATGAGGAGTTGCATGACCCTGATAATGCAAAAAGAAACTATGAATTATCTGAATTATATAAAGGTGTGCCTTCTGATAAAGGACCGTTTTATCATGGGACTAAGGCAGATTTAAAGGTTGGTGATTTACTGACAGCGGGTGGAATTTCAAATTACAAGCCTGAGCTTCAAATGAATCACATTTATTTCACAGCTAATACCAATGGAGCAGGACTTGCAGCGGCATTAGCGAAAGGGGAAGGAAGAGAACGCGTTTATATAATAGAACCATTAGGTGAATTTGAAAATGACCCTAATGTTACTGACAAGAAATTTCCAGGTAACTTGACACGTTCTTATCGCTCAAAAGAACCTTTAAGAATTATTGGTGAGGAAACAGAGTGGACGAAACTGACAACTACAGAACTATGCAAATGGCGTGAAAATTTAGCCAAAAGCAAAGGAGAAATTATTAATTGAGCATATTTCAATTATAAATAAAAATACCTAAAAAGTAGAGTACAGAAAATGTGCACTGCTCTTTTTTTGCAAAAAAGTCATATAGAAGTGCTTCTTGTTTTTTATTTTATAAAACTTTATAGTGTATAAGGGTAATAGTTGAATTAATGTTACTTATTTACACTTTTTTAATTATGTGTTATCATGCATTGGGCAATATAGTGAAATATAACATTTTTAAGATCTTAATAATTGCTTTAATAACCACTATTGATCCTTGACAAAATTTATAAGGAGATTGAATATGAAAAAAGCAAAATTTATAGCAGTTATTATAGCTTTCTTTTTTTGCAATTTGGTTATGATTCCATTTGCTAATGCTACGCTTAAATACTATTACAATCCATATGGTTATCATTATCAAACTGTAGAAGTAGATAATTACACCAATGTGTTTGATTATATGAATGACACCATCAGCGCAAAGAATTCTTGGAATTGCGGATTAGAACGTAGCATATCCGTAAGTACTAGTAGCAATAATAAAATGTATCAAGGCCACTACTATGAAGAATGGTCTGGGTATTATGAGGCACTAATATATGATACATCTTATTCACAGAACAGAAGCTATTTTACAACTAAATTTAAAATAAGATTAAATGAAAAATACATGAAAGATTATACTCCAACAGAACGGCAAGGGGTTGTTGCACATGAATTGGGGCATGCATTAGGTCTTGAACATAATGATGGTAATCCAGAACCAAAGAGCTCATTAATGAGAAGTAGTTCAACCAATTTTTCAAAAATTTACACACCTCAGACGTATGATAAAAATGCTGTAAATTTAGGCTGGACATGCTATGGCAATGTCCCAAATTATGATGATTAGGAGGAGTTTTATGTCAATGTTAAAAAGCAAAAAATTAATTATACCGACTGTAGCTATGGCAACACTAATTATTGTAGCCTTAATAGCATATAATGTGCAGTCTACTGATGTTTTCACAAAGGTATCTTTTGGAGAAATAGTCAACTTAAGCGACAACAAACCAAGCAAATCATTAAATAGGCAGATAGCTTCAGGTTCATATACGTATTACAATAATTATGATGAGCTTGATAAAAGAGCAAATTTAGTTCTTGTTGGTGAGGTTATCAAAGTTAACCCACCTGAAGAAATAAAAATATCCAGTAATAATGATACTATGATTTATACAGTTTCAGAGTTCAGAGTTGATAAAGCGATTAAAGGTAATATAAAACAGGGGGATATCGTTAAAGTAAAGCAATATGGAGGAAACTATAACGGTGTAGACCATATAGAATCAGAAACAGGTTCAGGGTATTATCAGCTCGGTGAACGGTATATGCTATTTTTAGCAAGCTATGAAGAAGCCGAATGGGAAGTTCCATGCTCACCAATCAACCCGCTTCAGGGAAGCACGAAGATTATAAACGGTAAAACTAAAAGAACAAATAATTATCAGTTTATAAATGATAAAGTACCTGAAGATACGCTAGTAAAGGCTATTAAAGAAAAAGTAGATAAAATCAAATTAGAAAAAGAGAAAGAAAAAGAAATGAAATAAGTAACGATATAGATGTGTTCAATAACATACATATTATACATAATTTTTAAAAGCAGCTTCCTGTAATAAAAGGAAGCTGCTTTTTGTATGCCTTGGTAGACTTTTATTAACCTCAGCTTTCCAAGCTGAAAATTGAATATTCGATTTATTTTAAAACAACTAAGGGTATACTACTAATACTATTTCGTATTTAAAAATAGAGGAAACTATTTTTAAATGCAAATTAGTATAAAAAATATAAAGGATAGAACAACTTTTTTAGCTCTGCTAAATCAGTGGATTCAACTGATGGTTTCACCATTTATTGCTCAAAGTTACCGTGGAGGTTATTTATTATGAAAAAATATATTTTAATATTTGCTGTAGTTACTTTTATTTCTCTCATTTCAGGCTGTACTGCAAAAAATAATAATAGTTTAGAAGAACAGGCGAAAGTACAAGATTATTTTCCAATAAAGGAAAACATAAAGTATGTATATGAAGGCAAAGGCAATGAATACGCTGCTTATGATGTGTACATTGACTATACTTCAGCAGATAAGGTTCAGCATAGAATCAACAATGGCGGTACAGAAATAGTTAAGGTGCTTCAGATAAAGGATGGCAAGCTTACTCAATTATTTTCCAGAGGTGAAACATATTTTAGAGAAAATTTTTTGGAAACAGGTGGAGAAGAAAATGAAATTCTATTGATGGAACCTTTGGTAAAGGGCACAACATGGACATTGAAGGATTCAAGTGTACGAACCATTACTAATACTTCTGTTGATATAACTACGCCTTCTGGCAACTATAAAGCTATTGAGGTAACTACTGATAATTCAAATGGAAAGACAACTGATTATTATGCAAAAAATATAGGCTTGGTAAAAACGGTATTTAACCCTGGGGAAGCTGAAATAAGTTCTTCTCTTAGTAAAATTGAGGAGAATGCTTCGTTTATACAGAATATCAATCTTTATTATATCGATGCTAATAAAAATAAAATAGTTTATCAAAATAAAGAAGTGAGTTTTAAGACAAATGATATAACAAGACAGGTATTAGAAAAAACATACAAAGAGTTAATTGTCGATAAAATGGGAGATAAATTTTTAACAAATATTAAGATTAATAGTTTATATTTAAACAAAGATAATATGGTTTATATCGATTTTAATAATGCTTTTTTAGAAGAAATAAAAGTTGGTGCATATTACGAGAAAATGATAATTCAAAGCATTGTAAATACTTTAGGGCAGTACTACAATTCCGATAAGGTTGTTTTGACGATAGATAACAAGCCCTATGAGTCAGGGCATATGGCTATGGAAAAGGGTGGATATTTTAAAGTTAATTTTGACCAACAAGGCAATTGATAAGTATGATCACAGATAGACTTTTTATGTGAGAAAATTACGTGAGAAAATTGAGTTGATAATCTATATTAAGTGGCCGATTAATAATTTGAAATATGTGGGAAATATTTCTATTAATGGATTGCAAATATCAATTAAGTGTGCTATGCTTAAAAAGCAAGTTATATAACTAATGGGTTATTTATTTTTGACAAACCTCCTTTTATTCAAGAGTGAGTTTTCCTCAGAGATTTTTAAATCCCAAAATTTTAGGAGGTATATACAAATGGCAGATAAGACTATTACATGTAAGGATTGTGGAGCTACATTCACATTTACTGAAAGTGAACAGGCATTTTACAAAGAGAAGGGTTTCGAAAACGAACCACAAAGATGCCCTAGCTGTAGAGCAGCTAGAAAGAATCAGAGATCAAACAGAGGCGGAAACGGTGGAAACAGAAGCTTTGGTGGCGGAAATAGATGGTAATAAAGTATTGAAACTCAAACGAGTTTCAACGCTCTTAAATTAAATTTTATTTCGAAATGATCAAAAGGGTAGTTTATTCTCTAATATGGGGAGTTTACTATCCTTTTTTGTTTTACTAAAGTCAATTACGGCTCAAAGCCTTCGTCTTTTAGGCGGATTCTTCTTTTAAACTGTTTTATAGCTTCTTGGATGGTTAACAGATTGTAATTGACTTTAGCACGGTTAGACTTGCTCGGTACAGTTTGACTTATTCAGCAAAAAGTTTGTTCTAGCATTCTAACGTACTTTGTTTTTTTGAAGTAAAAAAAGAGTTGAGCCTGTCGTGAAATGTATTTCAACAATTATATATAGTGCATTGTTTTTAGCTAATATAATTGTATGAAAATGATTTCAACAGTCCCAACTCTTTTTTCTAACTTATTTTAATGCCTACGCTTCTGCTTTATCTTTCTTAAAAGATTTAATAAGTTTAATTATTTCATTAATTGTAAGGGGAACCAAAGCGAACAGAATTACAATTCCCCAATCTGTTACACTTAAGTTATGCACCTTGAAAGCAGTTGCAAGGAATGGTATGGATATAACTCCAAGCTGGAGAATAAATCCTACAATAATTGCTCCAATCAAGTACATATTAGAGAACAACCCTATTTTAAATATGGATTTAGTAGCGCTTCTCATTGATAATGAATAAAATAACTGCGATGCAGCCAATACAACAAACGACATAGTTCTAGCGTATGTTAAAACATCTTCTGGAATGTTTTCTGAACCCATAGAATAACCATGTTCATATAATCCAAAATAGAAGGCTATTAACGTTAATGCACCTATTAAAGAACCACCCAAGATTGCTCTAAACGCTGCACCGTCTGCAAAAAAACTATCCTTTGGGTTTCTAGGCTTCTTCTTCATAACATCTTTATCGCCTGGATCAATACCAAGTGAAATAGCTGGTAAAGTATCAGTAATAAGATTTATCCATAGAATTTGAGTTGGCATCAAAGGCACTGGCCAGAAGAATAGGATAGACAAAAATATTGTTATTACCTCTCCTAAGTTACAGGATAGTAGGAAAACAACAGTCTTTTTAATGTTATTATAAATGTTTCTGCCTTCTTCAATAGCATGAACAATTGTTGTAAAGTTGTCATCTGTCAGTATCATATCGCTTGCACCCTTAGCAACATCTGTTCCAGTGATACCCATAGCGACGCCGATGTCTGCAAATTTTAATGATGGAGCATCATTTACACCATCCCCAGTCATAGAAACTATATTTCCATGGGATTTAAAGGCTCTAACTATTTTAACCTTATGTTCTGGGGACACTCTTGCGAATACTCTATAATTATTAATGTTTTTTGAAAATTTCTCATCTGGAATTTCATCTATTTCTAAACCTGTTAAACTTTGCTCAATTGAGTCTGCAATTCCTAGTTCTTTTGCTATTGCTACTGCAGTATTTTTATGGTCACCGGTAATCATTATAGGTGTAATACCAGCCGCTTTTGCTTCTTCTATAGAGGCCTTAACTTCTATTCTAGGAGGATCAATCATTCCAACTAGTCCGATTATAGTTAAATCCTTTTCCATTTCTTCAGGGGCTATAACACTAGTTGTGTCCTTAAATGCTACACCAAGAACTCTTAAAGCTGAATCTGACATCTGCTCTGTAATTTTTAGATAATTTTCTTTAATTTCATCTGTCAACGGAACTATTTTTCCATCTACGAGAGCATTGCTAGAAATCTTTAACAGGTTGTCTATTGCACCCTTAGTGTGAACTCTATAGCCTGTATTTTCCTTGTTTAAGGTTGACATTAATTTTCTGTCTGAATCAAATGGCTTTTCGGATACTCGGGTATGTTTTTCATTTAAGCTGTTTCTTGATAATCCATATTTATTGCCTAAAATTATTAATGCTATTTCAGTAGGATCTCCAGTTCCTTGGCCATTTTCATAGGTTGCATCTGAACAAAGAACGAAAGATTTTATAAGTTCTATCTTGTCACCGGAAGCTTCTAGACCCGATTCTACAGCAGGTACATCTGCAAGATTATTTAAGGTATAGTGTCTAACAACTGTCATTTTGTTTTGCGTAAGAGTACCGGTTTTATCTGAGCATATAATATTAACAGAACCTAATGTTTCAACTGCTGGAAGCTTTTTTACTATTGCATTGATTTTAGACATTCTTGTAACACCGAGAGCTAATACAATAGCAACTATAGCTGCTAATCCTTCAGGAATTGCAGCAACTGCCAAGCTGATAGCGGTTAAGAACATTTCAAAAAGATCTCTTTTCTGAATTAATGCGATTACGAATATAAGAACACAAATACCTATAGCAATAAATCCAAGGACTTTACCAAGCTCTTCTAGTCTTTTTTGAAGAGGAGTCATTTCATTATTATCTTCATCAAGTATTTTCGCTATTTTACCAATTTCTGTTTCCATTGCCGTTGCAACAACTACGCCTTCACCTCTACCATAAGTAGTAAGGGTAGACATGAATGCCATATTTGTCTTGTCACCTATTGGAGTTTTAGGATCTTCATATATAGACTTTGAATCTTTGTCGGAAGAGACAGACTCTCCAGTTAGAGCTGATTCTTCAATCTGAAGATTTGCACTTTCAATAAGTCTTAAATCTGCTGGTACAAATCTGCCAGCATCTAAAATGACGATATCGCCGGGAACTATTTCTTCAGAATTGATTTCTTTTGCTTCTCCATCTCGTCTGACTAAAGCTTTAGGAGTTGTCATTTTTTGAAGAGCTTCAATGGCTTTTCCAGCCTTATATTCTTGAAATACGCCAATTACAGCATTTAAAATAACAACTAATAAGATTATTATTGCATCTGCATATTCGCCTATAGCCAAAGTAATTGCAGCTGCGCCAAGGAGAACATATATCAGCATATCCTTTAGTTGAGAAAAAAATAGTGCTAGCAAGCTTTTCTTAGGTTTGCTCTTTAGTTTGTTCTCTCCGTATTTTTCAAGCCTTGATTTAGCTTCTGCACTTGTAAGACCCTTTGAAGGATTTACATCAAGCTTTTTTAAAACTTCTTCTTGCGACTGTGAAAACCACATATTAACCTCCTACGCCCAACTTTGGGTCGAAAATTTAGTGAATTACTCTGCCAAAACCTTTGTTTTGTAGAGGTAAAGCAATGGGTATTTCTACTTTAGTTTTTTATATATTTTGCTCTTTTTCTTAATAATTTACCAGCTACAATTAAACTATTCAATTAAATATATTATTATGTAAAAAAACAGTAGTATCTCATAACAAAAATCATTATGCAAATTAGACTTGAACTCATAATTATTAAGACATTAGCAGTGTTAGTATTATATTCTATATGGTGTAAATTGTCAATTTGACTTGATTTGCAAGAAAAATCTTTAATAATGTTTTGGACTAAGAATTAATTTTTAATTATTTACAAACAATATTGTTGTAAAAATAGTGTTTGGAGTGATTGTTTGGAGTGACTAATATGTTGCAAATATCATAAATCACGTAAAGAACAAAAACATACAATTCATAAAAATAAAACTATGTTATACCATATTAAAAACTATTGATAATTTTATAACAATTTGTTAAAATAATAATCGAAATATAGAATAAAATGTCGAATAACAATAAAACAGGAGAAGTCTATGAATAGTAGAATTGTAATAATTGGTGCAGGCTATGCCGGTATTTTAACGGCAAAAAAGCTAGCAAAAAAATTCAAAAAAAATGATACTGTCAGTATTACAATTATTGATAGAAATCCATTTCATACTATGCTGACTGAGCTTCATGAGGTGGCAGCAAATCGCGTTGATGAGGACAGCATTAAGGTGGGTCTAAAAAAGGTTTTTGCAGGAAGAAAAGTTGACGTTGTTCTTGATAATATAGAATCAATAGATTTTAATAATCATGTTGCAATTGGTGCAATTAAAGAATATGAGTACGACTATTTGGTTTTGGCTGCAGGTTCTAAGCCAACTTATTTTGGTATTCCCGGCGCACAAGAATATGCGCACAAGCTTTGGTCATATGAGGATGCTGTAAATCTTAAAGATCACATTCAGAATGTTTTCAGAAAAGCTGCATGTGAAAGAAATCTTGAAGAAAAGAAAAAACTGCTTAGCTTTTATGTGGTTGGAGCAGGTTTTACAGGTGTAGAAATGGCAGGTGAGCTTGCCGAATATGTTCCTATTCTTTGTGATAAGCATGAAATAGATAGAGAGCTTGTAACTATTTTCAACGTAGACATCCTTAAAAGAACTGTACCTACTTTGCCTGAAAAGCTTTCTAACAAAGTTGAAAGACGTTTAAATAAAATGGGCGTAAAATTAATGCTTAATTCAGGCGTTTGCGGTATAGGCCCTGATTATATAGAAGTTAAAGCAAATGAAAAGGTTAGTCGTTATAATGCAGGTACGGTAATCTGGGCAGCCGGTATTGAAAGTTCTGATATTACCAACGAAGCTGCTAAAACTCTAGAATCAGCAAACAGAGGACGTATTAAATTAGATCCCTACCTACGTTCAGTAGACAATGATCATGTATATGTGGTTGGTGACAATATGCTGTTTACTGCAGAAGGTGAAGAAAGACCTGTTCCCCAGATGGTTGAAAACTGTGAACAGAGTGCAGCAATTGTGGCAAAAAATATATATTGTGCAGTAACGGGTAAGGGTGAGATGTTGGTGTACAAGCCAGCCTTTCATGGAATGATGGTTTCTATAGGCGGCAGATATGGTGTTGCCAGAGTTGGTTTGCCAAATCGCATGTTCAATCTCCCATCATTTTTGGCAATGTTTGTAAAGCACTTTATAAATATAGTTTATTTTATTCAGGTATTAGGCTGGAATAAAGTATTCAGCTATTTGAAACATGAATTTTTTACTATACGAAATTGTAGAAGCTTTGTAGGTGGACATTTCTCAAATAGAACGCCTAGCTTTTTGATGGTACCACTTAGAGTTTGGCTTGGTGCCGTATGGTTGTTTGAAGGTATTATGAAAGTTATTGAAGGTTGGTTTGTGTCACCTAAATTGACAGGCTTCTTTGGTGGTGCCAGTTCATGGTATAACAGTATTTTATACGGCTCAACCGGAGCACTTGAAGGAACTAGCGGAGCAACAGCAGTACAGGCAGCGACTGAAGCAGTCAGTTCAGCAACGAGTGAGGCTGGTCAAGAGGTAGCAGCAAGCGTTGGCACAACTATTTTGAATTTTGATTTCTTAGGTCTATTCCGTTTGATTTTTGTAAGTGGTAAGGAACTATCAAAGTCAGTTATAGGCGATTATGCTTTTAAAATTGATGTGCCACTTATGAACTGGTTTACTGACAAACTGATTATGCCAAACGACGGTGTTCAGATTTTTATGCAGACTTTTATCGTAATAGCAGAAATTTTAATAGGTCTTGCATTAATTGGAGGATTATTTACAACCCCAGCGTCAGCATTTTCATTGGTGCTTCAGGCTATGTTTGTTTGCACTACAGGTCTCTATTTATCAACTTTCTGGATGATATTTGCTGCAATTGCAGTGTTAATAGGAGCTGGAAGAACATTTGGACTTGATTATTATGCAATGCCATATTTAAAAAAACTATGGAGAAAACTACCTTTTGTAAGAAGGTTGTATATTTATAATGATTAAAGAAAATATAAAACTCCAGCAAGAAACCAATTTTATAGAAAATGATAAGGCTTTAGAGCTGGTAAAGGAAAAAGTAAACAGCGAGTTGCTTACGGCTCCCATCCTTATTCGTCAATATACACAGCATCTTGCAGCTTCAAGCGGTAAATATATCCGTGCAGCAGCTTTGATTATTTGTTCACAAAATGGGGATGGTTTAATCCATCCTCATGCAATAAGTTTTGCGGCGGCTATTGAAATTGTGCACTTAGCGACGCTGGTCCATGATGATGTTATTGACAACGCAAGAACAAGAAGGGGTAAGCTGACACTCCAAAAAAAGTATGGTAAAAGAACAGCCGTTATTTGCGGTGATTATTTGCTCTGTGCTGCACTTAAGATAATTGCAGAGATACCAGACAAAAAGGAGTATCTGAATTCAATAGTACCTGACTATATGAAAAGAGTTTGTCTTGGTGAATTAAATCAACATGTAAATAATGGGTTTTTAGATTTATCAGTTTATCAATACTTGAAAATAATTTCAGGTAAAACAGCCGCTCTATTTGAAGCATCCTTTTATGCTGGGGCTATTTTATGTGAACAGAAGGATTTGACTATATCAAAATATGCGAAGTTAGGGCGATATACTGGAATGATTTTTCAAATGACAGATGATTGTATTGATTTTGAAACAACGGAGTATATTGCAAAAAAACCAGTTCAATCTGACTTTGAACAGGGGGTAATAACCCTTCCGCTCATACATGCTTTTAAAAACATGCCTGAACTAAAGGATAAAGCGAACAGCAACCAGTTGACAAGAGAGGATATTAATGCTGCAGTTGCTAATAGCGGAGGATTAAGCTACACACGATTAGTTTCTAGGAAATATTATAGCAAAGCTATGAAAATAATTAATGAGCTTCATATTACATCTGATAAAAGAAAAAAGCTTATTTCTATTTTAGATAAAGCATGTGGTATGATTTAGGGCTGGGATGATTACATGATATTAAAATTTTTTGATTATATTGAAATAAAAACTAAAATAACCAGTACATTTGCGTTTTTAATGACGATGGCTTACCTTTTCTATATAAAAGAAAAAATAAATTGGGAGCTGACGTTGGTGTTCTTTGCAGCTATGTTTGTTTTCGATTTATCAACAACTGCAATTAATAATTATATTGATACCAAAACCAACCAGCAAACATTAGCGTATACTAGAAAAACAGCAAAAAATATAATTTTTGTGCTATTAGGGTTTAGTACAGCTTTAGGATTATATTTGGCATATAGGACAGACATAGTTATTTTTATCATTGGTGCAGTTTGCTTTGCCTGTGGGGTTTTTTACACCTTTGGGCCAGTGCCAATATCCAGACAGCCTCTTGGAGAGGTTTTTTCAGGGCTGTTTTATGGCTTTTTTATTCCATTTATTTTGCTATATATAAATATGCCCTCAAATACATTTCTTTCACTGATTATAGACTTAGACACCATTAGCGTTGATATATTTGTAGTACCTATATTAACTATCGTGTTGTTGTCTATTGCACCTATATGTACTACAGCAAATATTATGCTTGCAAATAATATTTGTGATTTGGAGAGAGATGTTGCCGTAAAGCGATACACTTTGCCCTATTATTTAGGGCATAAGGCTGTTTATATATTTGCTGCACTAAACTACTCAGCTTATTTGGGAATAATACTGATGGTGGCATTTAAATTTTTATCCCCAATATGTTTATTAGCACTGCTTACGATATTTCCAGTTCAAAGAAATATTAGCGCATTTTTAGAAATTCAGGATAAAGAAACAACTTTTATTTGTTCTATTAAAAACTATGTTATTATAATGGGCTCAATTACGTTGGTTATTTTTGTAAGTGGTGTCATATAGAATCAAGTAATATTATCAACTTTCGCACATAAAAATTCTGCCATACCTAAAAGGCATAACTATGAAAGTGTAATAATACTAATAAAAGCGTTTGTAGACCAGAGGGATAATTATATGCATTGGCATAAGGAGACTGCTGATGAAGTTTTTTAAAAAGACAGATTTAATAATTGTTTTAGTAGTTTTTATAGTTGGATTGGCATTATGGTTAGTTTTTACCTTTAATAATGCAGACAAGCCTGCTAAAGCTGAAATTTATTATAAATCGGAGCTAGTAGCTACAGTAGATTTGAATACTAGAGAAGACAAGAGGTTTTCAATTCCGCATAATAATAATGTTATATTTCATTTAACTAAGGATGGGCACATTGGTTTTGAAAAATCAGACTGCCCTGACAAGATATGTGTAAGGACTGGAATGCTAAAAAATATAGGGGAAACGGCTGCTTGTTTACCTAATGAAATAATATTAAAAATAGTGCCATTGATTGATCGCAGCGATGATGAGCTGGATATGATTGTTGGTAAATAGGAAGGTTAAACAATTCATGTATAAGAATGATAGAGACATCCCCAAAACCAAGCTTTTAGTATTAACTTCATTGCTTTTTGCAGTTGCATTAGTGCTTGCTATTTTAGAGAATTCTTTTCCGCCTTTGTTTGTTACAGTTCCGGGAATTAAACTGGGGCTTTCTAATATTCCTGTAATGTATGCACTATTCTTTTTAGATAAAAAGCCAGCCTTTATGATAGCTATTTTAAAAGCTTCATACGTTTTAATCACTCGTGGCTTTATTGCAGGAATATTAAGCTTATGTGGGGGGATACTATCATTATTAATAATGTTGCTGTTATTAGTAATATTCAGTGACAAAATATCTTATTTTGTTTTGAGTATTTTGGGAGCAGTATTCCATAATATAGGGCAGTTTGTAGCAATTTCATTGATATATACCAATATATATCTATGGGTTTACCTACCTGTACTATTAATATCAGGTGTTGTAGCAGGAATGGCAACTTCTACTTTGCTAAGGCTTATTATGCCAGCTTTTAAAAGAATGGCTTAAGCTTTACGCGACAGCTCCAATTTTCTTTTATGCTCAAAATGGGTATAAAGGTTAATATAGATAAAAAAATTTGGAGGAATAAATATGAAAAAAATTATTACATTGGCATTGAGTTTAACAATGGCAATAACGGTTTTTGCTGGATGTGGAAAACAAGCTATAGACAATGCAGCAAATACTACAACTGGTTCGACTGCAAACACAACTGCTGCTATTGATACAGGTACGCAGGCAGCTGCAGATTCAGTGAAAACAGGATTTGCTGTTATATCTTCTATTGCAAAGTCAACAGATGCAGGTGAAAAAGATGGCCTGGCACAAGTTGATTCAATGATTGCAGCAGTTACAGTTGATAAGGACGGAAAAATTGCAAAGTGCATCATTGATGCTGCTCAAACTAAAATTAACTTTTCAGCTCAAGGTAAAATTCTTACGGATTTAAAGGCTGAATACAAGACTAAAAATGAGCTTGGCGATGCATATGGTATGAAAAAGGCATCAAAAATAGGTAAGGAGTGGAACGAGCAGGCAGCGGCGTTTGCGAACTATGTTGTCGGAAAGACTCTTGACCAAGTAAAGGGTATAGCTGTAAATGAAGAAGGTACTGCTGGTGATGCTGAGTTGGCATCTTCTGTGACAGTACATATCGGTGACTTTATATCTGTCACCGAGAAGGCTGTCTTAAATGCTCAGGATTTAGGTGCTAAGTCTGGAGATAAGCTAGGATTAGGTGTTTCTACTAATATTTCAAAATCTACAGATGCAGGTGAAAAAGAAGGATTAGCGCAAGCCTATTCCATGTACTCTGTTTCCACCTTTGATGCCAATGGAAAAATAACAAGTTCTATTATTGATGGTTCTCAAACAAATGTAAATTTCACAAAACAAGGAAAAATTACTTCTGATTTAACTGTTGCTTTTAAGTCAAAGAATGAGCTTGGCGATGCATATGGCATGAAAAAAGCGTCAAAAATAGGTAAAGAGTGGAATGAACAGGCTGAAGCATTTGCAAAATATGTGGTTGGTAAAACAGTTGATGAGGTTAAGGGTATAGCTGTTAGTGAAGAAGGTGCAGCAACCGATGCCGAATTAGCAAGTTCAGTTACAGTTCGTATTGGAGATTTTAAAAAGGTAATTGAAAAGGCAAATGCAAGTGCGAAATAAAGTAATAAAGTGAAAGTAGGGCTACTGCATAGATATTATTAGTTACAAAAAGTATGTTTTTGATTATCTAGCCAAAGGCATACCATGTGATTAAGTTGCTATTATGCAGTAGCCCTACTTATAAGTTAAGCCATTTACAAAAAACATAGCACAGAACATATTTTATATATCTCAGTTGGAAATAATAAAGCTTCACTATTTTTATGCCAGTAATGGGCGTGGAGGTTAGTTTGTTAAAAAAAATAGTAACTGCAATAATTGCAATTTCATTTTTGGTAAATCTCACAGCATGTGGAGATAAGGGTAAGACTAGATATGAGGCTGAATTTTTGAAGCTTTTCGATACAATGACAAAAATTGTTGCTTATACTGAAAGTAAAGAAGAATTTACGAAGTATTCCCAGCTTATATATGATAATTTAAAAATATATCACCAATTATATGATATATATAATAATTATGATGGTATCAACAATATTAAAACAATAAATGACAATGCAGGAATCAAACCAGTTAAGGTTGATAAAAGAATAATTGATTTGTTGCTTTATTCCAAAGAGTGGTATATAAAAACAGAAGGTAAAATGAATATTGCATTTGGTGCGGTGCTGAAGATTTGGCATAAATATCGTACAGAAGGTGCTGAAGACGAGACCAAAGCAGCTCTTCCGCAAATGAATGAGCTACTGGAGGCAGCAAAGCACACAGACATAAATAAAGTTATAATAGATGAAATAAATTCTACAGTTTTTATAGAAGATCCCCAAATGAGTATTGATGTTGGTGCTATCGGTAAAGGCTATGCAACAGAACAGGTCAGTCAGATTGCCATAAAAAATGGATATACATCTGGACTAATTAGTGTTGGAGGAAATGTTCGAGCTGTAGGCAACAAGGGAATTGACAATAAACTATGGAATTTAGGAATTCAGAATCCAGATAAAGAAGATGAAAAGAATACCATTAGCATTGTATATGTATCTGATTTATCACTTGTATCAAGTGGGGATTATGAAAGGTATTATACAGTTGATGGCAAGCGGTATCATCATATAATTAATACTGATACACTTTTTCCCTCAGAGTATTTTTCGGAAGTCACAATACTATGTAAAACTTCAGGAATGTCTGATGCATTGTCAACTGCTGTTTTTTGTATGCCTATTGAGAAGGGACTAGAATTTATTAATAGTCTACCTGATACAGAGGCATTGTGGGTAATGAAAAATGGCGAGATAAAATATAGTGACGGCTTTAAAAAATTTACAAAAGAATAATAGTATTGAATTATAGCTGAATACAAATAATATATTTGTTTTATTAAAAAATTATTTGGAGGGACTAATTATGTCAGCAAATATGATGAACCACCCCAATGAGGGCGTAAAGTGTGTTGTAGATACTTGCAAGTATTACTTGTCCGGCGACCATTGCTCAGCTGAGCAGATTGAAGTGACAGCAAAAGATGCAAGCACCTCAAATCAAACTGACTGTGCAACATTTATACCACAAAGCAGGAAAAGATGAATAGGAAAATCTTTAAAAATTAAGTAGAAAAGTATAAAATAATAGGTGAATAATTTTTTTAAGAAGGTAGCCTATCGGTTAATAAATCGGTAGGCTATTTGCAAAATATTTTATTGAAGGAATATTTGTTAGAGAAATACTTATTGAAAAAATGTTATTTATTAAAGAAAGGGATTAAGTATGAATGCATTTAATGAGCTTTACAATAGATTGGCAAAAGCATCAGTAGAAAATAGAACAAATGATGAGATAAAAAAAGTTCGTAAGCAGGGCTTTGACTCACACCAATTGAATTGTCTGCTGCATCCCGAAGAATATGCTCCAGTCTGGAGAATTGCAGATTGTGATTGCTCCTCTGATGAAGAAAGTGGCGCTTGCGCAGTAAAATGCTTGTTTGATGCAATAGGAAAGGATGAAAAAGGAAACACAATTATAAATAAGGAATTGTGTGTAGGTTGCTCCGAATGTATTGAAAGCTGTAAGGCTCAAAAACTAGTAGCCAGCAAGGATATATTGCCTGCACTTGATGCTGTAAAAAGTGGGACAGGACGTGTATATGCTATGATTGCTCCAGCGTTTATCAGTCAGTTTAGCGAAAAGGTTACACCAGGTAAACTAAGAAGTGCTTTTAAAAGTATTGGTTTCGCAGGAATGGTGGAGGTTGCCCTTTTTGCAGATATTCTTACGTTGAAGGAGGCACTAGAATTTGACAGAACTATTGTAAATGAGCGAGATTATCTTTTGACAAGCTGTTGTTGTCCAATGTGGATCGCCATGCTACGTAAGGTATATAAGCAGCTTATGCCACATGTACCGGGTTCGGTTTCTCCAATGGTGGCTTGTGGCCGTTCGATCAAAGTATTAGAGCCTGACTCAATTACTGTGTTTATTGGACCTTGCATTGCAAAAAAGGCAGAAGCAAGAGAACCTGATATTGCAGATGCGGTAGATTATGTTCTTACTTTTCAGGAGATGCAAGATATTTTTAAATTTGCCAATATTAACCCCGCTGAAATGGAAGATGATCCTCGTGACCACTCATCAAAGGCAGGAAGAATATATGCTAGAACAGGTGGGGTAAGTGAAGCAGTAGAAAATACAGTTGAACGCCTAAATCCTAATAGAAATATTACTATTCGCACTCAGCAGGCAAATGGAATTCGTGAATGTAAAGAGATGCTCAAAGCCCTTGAAGAAGGTAATATTTCTGCAAACTTTCTTGAGGGAATGGGCTGTGTTGGAGGGTGCGTCGGTGGACCTAAAGCAATATTGAACAAAGAAGAAGGGACAAAAAATGTTAATCAATATGGCAATCAGGCAACTTATATAACACCAATTGATAATCCTTATGTAATGGATTTATTGCATCGTTTGGGTTTTGATACTATTGAAAGTTTGCTAGAACACAGTGACATTTTTACGAGAGAGTTTTAGATTAACTATATATGTCGCGATTCCAAAAACTTGCTTTATATGTGCCTTGGTGAGTTCTAAATTAACTGAATGAATGGCAATTTTATGAAAAGTTAATTTTTCAGTGTAGGTTATATGTACATATTTAATAATGTAGAATCTCAACTAAAAAAAGATGTATATAATTTCCATGTTATTTTTTAAGGCAACTCAAAATGTTAAGTGCCTCTATATATTGGGAAATTTATCAGCTTCTGTCGATGAAATATCCGCATCCTCTGAGGCTATTGCAGCAAAAAACTTGGTACGTATGATGGATACAGTAACAAATAGCATAAGTCAGATTAAGATAAGTGATAAAACATAGGTAATTGTGTAGAATGTACGGCGATTAATATAATGTGAAAACTGAAGAATATTTGTGACCAGAGTTCAGAAAGTGATAAAAATTACCTGTATTCTGGTCTCTTTATATGTATTGACAAGGCTACTAATGTTATGCTATCGTTTGATGTTAGAAGATTATATTATTTACAAATATTTTGTGATTTTTAATGAAAAATAATCTAACTAATTCTACCAAATCCATTTGTGATATGAAAGGGAAAAGCAATGAATAAATCAGAAGTATTAGGTAGATGGACAAGGGAAAAGTCCGAGGAACTATATGGTATTAAAAATTGGGGAAACGGCTATTTTTCAATTTCCGATAATGGTGAGGTACTAGTTAACCCATACAAAGATAATGAATCGGCTGCAATCAGCCTTATGGATATAATTTCGGGTGTTTGTGAACGTGGGCTTGATATGCCTGTGTTATTGCGCTTTGAAAATTTACTAGATTCACAGATATCTCTTCTAAATGAATCCTTTAGAGATGCTATGAATAAACTAAATTATAAAGGTGCCTATCGTGGTGTTTATCCAATCAAGGTTAATCAGCAACAGCAAGTTGTTGAAGAGGTGACTAAATTTGGTCAGCGTTATCATCATGGCTTAGAAGTAGGCAGTAAAGCAGAGTTGGTTGCTGCACTGTCTTTAATGAAGGATAAGGAAGCTTGTCTTATTTGTAATGGATACAAGGATGAGGAATTTATAGATTTAGGCCTTTATTCAGTTAAAATGGGATTTAAGTGTTTCTTTGTTATTGAGACGCCTAGTGAAGTTGGTATTGTACTAGAAAGATCAAGAAAGCTAGGAGTTAAGCCAAATATAGGACTTCGTATTAAGCTTTCTGCAAAAGCTGGTGGTCACTGGACTGAGTCAGGTGGAGACCGCAGTATTTTTGGTTTGAATATGTCTCAAGTTATAACTGTTGTAGATACATTGAAAAAAGAAAACATGCTGGATTGCCTCAAACTGCTTCATTACCATTTGGGTTCACAGATACCAAACATCAGAGATATACGTTCAGCTGTATTGGAAGCAACTCGTGTATATGCAGAATTGGTTAAGGAAGGCGCACCTATGGGATATTTGGACTTAGGTGGTGGATTGGCTGTTGATTATGATGGTTCAAATACAAATTATGTAAACAGCCGTAATTATACTGTTGAAGAATATTGCACTGATATAGTTGAGGCTGTAATGACTACTCTTGACTCTAGTAATGTTTCACATCCAATTATTGTTACAGAGTCTGGACGTACAACTGTAGCTTATTATTCAGTATTGCTGTTTAATGTTTTAGACGTGGAAGGGTTTGAGGAACACAGTTTGCCTGATAAGCTTGAAGAAAGTACTTCGGAGCAGATTAAAAATCTATTTGATGTTAATAAAAATATTACGCAGAAGAACATTCAAGAGTGCTATAACGATGCGCTTTACTATCGTGATGAAATTCGAGATATGTTTAAACATGGTGCGATAAGTTTACGTGAACGAGCATTTTCAGAAAAAATCTTCTGGAATACAATTAATCAGATTACGAAGGAGAAACGGAAACTTAAAAATTATCCTCCTGATTTAGAAGACATTGAAAGTGCAATTGCTGACATATATTATTGTAATTTTTCTGTATTTCAGTCTATACCAGACAGTTGGGCTATAGACCAGCTGTTTCCAATAATGCCAGTGCATCGACTTTTGGAATTACCGAAGAGAAATGCTGTTATTGCTGATATTACTTGTGATTGTGATGGAAAGATTGATCACTTCATAGACCTCCATGATGTTAGAACAACTTTGCCGCTTCATGAAATGAAAAATGGCGATGACTACTATCTTGGAATATTTATAGTTGGTGCTTATCAGGAAACTCTAGGTGATCTACACAATCTATTCGGGGATACTAATGTAGTTAGTGTAAGAATAAATGATGATGGAAGCTATGACCTTGTAAAAGAGATACATGGAGATAGTGTTGAAGACGTTCTTACTTATGTAGAATACGATCCAAAAGACATGATAGTGCATTTTCGTGAAAAAGCAGAAAATGCTATACGAGAGGGTTTAATAAGTGCAAGTGATAGAAGAGTAATTATGAAAGCATATGAAAATGGCTTGCGTGGTTACACTTATTATGAAAGATAAATTATTATAGCAACAAAACATTGATAAGTTTGAACACCGTGGGTTTTTTATGTGGGAGTTGAGTGTTTATAAATAATTATCATATATTTGTTAAAATGGGTTATAGAGTTTTAGTGTGACTAGCAAGCATTATGTTAATTTAAAAAAGGGGCTTTTGCAATACATCTATTAATGATTATAGTTTAGGATAGGAAACCTAAGCACAAGTTATAATTATTAAGATGCATGTTGCGGGAGCCTCTTTTGTTTATAGGAAAGCCTCAATGTTCTTATCACAGAAAATATAGAAAAAAAACTTTTTAAAATCATACCTTAAAAAATATCTAGGACACGAATAATATATCACAACAAAAAAACATATAAGGAGGTCAAAATTATGAGGAAAATACAGAGAGGTTTAGCTTTTGCAATGGCTGCGTTGTTTGTTATATCATCATCAATAGTTGCTACAGCTACAAAAAATGACATTGACGATTCCAAAAGCCAAATTGTAAATGCAGATAATATGAAAAAAGGGTTTGATAAAAAAGGGAACAAAGAGAAACAGGTACAGGATAAAGCAAAAAAGGATGAAGCTAAAGAACTAAATAAGTCTCAAAAAAAACAGTATGAGGCTGAGAAAGAAGTATTAGAAGATCAAAAAGATCAATTAGAAGCGCAAAAGGCAGACCTTGAAAAACAGCTTGAAGCAGCAGAGACTAGTGGAGATACAGAACTTGTAAATAAACTCAAAGCACAAATTCAGCAGATTAAGACTGACATGGATGCAATTAAGAAGCAGATGAAAGACAAAAGAGTACAGATTAAAGCTGAAATTAAATCTACATATACAACTGAAGAGTTAGCCAATATCGATAGTGTTAGCAAGGAAATAAAGAAGAAACACAAAGGTGTTGATGTTTTACCAGTTGAAAACTTAATGGTAAAAGGTAAGCATGTTAAATTTGATACACCACCAGTAATAAAGGATGGAAGAACACTTATTCCTGTCAAAGCATTATCAGAAGCCTTTGGCGCAGAAGTTAAATGGGTTAGTGTAGAAAGAACAGTTATTATAACTAAAGGTGCCATAGAAATAGTTGTTAAATTAGATAGTAATAAGATTTTAGTAAATGGAGTTGAAAAAACAATTGATGTTCCTGCATGTTCTATTAATGCAAGAACAGTAGTGCCAATGAGATTTATAGTTGAACAGTTGGGATTAAAAGTCAATTGGAATGGGGATACAAAGGATATAGAAATAGAGGACCCAGCTGACACAGGCACTACTCCACCAGTAACAACAGGCTCTGCAATTACGGTTACTGAACCAACAACAACTGAAACAGCCCCTGCTGAGACGACTAGTTCATCAGGAAATAAATAATTTTAATAGAAGATATTGATAAAATTACAATCAATGTAGTATAATGTTATTTAATAGAAAATTATGTGATATAAAAAAGGCTTTGTTAAAGAGAATTTCGGTTCCTTTTGCTAAAGTCTTTTTTATTATTCGGGAAATATTCTGGATTTTCGCTTAAAAGCAATAAATTCTGTTTTGTCCATTTGATAATATATCATATGTTGATTTTTAATACAGCATTTTGTATAATCATTAAAGAATTGACTTTAGTCAGAGCTATGTTGCACGAAATATAAAAAATATTATTATTAAAATAAATAGGTGTATTTTTGATGTTATAGTGCAAATTATTATCATAAAATTGTTTATAGGATTAGGAGATAATGAAATGGGAAAAGCTTTAATTATTGGCGCTGGTGGCGTTGCTAATGTAGTTATTCATAAATGCTGTCAGAACCCAGATGTATTTGAGGAGATCTGCATAGCAAGTAGGACTCTATCAAAATGTGATGCTATAAAAGCAAAACTAGACGGCGGTAAAACTAAAATCCAAACAGCTCAGGTAGATGCCGATAACACGGAGATGCTTATTGAGTTAATTAAAAAATTTGAACCAGATATCGTAATTAATGTTGCGTTGCCATATCAGGATTTGACAATTATGGATGCTTGTCTTGCTACAGGTGTGCATTATCTTGACACTGCTAACTATGAGCCGCCTGATGTAGCTAAGTTTGAATATAAATGGCAGTGGGCGTATAGAGAGAAATTTGAAAAGGCAGGTATAATAGGACTTTTAGGCAGTGGATTTGATCCTGGTGTTACTAGCGTTTTCTGTGCGTATGCTCAAAAACATTACTTTGATGAAATACATTATATTGATATTGTTGATGCAAATGCAGGTGACCACGGATACCCATTTGCAACAAACTTCAATCCAGAAATAAATATACGTGAAATAACTGCAAAAGGCAGCTACTGGGAAAATGGAGAATGGGTAGAAACTGAACCATTAGAACTTAAAAAGGTATATGATTTGCCTGAAATAGGTCAAAAAGACATATATCTTTTACACCATGAAGAAATTGAATCCTTAGCTCTCAACATAAAAGGAATTAAAAGAATAAGATTTTGGATGACTTTTTCAGAAAAATATCTTACTCATTTAAGAGTGCTTGAAAATGTTGGTATGACATCTATTGAACCTATTGAGTTTGAAGGTCAGCAGATAATTCCACTGCAATTTTTAAAGGCAGTGCTTCCAGATCCAGCCTCACTAGGGCCTAGAACAAAGGGAAAGACAAATATAGGCTGTATTATGCAGGGGATAAAGGATGGAAAGCCAAAAACATATTATGTTTACAATGTGTGCGTCCATGAGGAATGCTATGCGGAAGTTGGTTCACAAGCAATTTCATATACAACAGGTGTTCCAGCAATGATTGGTGCAATGATGATATTAAAGGGTATTTGGAATAAGCCAGGAGTTCATAATATTGAAGAATTTGACCCAGATCCATTTATGGATGCTCTCAATAAATGTGGACTCCCTTGGAAGGAAAGCTTTTCACCAGATTTGTTAGATTAATTTTTGTATCCTAAGTTGGGACATATTACGAAGTTTGGATAAAAAAATGTGGATGAAGTAGACAACTGGAGTACCTCTCAATAGAAGAGATACTCCACATTGTATTTAACTATTATTTATGCCCAAAGTGGGCGTGGAGGTTAATATTGAATATAGATTTTAGTAACTTACCTACACCTTGTTATATTGTTGATGAAAGACTTCTCATAAAAAACCTTGAATTATTGAAATCTGTACAAGACAGGACAGGGTGCAGTATTCTTCTTGCTCAAAAGGGATTTTCAATGTACAGTGTTTATCCTTTAATAGGAAAATATCTTAAAGGTGTAACTTCAAGTTCTTTATTTGAGGCAAGACTTGGATATGAAGAAATGGGTAAAGAGGTTCATATATATGCACCGGCATATATTGAGGAAGAATTTGATGAGATCCTTAAATATAGTGATCACATAGTATTTAATTCCTTTAATGAATGGGACAAGTATAAAGCTAGAGTAAAAAATGTCAAATCAAAAAAAATTGAATGTGGAATACGTATAAATCCTGAGTACTCTGAAATTGAGACCCATTTGTATGATCCATGTTATAATTCTTCAAGATTGGGAGTAACGTTTTCAAATTTTAAAGAAGATAAACTCGACGGTATAGACGGACTACATTTTCATACAATGTGTGAGCAAAATTCAGATACTCTTGAAAGAACAATAAAGGTTGTAGATGAAAAGTTTGGTGAGTACATTAAAAATATGAAATGGCTCAATTTTGGCGGGGGACATCATATCACAAGATCTGACTATGATATTGAAGCATTAGTGCGCTCAATCTCATATTTCCAGGACAAATATGGGGTAAAGGTTTACTTGGAACCAGGAGAGGCAATTGCTTTGAATACTGGATACCTTGTTACAAAGGTTTTGGATATAGTAGAAAATGGTATGAAAATTGCTATTTTAGATGCATCTGCAGCTTGTCATATGCCGGATGTATTGGAAATGCCTTACAGACCTAATATAATAGATGGTGGCAAGCCGGGTGAAAATGAATATACATATAGGCTCGGAAGCCATACTTGCCTTGCTGGGGATGTTATTGGAGACTATTCGTTTAATCAGCCTCTTAAGCCGGGAGATAAGCTTGTTTTCTGTGACATGGCTCATTATACAATGGTTAAAAACAATACCTTTAATGGTATAAATCTACCAACAATTGCACTCTACACAGAAAAAGATGATATAAAAATAATTAAAAAATTTGGATATGAGGATTTTAAAATTCGTCTATAGATTTAAATAAATTATATTAACAATAATAAAGCCTTGAAGATATTTGAGATGTAAAAATATTTTCAAGGCTTGTATATTTTTGTTTAGAATATTTATAGTAATTATTGAATAAGGATATTCTAGTTAGTATTTTGAGTAGGAATATAATAAGAATCTAATAAGAATCTAATAAGAATCTAATAGGAATCTAATAGGAATCTAATAGGAATATAATAAGAATATCAGTATTTACAAATATATATTCCTATTTATAAAATGTAACAAAATTATATGGAATTGTAACTTTTCTAAATATAAATATAAAAAAACTTATGTTATTCTAAACATAATATATATAAGGAGGCATAAAAATGAATAAAGTTATTAAAAAGTCACTTGCTGCAGCTTTGGCAGCTGCGATGACAATTACAATTGCAGGTTGCGGAAAGACAGCTGAACCAACAACTTCAACAGGAACAGCCGCTACTACATCAACATCAACATCAACAACTACAGCATCAGGAGAGAAGGTTACTTTGAATTTGTGGCATATTCAGACTACAGATCCTATGCCAGGTATCATTGAGGATAGCATGAAACGTTTTTCAGCTGATAACCCAAATTATGAAGTTGTAGTAACTCCAATGCAGAATGATGCTTTCAAAACTAAGTTGACAATTGCAATGAGTTCAAACTCAACACCAGATATTTTCCCACATTGGACTGGTGGTCCTATGAATCAATATGTTGATTCTAATAAAATAGCAGATTTAACAACTTTCATGAATGAAAATGATTATAAGGGTCGTTTCATGGACGCTGCAATCAATCAAGTTACATATAAAGATAAGTTATGGGCTGTACCAGTTGAGAACACTTCAGTAGCTATGGTGTTCTACAACAAAGAGCTATTTGCAAAATATAATCTCCAAGTTCCAAAAACAATCTCAGAGCTTGAGAAGGTTTGTGATACTTTAAAATCTAATGGTATTATTCCTTTCTCACTTGCTAATAAGACACAATGGACTGGTTCAATGTGGTATTGCTACCTTGTTGATCGTTTCGGTGGAGCAAGTGCATTTACAAATGCAGCAAACCGTACAGGATCATTTGAAAATGAAGCATTTACACAGGCTGGAACAAAGTTGCAGGAATGGGTAAAGAAAGATTACTTTAATAAGGGCTTCAATGGAACTGATGAAGACTCAGGACAATCACGTACACTTCTATACACAGATAAAGCTGCTATGACACTTATGGGTTCATGGTTCCTTTCAACTGTAGGTGGTGAAAATAAAGAGTTCTTAGAAAAGGTTGGCTCATTTGCATTCCCAGCTGCTGATGGCGGTAAAGGCGATCCTAACGCATGTCTAGGTACTGTTGGTGACAACTTCTATTCAGTAGCAGCAAATTCTAAGGATGCAGCTGCTGCATTTAAAGCAATAACTTACATGATAGATGATACTGCTGCTAAAAAGCGTATCGAAGCGGGAAGAATACCACCTATCAAAGGTGTAACTGTTAGTGACCCACGTCTACAGGAAGTTTTAGCTGCAGTTGAAAAGGCTCCTTCAGTTCAATTATGGTATGACCAATATCTATCACCTGAAATGGCTCAACTTCACAAGGATACATCACAAGCATTGTTCGGATTACAGAAGACTCCAGAAGAAGTAAATAAAGAAATGGAAACACTTGCAGCAAAGAAATAAGATCATTATTTAAATAGTTTTGATTACCTCCATATAATTGGTTGGGTGCTTATGCGCGCATCATAAGTGTCCAATCAATTATTTTATCCTATTCCATATGCAGGATACGTTAAAATAAAACAGGTAGAAAAGCTGAATTATGGTCTATAGATACAATTTTAATATTTTAGGTAGCAAAATCTCTCAAGTAGGCAAATTGGAATATGAATTAGAAAATTTTTATTATGCTGGTAGCATGTTTTAGAATATATGACACTAGTACCTTGCATTTTGCTAAACAGAATATTTAAAAAATTTACGATATAGGAAGGGAAATAAAATGAACGCTACACGCTCATTATCATACAATAAAAAAAGAAGTACTGCTATTGTAACGACTGTGTTTCTCATTCCAGTATTCTTTTTTATTATGGTTTTTATTATATATCCTATAGCTGATTCATTTTGGTTAAGCCTTCATGAATGGAATGGTATCAGCTCTGATAGAAACTTTATTGGGTTAGAAAACTGGAAAGTACTACTTACTGACAGTGTTTTTTATAAGGCATTTTTTAATAACATTATTATTATGGTTCTTTCAATAGTAATTCAGCTGCCAATAGCTATGGCGATTGCATTTTTTTTAGATGTAGGAGGAAGAAAGCTGAATATACTTAAGATGGTATATTTCTTACCTATGCTGATGTCATCTGTTGCTGTTGGATTCCTATTTAAGTATGCTTATGATCCTCAGTTTGGAATTATTAGTGCTATTGACACTGCTTTTGGTGGAGAAGGAATGGTTGACCTTCTGGGTAATACTACATATGCGATTTATGCAGTTATTGCGGTTATCTGCTGGCAGTTTATACCGTTCTATATGGTATATTTTTTAGCTGGTCTTAGTTCAATACCAGTTGAATTATATGAAGCTGCTATTATTGATGGAGCAACGAGAGGTCAATATTTTTGGAAAATTGCACTGCCTGCCATAAAAGGAACAATAAAAAGTGCAGCAGTATTATCATTGGTTGGTTCCTTAAAATATTTCGATTTGATTTATGTTATGACTCAAGGTGGACCAACTGGTGCCACAGAACTGATGGCTACATATATGTACAAAAATGCTTTTCAGACAATGAAAATGGGATATGGATCGACTGTAGCAGCTGCTATGTTTGTCATTATCACTACAATCGCATTATTGACTCTTAAAGCTATAAACGGAAAAGAGGAGGCTTAATGAGATGAAGAAAAAGAAAATTACTATCGGAAAAATTATAGCAGGGATACTCGCATTATTTTGGCTTCTAATAACAGGTGGACCATTCTATTTCATGGTGGCATCAGCTTTTAAGGAGCAGTTTGAGTTGTTTACATCAGGTGTATTTTCAGCGCCAAAGGGCTTTTATATTGATAATTTTAAGGAGGTTATTGAGAGCAATTTCCCTAATTATCTTATTAATAGCTTAGTTGTAGTTGCACTTTCACTTGTATTAATTCTTATTACAGCCTCATTTGCATCATATCCGTTTTCAAGATTCAAATTCAAGCTAAATAAACCATTGTTTGCAATTGTAGTAGCAGCTATGGCTGTACCTATACATGTCACGTTATTACCAGTATTTGAATTAACACAGAAAATTGGTCTTTATGACAGTATATTTGGATTAATTGGACCGTATACTGCATTTAATCTTCCTATTTCTGTTTTTATACTTACTAGCTTTATGGCAGAAATACCTAAAGAACTTGAAGAATCAGCAGAAATTGATGGATGTGGAAAATTCAGAACTTTTTTCAATATTATTTTGCCTCTTTCAAAGCCGGGTTTAGCTACCTTAGCAATTTACAACAGCGTTAACATGTGGAATGAATTCAGCTTTGCGCTTGTACTTACTCAATCTCCAAAAAGTAGAACATTACCACTTTCTATTTGGGAATACCAAGGACAGTACCAGGCAAATATACCATTGATTATGGCTGTTTTGACTTTCTGTGCTATACCAATGATTATTGCCTTTGCGATAGGTCAAGAAAAATTGATAAAGGGTATGATGGCAGGAGCTGTAAAAGGTTAATTGACAATCATATTACAATATATATTTTTTTATTATTGAATGGAAAGAAATTTAGACTTAGTATATAATGGATAATGTAACTTATATATTCTGTGTCTAAGCGTGCTAATACTCTTAATAATATAGCGTAGAAAATTATGACGCTAAGACTTGGAAAACGAGTTCTAAAATTTAAATGTACAAGTTCATTTAAATTTTAGAACTCGTTTGTAGAATCTGAAAATTGGAGGATAGCATGCAAAAAGTACTTAAGTCCCTTATTGTATTTTTGTTAATAGTATCTTGTGCCGGATGTTTTTATGATGGGCAAAGCAATAATGTGCAGGTTAATCAGAAAAAGCAATTAACATTATATACTATTCAGGGTGATTCGGCTGTTTATCAAGCAATTGCTGATTCTGTAAATAGATTTGAGTTAATCAATTCAGATTTTCAAGTGAATCAAGAAATAATACCAAACGACCTATATAAAAACAAATTGTCAGTATGCGTAGCTACAAACCAAATGCCAGATGTCTTTCCAACTTGGTCTGGGGCAACATTAAAAGAATACATAAGTATTGGTGAAATTGTTAATCTTGGGAAATATATGAGGCAAGACAATTATAGCTCAAGATTCAACGAAAAAGCATTAATGATGGTCACAGATAAAAATGGTATTTGGGGAGTTCCTGTTGAGAATATGGCCATCGCACTGATTTTCTACAATAAAGAAATTTTTGCATCTTTAAATATTACACCACCAGACACTTATGACCAGCTTTTGGATGATATTCGCATTTTAAAGAAAAATGGCAAGATTCCTTTTGCGCTTGCAAATAGAACAGCATGGACAGGTTCTATGTTCTATATGTATTTTGTTGATAGAATGGGTGGGCCATCAGTTTTTTATAATGCGGCAAACAGGATGAATGGTGGTTCATTTAGTGATGAAGTCTTTGTTGAAGCAGGCAAAAAGATACAACAATTAGTCGATATGGGGGCATTCCCAGAGGGCTTTAACTGGATGGATGAAGATGCCGGAGATGCACGAGATCTTATGTACAATAACTCTGCGGGCATGATGTTATCTGGAAGCTGGTTTATAAGCACTTTAAAATATGAAAAACCAGATTTCCTGGAAAAAGTAGGGGTGTTTCCATTTCCATCAATTAAAGGTGGCAAGGGTGACTCTAGAAATACCATTGGTACTTTGGGCGATAACTATTATGCGATAGCAAGCTCCTGCAAGTACAAAGATGAAGCCTTTCAGCTTATAAAATATTTAATTGATGATACTGCTGTAGAAAAAAGAATAGCTGCAGGTAAGATTCCTCCTGTTAAACATCTTAAAATAACAGATCCACTAACAAATAAAATTTTATATCATATAAATCAATCTCCAAATGTTCAGTTTTGGTATGATCAATATCTTCCGCTAATGCTGTCAGATGCTCATTTGACACTAAGTAGACAGATATTCGGAGGAAAAGATCCAAAGCTTGCTGCCGACTCTATGGAAGAGGTTGCAAAACAATATTATTCTAAATAAAATACCTCAGAACAAGTTGAGGTTCTACACAGCTAGTTTTACCATAATTTTGTGCCCCAAATAGGCGTGGAGGTTAGGATGAGCCAAAATAGGTTACTACACTCAGCTAGGATTAACATAAAAAATATTCCATTTAGATTTAAACTTACCTATTTTCTTGTTATAACAATTTGTATAACTGTTTTAATAGTATTTGCATGTTCATATTTTGTAACAAGTAATTCTATAAAGCAGCAAGCAAAAGATATGACTATGTTGCAGCTTGAACAAAATACATTAAACCTCCAGAATTATCTTAATCAGATTGAAAGAACACCGGACAGTATTGTTACTGATAAGAATTTACAGGAGTACCTTTCTAAACCTGATGAAAATACATTGGAGTTTACAAATACTGTTGATAATGTTTATCAAACTATGTCTAATATTTTTGAATCCAAAGAGAACTTATTATATATTTATCTTTATAAGGCTATAAATGATAAAAAACTTTATCTAGGACCAACTAAGGCTGGAAGTAATGCTGATTATTCCAATGTAAAGAATTATCTTTCAAGCGACAAAATTACAGGAAGCCCAATTAAGGTAAGCTTCCGAAAAGATCCTGTCAATAATAGCAGATACACTTTTGCAATTTATCAACCTATTTTTGATAAGTATAGAATAAAAAAGCCAATTGGTATGCTGTGCTTATCTGTTACAGAGGAAACGCTGGCAAGATTTTATTCTCACGGAAATACAAATCTTCCACTTGAGACTTTTATTATAAATAGTGAGGGGACAATCGTATCTCATACTGACAAAAGCAAAATATCAACAGATTCAAAGCTTAAAAGAATATTAAAAAAGCAAGATGGCTCTATGGACATAGATGGCAAGCTTGTCGTATACAAATATTTCGGAGATTGGGACTGGTATGTAATTGGCACGCTTCCATTAGACTATTTACTTAGAGATAACAATGTATTGCTAATTATTATTTTAATAATTGTACTTTTAACTGTTATAGTAGCGATATTTATATCATTTATTTTTAGCAAAAGACTGCTAAGACCTTTCGAAGAACTGATTTATAGGATGGCAATGGTTTCAAATGGTGATCTTACAACTCGTATTGAGCTTTCGCCATATGGATATGATTTTAAGCAGGTTTCTGAGGGCTTCAATATAATGGTTGAGCAAATTAATGTCCTAATGGAAAGAATATATAATGAGCAGAGACAGCTAAAGGAAATTGAATTTAAGGCACTGCAAGCTCAGATAAATCCTCATTTTCTGTATAATACACTAGAGTCAATACACTGGCAAGCGCTCATTGGTGGAAATTATGATATTTCTACAATGGTAAAGGCGCTTGCAGGCTTTTATAGGATAAGCTTGAGTGGTGGTGAAGACATTATTCCATTAAAAAGTGAAGCAGAACATGTGGAAAACTATTTGACTATTCAAGAAATTCGTTATAAGGATAAAATGGAAAGCTATATTGATATTCCAGAGGAATTCTATAATGTTAAAATACCTAAAATGACTCTACAGCCATTGGTGGAAAATTCTATTTATCATGGGTTGAAAGGTAAGCAAGTAAAGGGATTTATTAAAATAACTGCAGTCCGTGATGGAGATGATCTTATTGTAAAAACTATTGATAACGGTGTAGGCATGTCTGAAAGCCAGATTAGTAATTTAAACAAAACTCTTGAAGACAATGTGTCAAGTACTGGAGGATATGGTGTGAGAAATGTTCATCGTAGGATTAAACTATTCTTTGGTGAGCCTTATGGCATTTTCTATGAGAGCAATGAATATGGAGGAGTTACAGCTAACGTAAGACTGCATATGAAAACATAATAAAGTAGATTGATGCAAGGGGTTAACATTTAAAAATGTTCATGATAGCATAGTAAAAAACAGATTGATGTAGGGTTTTAACATTTTAGAATGTACATGATAATATAGTTAAGTAGGCTGGTGTATAGTTTTGATATTTAAGTAATGTCCATGATTCTGCATATAAAATGTAGTTAAAAAGGTTAGTTTGAGAAATTACATTTAAATAGTGTACGTTATTTTACATATAACGAGGCAAGAAAATGTCCCCCACTTCTATAAGTGGCGGGTAGCACTTTGGTTATCAGGCGGTGAGAATATCTCCCGCCTCGATGAAACGCCGCTGATGTAATGAAATTTTTCTACAATCGAA
>JAEZRV010000012.1 GCA_023444055.1 Bacillota bacterium
ACGCAGATGTAACAGCACTGCTAAACCAAGAAGGAACAGTAACAGCGACCTACTATTATGATGCCTTCGGAAACATAGTCGAGCAAACAGGAAACGTTAACAACAACATTACCTATGCAGGCTACCAGTATGATGGAGAAACAGGGCTTTACTACCTAAACGCTAGAATGTATGACCCTAAAATTGCAAGGTTTTTGCAGGAGGATACGTATGAGGGTGACAGAAATGATCCGCTTAGTTTGAATTTGTATACTTATTGTCATAATGAACCTGTGATGTATTGGGATCCGAGTGGGCATAGTGAAAAAAATGATAAGTTAATAAAAAGTAAGGATACCAAAAATACTCTAAATCAATTAGGTGAGAATTGGAGTATGTATAATGATTACGCAAAGTTGCACAAGAACGATTCAGATAAAGAATTATATAATTATTACATAGAGAGAAGAGATGCTCAGCATACTCTAGCCGAAAAGACAAGGGCAAATTATGCAGTCTCGTCTAAGGATTTAAATTATATTGATAAAAAGTATGGAACTGAAACAAAAAAAGAGGTTAGTCAAATTATAAGCCTTTCATCACAATATAGTAATAAATATGATATTTATGCTCCTATAAAAGAATCTAATAATATTAAGAATGTAATTGCTAAAGTACAACCAGCCATAAATCAATGGACAAATACTGTACCCAATAAAGCAATTATTTTAAATGATAAGAATGACCCAGGGTTTGGACCAGTTAATTTTGGTCATAATGGCATAATACTTCAAAAGCCAAATAGTAAAGGTATTTATTTTAGTTATATGGGAGATGCATATGCCTCAAATGTAAAAGATGTTGCTAAAGTAGCGTCAGGTCAAAACGTGTCTGGATTCTTAGTAAGAAAAAATATAGATAATGTAAATCAAGTATTAAAAACAGGTGTTATTCGTAAACAACAATATATAGCTAATAATGGGAAGCTAACTGATGCTAATGAGACACAAAACTATGACCGCTATCAAACTATAAAGTTAAGTGAGGAAGAAGGCAACGCAATGCTTTGTGAAGCAGACAAAATATTTGAAGATAGAACAGATCAATATAATTTATACTCCAATAACTGTTCTGAAAATGTGCAAAAGATACTTGATGCAGGTTCAAAAAGCTTTGCCTGGACAGGAGGATATGATAGTTTAACAAAAGCAGCCACTTTTTATAGTCTCTGTTCAGGTAATATTAAAAAAGGATATGATTCTTATAATAAAATAGGAATAATTCCTAACGGTGCATTTGATACGGGTGTAGAACTTGGATATGGCAATTATCAAATAGGTAAATAAAAAACATTAAAGGGAGTGATGAATTGTGAGAAAGAAATATTTGATTTTCTCTATAGTAATAGTAGTTATTATTTCTATAGTATGTGTATTATCGTATTACTTATATAATATATTTCAGCCTTTTATTCCAATAAAAAATGAAATTGATTTACAAACTTTATCTGGCAAAATCATTTTGGAAAATACAATAGATAATAGAGAACAAAAAGGCATTGTAATCTATACTCCTTGTACTGGAAATAAAGAAGAGATACTTAATGACTATATTGTTTATAATGCTGAAATAAGTAAGACTAATAACAAACTCTTAATGTGTGGTGATTCTGAGAACTATGTTTTTGAATATGATTTAAAATCGAAAAAAATCACCCCAATTATTAAAAATGTAGCTGGAGGCATACATGATTTGGTTAAATATCTTCCAAATGAAGATTCAGTTTGTTATGCTGACAATAAGGGATTGCACTTATTTAATAAGCTAAATAAAGTAGATAACCTTATTCTAAATGACATAGAAACGGTAAGTTGGGCGAAAGATTCAACAACCTTTATATACTCTAAAGCTAATGAAAATAATGCTTATAAATATAATATTCTTAAGAAAGAAGAACAATTTCTATTTAGTGGATATAATCCTCAATATTCTAATGACGATAAATTAATTGCTTATTTACCACAATACATGGATAAAACCTTAATAATAACAGACCAATCAACGGGGAAACAGTGGGAATATATTACAAATAGTGGTATTATTGAATATACATTTTCTCCGGACAATAATTACATTGCAATAGTAGAATTATCAAAAAAGGTATTGTTATCACCGATGTCTGGCCCAGTTGTTATATGGGATTTTAAAAACAATAAGAAAAGTATTTTGTTTGAGAATTACTACGGAAAGTTTATAGACTGGAAATAAAGTAATAAAGCATTGTATGTTATAAATCACAAAAACAGGTTATAGCAGGAGGAAAATTCATATGTGAAGTACCCCCTGTTTTTATGTAAAAATGGTAACCGCTGGAACAAACACCGTAGTGTAATATCCCTCCAAACTTGATATTCTTAAAAAAAGTCAATTACTATTGTCTGAAATGCCATAATCTGCGTTTTGATGATAACCGTAATTTACTCTATGAATATTAGTTGGGAGGGATTTCTCTAATGGCTAAAGATGCAGCTTTAGAAAATAAGTGGAAGCAAAGGGTTGAAGAATATCGTCAAAGTGGGCTAAGCATAAGAGATTGGTGCCGTAAAAATGAATTTAAAGAAACTACTTTTAAATACTGGATATATAAATTCAATAATTCTGAACAAAACAGTTCTAGCGCAAATACTGATTTTGCAGAAGTGCTACTGCCATCAGTAAATGTCAGCAATAAAGTAATAACTGAGTTTGCAACTGCTATTTTGAGATGCCTCAAAACTTTGCTGTTACTAATTATTCATACTACAAGAACGGCAATGTAAAAAATACAACAGATTCCGAAGGACGAAAGACAGAATACCTATATGACGATGATGGGAATGTAATAAAAGAAAGCGTTTACACAGATGCAGATAAAACCCTTGTTACAGAGTATGTATATAACTATTTAGGGAAAATATCTTCAGAGATTCAACATGTTGGATAGTGTTAACTAAGTTATGAAAAAATGATTTAAAAGTATTGTACATTGAAAAGTGAAGAATGTACCTAAAAATTGTAATTTGAAGTGGTAGTTTTCGCATTTATTCCACGGTTCTCTTGCCAACGAGCCTCTTACGGCATGTGTGAAGGCATCACAAGCACACCCATTCAAAAACGAATGGATGATGCACATGGCAAAATAGCCTAACATGCCGTAGCCTCATTAGCAAGAGACTTTCGCGGCATAAAAGCTACTAGGGAGACTGATTTGCTAATATGTATTGTTGAGATAGTTCGACAAGCTTTTGCCATTTACCAGGCATGGTAGATATTCGTTCAAGTTGGGGGATTTTATTTAATGGTTCCCAGTATGTATAGCTATGTGGTCTTAAGAAATTGTAATAAGCCACAAATAGTGATACGTGTGTATTTGAACCTTCATTGCTTCCATAGCCGTTTGTGACTTGGTAAGAGAACTTAAATGTTCTGTTGAGACGTTCAATTATCTGCTTTAGCCAACGGTATTCTGTGGAAACAGGATCATCATTGGAAAGACCAATAACTTGAGTAAGGTTGAAATCCATTTTGTTCAAGGCGAATTGCTGCTGAGCTAGATTGTATGCAGTATAACCATCTGCAACAAAACGAAGAGCTTTTCCGGGGAACTCTTTAAACTTCGAAAAAGCCATACGCATAGCTAATATACAAGACCCAGTATCCCTAGTACTTGACACTTGATAGCCTAGAATAGACTTTTTTAAAGCATCCATGATAAACCATATATAATGCCTAGTGCCTTTGATTTTAATATAGGTTTCATCTCCAGAGAGATAATTGGTGGGTTTGTAATCAAAATTATCAACAAATGGTTTTACTAGGGCTGCTGTAGTTTTAGCATACTTACTGACCATTACATGAGAAATTTTAACTTGATGAACCTCCCATAAAGCCCTAGCAGTGGCTCTGGTTGACAGACCAAGGTTTACATGATAGGTCAAGCAAAGTCCAAGAATATGTGGAGAGAAGTTTCTAAAATTAAAGTTAACTGAGCCTTTAGGCATAGAATTAAGATCTGTTTTAAAAAAATCAACAGTAAACTCACGGTAGTAATATCTGAGCTTAAAACGTTCAGGATGGAGTTTGTACTCCTCAAAATCGTCTTTTGAAAGCGATTCCAAAGAGTGCTTGTAAAACCTACAGTTGTTGTTTGGACAGAAATGGACATTAAATTGTTTACGCTCTCTTTTGAAGGATAACTTGTTCCCGCAAAAGGGGCAAGCCAAGTAAGTATCAAAAGATTT
This sequence comes from Bacillota bacterium, assembly GCA_023444055.1. Lineage (GTDB taxonomy): Bacteria > Bacillota > Clostridia > Acetivibrionales > DSM-1351 > Ruminiclostridium. Next base: position 4,260 of record JAEZRV010000012.1, read on the forward strand.
TTCTTTTTCAAACCGAAAAGAACAAACTTTACAGAGAAACTGACCACGTCCACCGTTGTTATCGTAAATATACTGATGAGGAGCGCCACAGCGTGGACATATAGTGTCAGCAGAAACAGGATTTTTTCCACGAGATTTTATAGGCTTAAGTTCTTTACCATGCAATGTAGAGTAATCAGTGAGCAAAAGCATGTAATTGAGCTTATCAAGAGTCTTGATAACAGGTAGGCTGTCAACTGCATACTTATTGTATTTAGGACTTGATAAATCAGGCTTTTTAGAATCTAAAGGTATATTTTTCGCAATAAAAACAAGTAATTTTTGTATTTGAGAAATTAAAAATTGATTATATGCTATTAAAACTGTTATAATTGAGTTCAAACAATGGCACGTCCTTTCCTGGATTTTGTGGCTTGAGAATCTCAATTATACAGGAAAAGAGGGGGTCATTGTTTTTTTTATCTAAAAAAATCTTGAAAACCTTAATAAATGGCATATTCAAAATATAACAAGTGTAACTTAGTTTACACTAACA
>JAEZRV010000044.1 GCA_023444055.1 Bacillota bacterium
GCATAGAGTTTCAAATATCTGGCAATAATTTAAATATAATATTAAATTTAAAGTTTTAGTACTTAGGAAATACTTAACCAAAAAGAGTTAAAAAGTAATTCCATACACAAAATTATTTACAGTCCCGGGATATTTCATCCTTATTAATAATTGGGGTTAACTTATAATACTTTAATCCATTCATCAATTATTGATTCCACACTATTTACAATTTTATAATCCGCATAATCAAATATTGCTGCTTTTTCATCCTTATTAATCGCAATAATTGTCTTAGCATTTTTTATTCCCACAATATGCTGGCAAGCACCAGATATGCCGAATGCTATGTAAATATCAGGGCTAATACTATGACCAGATTGTCCAACTTGCCTTTTTTCCTCTAATATTCCTGCTTCAACTATGGCTCTTGTTCCGACAACAGCCGCGCCATATCTATGTGCGAGTTTAAAAATATAATCTACATAAGTTTTACTCACTACCCCGCGACCAATCCCAAAAACAACATTTGCACTCTTCCAATTACTATCATTTTCTTCGGCAACTGCTTCATCTCTCTCCAAAACTACAATCTTATTACTATTGATATTAATATCGTAATTAAAATCAATTACCTTGCATTCCTTCTTAAATACGTAATTCTTGTTAAGAAATGCATTCTTTTTTACTGTACACATTTTTATATTTGAATTTACTACCTTTATATTTGCAATTACAGAATCATTCAAGGCTGCCCTAGAAAAGATAAAATCACCATCAGCAGATAAGCTAATATCCACGCAATCAGCAGTTAATCCAGCTTGGAAAGTAGTTGCGCAGACTGAAGCCAAATATTTACCCATACTTTCTCCAGGAAACATAATCATCTCTGGCTCATATTTTTTTATCATCTGCTTTAATATTTCAGCTACTTCCGTTTTATCATTTCCTTTATATTTTGCTTCTAATACAGAATCTGCTCCATTCTGTGCAAACAGGCTAATCGTTTTTTCATCATTTTCTCCAATGCATACTGCTACACTATTCATTTCCTTTGATCGGGCCAAATCATATGCCTTATTAATAAGTTGCAAAATAGGATCAAGTTCATATTCCATATTCACGCATACCACCCAAATTTCCTTACTAGCCATTATATAGAACACTCCTTTTGAGTAACAGCTCATCCAAAAATTTTACTTTATCTGAAACTTCCCCTTCTACCATACATACATTTTTCTTATGCAAATCAGATACTACTTCTAGGACTTGTGTTTTAGAACCCCTAATGCCGCATTTTTCCTTATCTAATTTAATAGTATCTGCACCCCATACATTCATCTTCTTACGCTGTGCGCTTTTCAAAGCAAGTAGGCTCATATTACTGGTAACAGTCGTAAATTTTCTTAGTATAACCATTACCGGAAAATCTGCTTTTACTACGGTCTGTTCCCTATCATTAATGCATTTGACTACAATGGATTTATCATCTAACCTGATAATATCATCTACATTTGTTATGCATGGGATTCCTAACCTTTCACTTATGCCTATTCCTACCTGCCCTGTTTCCCCATCTACTGTTTTTCCACCACATACAATTAAATCACCCTCACCGATCTTTTTTATGCTCTCAGCAAGTACATAGCTTGTTGCAATTGTATCAGCACCTGCAAAATTACTGTCACACAACCAGTAGACATCATCCACACCAATTGCAATGCTTTTAACGAGCGCATCTTTTATATTGGGACCGCCCATACTAAGACATACTACCTGATCCTTTTCCTTAATGCGTTTGTTTATTACAGTTTGTAATGCCAATAAATCATATGGATTTATTACAAAACTAGTCTGATCCTTAATATCACCAGATACATAATCGCCACGAACTGCCTTTATGCAAACTATAATTTTCATTCCAGTGTATAACTCTCCTTTTGTTTATATAAATTGGAACTTAGTTTTAAAACCATTTTAACCCTAGAAATAACTGAAAGTTGCCATATTATAAATTGTATTTCTTTGCATTTCATTTGTTCCAGAATAAATACTACATGCTAATGCATCCCTTAGTTCACGTTCTATTTCATATTCTTTGCAATAACCGTAAGCACCAAATATCTGCATTGCTTCCCTACATGTCTTGATATAGTTCTCACTTACAAAGACCTTGAAAATTGAAGTCTCTTCATATGCACTCTTTCCCTTGTCTTTTAGCCATGCGATTTTATACATCATTTGACGTTCCATTTCAATGGAAATCTTCATTTCTGAAATCTTATGTGAGACCGCTTGATATTCTTCAATTGGACTTCCAAATTGTTTACGGGCTTTTGCCTGTTCGATACATTTCTCCATAATTCTTTGCATTGCTCCAATGTGTGGAACAAACTCATAAAATCTTTCCCATTCCAATGCTATTGTCATAAGAACTGCACCACTATGTAACTGTCCCAAAACATTTTCCTTTGGTACACATACATGATCTAATATAAGTTCTGAAGTTGGGCAGGCTCCCAGTCCCATTTTTTCAATGTCTTTACCTACCTTTACACCCTCATACTTTTTCTCTACTACAAATGCACTAATCTTACGTTCGGGGTCTTTCTCTGTAACAGCATATACAACAAAAACATCTGCTATTGGGCCATTTGAAATAAACATTTTACTTCCATTCAGGACAAAACAATCCTCTTTCTCTTCTGCTGTTGTTATCATACTTAATGCATCCGATCCTGAGTCTGCTTCTGTGATTGCAATTGCTCCTATTTGTTCTCCACATACCATACTTTTCAAATATTTTCTTTTTAACACATCAGTTCCATATAAATAAATTAGATTCTGACAAACCCATATATGATTCATAACAACAAAAATAAAACCATTATTCTTACATCCGTATCCTAGTGCTTCAATTGCTAATGCAGCTGTCAGATAGCTTTCCTCAAGTCCACCAAATTCTTCACTTACAGTCAAGCCAAGGAAGCCAAAATCGGATATTTTTTTCCACATATCGGGAGAGAATCTTTCCAGATAATCACTATCATTTAAGTTGTTCTTTGCAAATTCAACAATCTCTCTTTTGAATTGTTTCTGCTCTTTGGTTATTGTAAAATCCATTTGTATCCTCCCGTTTTACCTATATTTCTGTTTCTTCAAGTACTGTAATATAATCTGGATATGACTTTTCATTACTTAAATCTGCTTCTAATACAATTTTGCCATCTTCATTTGAAATTTCTTTAAATCCATTAAATTTATATGTTATGTACATTATTCGATTTCTATCGGTTGAAACAAAATCAGCTAAAACCCGCTTCTTACCTTTTCTTGCTTCCTTCAAAATATAATTCATCAACACAGAACCAACACCTTTTGACATAACGCGGCAAGACATCAAAAGCAACTTAATATACCAAGTATCTTTCTTAACTTCTAACACACAAAGCCCAATCTTTCCATACACTCCATATTTGTCATCAAGCTGTGCAACTAAAACTATGAATTGGTCTGAATGAATCATTTCAACCAATTCATCAAATGAATATATTGTTCCTGTTGAATTCAATTGATGCGTTCGTACTGTTAATTCTTCGATACGCTTTAAATCGTCTTCTTTTGCCTTTTTAATCGTAAATTTCATTCCCAATGTCTTAAGAAATTCTTCTTTGGGACCAACAAATTCATCTTCTTTATTATTCCTTGAAATATCATTCATATAGAGTAGACGCCTATTTTCTGAATCTTCTGTGACATACTTAGGTATAAATGAACTCATATTACAAATTTCGTTTATTTCTTGTGCATCGATACATAATACTTCTGGATGGAAATACTTTACCTCTTCACGCTCAAATTGCTGATCATCTATAAATGCAAAAGTATCCAATCCAAAATTAAATGAATTAGCTATTTTTTCGATTGACTCCGACTTTGAATTCCAGTTAATTTGCTCATATAAGAAATACTGTTCTAAATGGAATTCCTTTAGTTTATTCATTGCAACATCATATTCATTTTTGCTGCTAATAGATTGTAAAATTCCACGTCTATCTAGTTCTTTCACAATCTCTTCCACATTTTCTTTTAAACAAACATCATCTGATTCTGCAAGTGTTCCATTCCATAAAGTATTATCTAAATCCCATACAACACATTTTACTTTTGTCTCCCCCATATCGAAGTACCCCTTATTTTTGCTTAATTTAATTTTGATTCAATCATCTTTACAATAGAATTTACGTCTTTAAAATTTTCCATATCAATATCTTCATTTTCAACAGTAATATCATATTCTTTTTCCACAAAGGATACTAACTGCATTGCAAAAAGAGAATTTACCATTCCTTTTTCAAATATATTAGTATCATCTTTAAAATCTTTTCCACTAACAAATCTCTGAATAAATCTTCTTACATTATCTTTTATCATAATGGATTCCTCCCAATCTTTCTCTTTATGTAATATTAGTATTTAAAAAAACCATTCCCTGTCTTTCTTCCTAATCTTCCCTCCTCAAGCATTTTTCTCAAATAAGGAGAACATTCAAATTTAGGGTCTTTATAACAATCATATAAAACATCGATTGAATTTACAACCGTATCAATTCCTATTAAATCTGCTGTATGTAATGGCCCCATTTCATGGTGAAAACCTTGGGTAAAAATCATATCAATCTGTTCTGGTGTTGCAACACCTTCCATTACTAAATTTGCCGCCTCATTCATAAATAAGTGCGATAATCTATTGGATACAAATCCTGGACCATCGTTAATAACTGTACAATTAATATTTACACTCTTCAAAAAATCACTTATGAATTCCAAGTCTTCCTGTTCAATATAGGAAGTTTTAATTACTTCTGAAAAATTCTGTAATGGGACTGGGTTCATAAAGTGTACGCCTATAACCTGACTTGGATTTTTTAGTACATTTGCTATCTTTGTAATTGGTATACACGATGTATTCACTAAATAAAAACATTCATTCTTGGTTATTTTATCTATCTGATGGTAGAACTCTAATTTTGCTTCTACTATTTCCGGGATATTTTCAATGATAATATCTACATCTGCCAAACACTCATAGGATGTACTTGTCTCAATCTTTTCTAATATTGCATTTTTATCTAGCTTTTCTTTGTTCATCATATTATGAATCATAATATTTCTTTCAATTGCGAGTTTAGCTTTTTCCAAAACATCTAGCGCAATATCAATTAGAATGATTTGATAGCCATGCTCTGCAAATTTCTGAGCAACACCAGTTCCCATTACTCCAGCACCTATGACCCCAATTTTTTTTACATTCTCTAAATTCATACAAGTTCCGCCTTTCGCATTTCATTCAAACTCTTAATACACCCTATTCCTTGTTTTCAATAAGAATTTTTTAACATAAAAACACATCATTGTTTATTCTTTTCTTCAATGATTCGATCCACCAATTCATCAAATGTTAGGTCATCACTATTTACTAAAACCGAATCGCCAAATTCTATTTCAAACTCGGTTTCAATCATCACAATAAATTTGATATAGACAATTGAATTTGGCGTGAAGTCGCGTAATTTTCCCTCTGGTTGAATTTCAACATCTGCATTTTCTTTAATGAGTTCTATTAACCTGTTTATGACCTTCTCTTTTTCTTGTGCCACTCTTTCCACCCTTCCCGTTTGCTACTATTTTTTATAAATATGTATTATTTATATTCCTACTCACCTAGTCTAATTGCTCTTGCCATTTTCTTGTCATGTGATAGCAAAAATATGCATACTCGGACAATAAGGCAGCCTGTTTGTCTTATGCTTTTTTCGTAAAAATTCCACACTCTGTAATTCTTCTTGCCAGTTTTTCTCCAAAAAATTCTTAATTAACTTCTACCTTTTGTCCCATTTCTAGCTTCAATATCCTGTCTGCCATATTAAAGTATCTGTCATCATGAGTAATTGCTATTACGCATTTTCCTTTTTGCTTTAGTTTCTTTATCAAAATATTATAAAAGAATTCCCTAAATTCACGATCTTGTTCTGCTGCCCATTCATCAAAAATAAAGAATGGCTTGTCTTCCAAATAGGCAGTCAAAAGTGCAAGTCTTTTTCTTTGTCCAGATGACAACTCGATTGTACTAAATATACCATCATCAATAGATACTTTCCCGGTTAAATCTAACGTATCAAGATAATGTTCTATTTCTTTTTCTTTGCCCTTAATATCAATTCCATATAATTTTTTAAACAGATGGTAATCTGATGTTACAGCACTAAATAATTCCCTCAAATCTTGGTTCGCAATTCCTTTTCCATTTACACAGATCTTACCTTTTACTGGTCGGTACAATCCAGTTAACACTTTGAATAAAGTTGATTTTCCACTTCCATTTCCACCTGTTATAAAGGTAATTTCTCCAGTACGGAATTGATAACTGATTGGTCCGATGTGAAATTTCTGATCCTGACTATATTCGTATTCCACATCTTCAAGGGAGAGTTCCATCATCTCTTTTCCATTCATTTCAATACCTTGTTCTATTTTTTCTACAGGTACATTAATTTTATCTAATAATTCATATATTCTCTTATTACTTATACGAATGGAAATCATACTTGGTATCATCTCAAGAATACCATGCACAGGTCCAGTAATATATAGAAGAACAAATACATAGCTTGTGATATCTCCCTGATTCAGCTCCTTAATTATGAATGGAAGCAAAAAAACTACAAAACCAAGTGCAAATGTAAATATAAGTTCACCCACTACATACATATTTGCAAATGCAAGTGCCGATTTATTGACTTTTTTATTATACTCTTTACAGCTTAAATCCATATCGTGGTGGAACATTTCTTTTCTGGATATGTTCAAATCTAGTTCCTTCATTCCAGCAGTCATATTCTCAATAAAGCCAAAAAATACATTTTGTAAATCTCTTGACTGTTCCCCTAACTTATTTGCATAAGTTCCCGTAAAGAAGTAAATCGTTGCAACAAAAACGATAATAACAAATGTTGCTGCTAATGCAGTTAAGCTGATAGTTCCTAAGTATATAAGACAGCATATCAATACGATCGAATTTGTAAGTCCTGTAATTACTACATTAATAAAGCCGCTAATTGTATTAGTGTCATTGGTAATTGTTGCTGTTATAACGCTATTATCAATACTTTCAAAATTTTCATAATTACTTGCCAACAGCTTTCGCGTAATATCCATTCTCTTCTCATATACAATATAATTAGTCAGTTTTATCATTTTGCCACGAACCAGCTTCTGTCCCATAATATATATACACAATCCCAGCAAGAAGAAAACTACAAAGATCTTTCTTCCCTCTGTATCCGAGGTAATTCCTATATTGATACAAAGAATTACGAGAGAATTTCCAAGTCCACTTAGAATACTTAATATTGCTACAAGAAAATAATTCTTTCCATCCTCTTTATCCGATATCAACATTAGCAATAGTACTGCATACAACAACCATAATAAAATCTCTATAATTACAGCTACCGTATTATCCTTATATACACCTCGCAGCATATGTAAAATATACATGAGAAGCCCCATTAAGCATAAGGAAAAAACAAATGTTACAATTCCTCCTGCTGTAACATGAACAATCGTTCTTTCATGACGGATCATCTGTAAACAAATTACAATCAATCCAACAACTAAAAATACGGTTGCTACCAAACCTAACACGCTTATTAAAGAGCTATATTGAGTTATCTGCTGACTTGCATTAGAAACCCCATTAATCATTCCAGACAAATATTCCTGCCCCATTTCTTCATCTCTCCTTGTTTCTAATCCAAATGCATTATTCAAATAGATTATCTATTTCGTTCTGGGAAAGTTGTGCCAATTCAAAATCAGACGGTGTAAATTGCACTTTGTTTAACTGTCCTGTATAATTTATCAGTTCCTGAACCGTTTGCTTAAAGGCATCTTCCAGCTTTTCCTGAAAATCTGTCGGAAATTTTCCTATCTGATAATGAATAGACATCTGAAATTCATTCTTTTGATACCATCCTATTATCTCAAGCGGATGAGTCATACAGTTATCTTCTGTTCGATAAAAATGTGACATATCATCTGCTATGAAAAACTGCTTATTATCTATCAGATGCTCCATATCTCCAAGGAAATTTAACCATACTGTCTGGTTCCATTGTGCTTCCGAAACCCTTCCTCTCATCAAAAGTGCATTGTAGTCTTCTGCAAGTTTTTCTGCTTTCATAATTCTTTCTCTAAAATCTTTTAACATCCCATCAATAGAAACAAAAGACTCGCAAGAAAGGATAAGTGGATAGATTTGCGTAAACCAACCTACCGTATTGCTTACATCACTATCATCCAATTGATTTCGCCCATTATGTTCAATAGTAAACGCTACAGTTGTATTATCTTGGCACTTAAACCATATAAACGACACGAGGAAAGTAAAGAATATGTTTGCATTTATATGATAGTACATAAATAACTTTTCACTTATTTGCTGCATGACTTCTGCCGAATACACTATGTTGAAGAACTTATACATGGTGTCCTCTTCTGTTTCTTTGAAGCGTTTCCACATGTTAAGCTGTTCTATCTGCTTTACTTGCTGTTCCCAATAGTTAATACTTGTATCTTGTACAATTGCTCCATAATTGTACATTTTATTTGTCCAAAATGCATATGAAGTTTTCTCTGATCTCATAGACAAATCTGCTGTTGTATCCACAGTGAGAAGATAATCTAAATCTTCTAAAATAATAATCCAAGAAACCACATCAATGACTAAGTGGTTACAAACAAGCATAACCTTATTCCTCTCCTCACCTGTACGAATAAATGCTGCTTGGAATAATCCTCCATCGGATAGATTTATCTTTTCTTTAAGTTGTTCATAAACTTCATCTTCTACCTGCATCGTCTCATAAACTGGGATTGCTTTTTCCTGCAAGTCTTCTTTCCAGAATAATTTTTCATTTTCATCCCTGACTGCAATACAAAGTGCTGGATGTAGAAAACGTATCTTCTTTAGACACCATGAAACTTGTTCAAAACTTACAGAATCCTCAATATCTAATACTAGCGCCTGTACAAAGCCCGCTTGATTGATTTCTCTAAAATACCAGTTAACCACAGGAGTATTTTTGATATCGTGTAAATCTTGTTTCGTAAATACTGATTTCTTGTCTTCATAGATGTATATTGCCATCTGTGCAAGCTCTGGATACTTCATAATACTTTTTACTGATAGCTGGTATCCTTTATTCTTCATTCTATTTGACAGCTGTATCGCTTTAATTGAATCTCCACCTAGATAGAAGAAATTATCCGCTACTGTAATATCATCTCGATGCATAAGTTCCTTGATTGCTTCTATTAGAACTTTGTTGTGCTCGCTATTGGAAACCACTTTTTTCTTTTTTTCTGGTTGTCTTTTTTGATATCTGGTAAGCTTTGCAACATCCACTTTTCCATTTTGTGTCAACGGCATGTCATCTATAAATATCATATAAACTGGAATCATATAACTAGGCAGTCTTTCCTGCATGTAAGTCCGCAGTTTTTCTTCTTCGATCTCATCAGTGACTTCAAGGAAAGCACTCAGCACAATTTTGTCCTTTTCCATCTCCTGCGCAATAACTGCAACCCTACTAACAGACTCGTGTTGGAGCAAACAGTTTTCTATTTCTTGTAATTCAACTCTATGCCCACGTATTTTTATTTGGCCATCCATTCTTCCGACATAAACCAGATTATTTTTACCTTGAAATATTGCCAAATCCCCCGTCTTATACATTCGCTTTCCACGTAAAAATGGATTATCAAGAAAAGCCTTTTCTGTCTGTTCTGGATTATTCAGATATCCTCTGGCAACTCCGTCTCCTGATATGTACAATTCTCCAATGTGTCCAAGTGGAACAGGATTACAATCCTGATCAAGTAAATATATACAAGTATTCGCAATTGCCTTGCCAATAGGTACTGATCCCTCTTTGTCTCTTACCTGATTATATTCATAAATCATGGAACCAACTACTGTTTCGGTTGGTCCATATTCATTGAAAATACGTATCCGGCTATCGAAAGCCTGTACGGTATCCTTTGCCTGTTTTACTTTTAAATCTTCTCCACCAACAATAATCTTTTTTAATGATGTATTATTCATGTTTAATTCACTTAATAATACAAGCTGTGATGGTGTAAGTTTTATAATTGTTGCCTTGTTTTCACGTAATATTCTTTCAATCGGATATTCATCCTTATCAAATGGATATATTGCAATTTTATTGCCTGAAACCAGCGGAGTAAAAATACTTGTTACCGTTAAGTCAAACCCAAGCGAAGTAAATACTGGAAAAACTTCTTCTTCCTCTATATACATTTTTACTGCCCAGGTGATATAATTCACAAGGCCTTTATGTTCAATCAAAGTGCCTTTTGGTTTCCCTGTGGAACCAGACGTATAAATTATATAACATAAATCAGTTAAATCATGATTTTTAGGTGGATTTTCTTTAAATTCCAGCCAGATTGCTTCTTCCTTTAAGGATACAACCTTTCCTTGAAATTGTAGTTCTGGCAACTCATCCAGATTCGTGACAAGAATTTTGATATTGGAATCATTTAAAATATAACGAATTCTCTCTACTGTTAAATCTGGTATAATAGGTACATAACAAGCACCACTCTTTAAAATTGCGAAAATACCAATGATTGTTTCAAATGAATATTTAGTCATTAATGCTACGCGATCTCCACGTTTTACGCCTAACTTCATAAGATACCTAGACATTTGGTTTACTTTATCATTTAGCTCTTGGTAAGTCAGTAGTTGCCCATCAAACTCACATGCTTCTTTCGTTGGTGATTTTATAGACTGCTGTTCAAACAAATCCACTACGGAACAAGTATGGTTCACCCATTCCTTTTGATTAAATCCATAAATCAATTCTTGTTTCATTGTATCATCCAGTAATTCATACTGCCCAATTGGAACTTCTGGATTATCCAGAACCTGATGCATTAAATACCGCAAAATTAAAAACATCTGTTCAATCTCTTCTTCCTGATAGCAGCTGACTTTATAATCAATATCAAGTTCTATGTTATTCGTAGATGACCAGTCCCTTACAATCAACTGGAGATTATATGCTTGTGTACCATTGTATACTTCTACATTTTCTGTTTGTATCCCATTCCAATCTGTAATGTGTTTTGTATTATAATAATTAAAGCAAACATTATACAATTCGGTATTTGACGCGTTCTGACCATTCAAGCTTGAAATTATTTGATCATAAGGATACTTTTGATTGTATAAGCATTCTTTCATTGTTTTCTCTACTTTTTTTAAGCAAGTCAGAAAATTGTCTTCTTGGTCTAACTCAAATGGTTCTGCCAATGGATTTACAAACATGCCCACTATCTGTTTGTTTTTCGCCCCTACTCTGTTATAGCTTGGGATGCCTAAAATAATGGTCTGCTTCTTAAAATACTTTGATAGAAAAACCAGGAAAAGACTTAAAAATAACACATTCAAGGTCACTTTATGTTTCTCAGTATATTGGTTGATGTCATTAGTTTCTTCAGCAGTTAAATGAAAAACTTTACGCTTTCCTTCTATCTGCAAAGAATTGATTGCATCTGGCTCTATTGATATATTTTTCAATTTATCTATCCAGAAGCACCTGTTTTTTTCTGCCTTCTCACCTTGAAGAAATAGCTTCTCTTCTTCCATATAAAGCCGGTATGAAGGATATTCCACTTCTGTATATATTCCATTTAAAATATCCATATAATTCTTATAAACTTGTTCTATAATTATTTTAATTGTCCATCCGTCTCCAATTATATGGTTAAGTTTTATGTAATACCCCATATCAGAACTAGCGAGCTTAAACCTTACAAATTCGTACAGTGGGCTCTCTAGCATCTCAAATGGAGTAGCCGCGAATTTCTGGCACCAATCTAGGAACTCCTTCTCTGGGTTTTCTCTGGAAGAAAAATCAAGCAACTTAGTTTTCTTGTATCGATATTGTTCAAAATACTGCTTTATATCCTCGTTTCCCTTTATGAGCCGTATCTGAAACCCATCATTGCTTTTTATCATTCTTTGAATTGCCCGATCTAATACTTCCAAATTAATCTGTCCATAAATTCGTACATACCCACCAATGATGTTAATAGAGGTATTTGGATATAGTGATTCGTTATACCAAATTCTTCTTTGAGCATGAGTTAATAACTCATACTCCTTTTCTAATCTCTCTTCTTTCATAATCCTCCTGTTGTCTATACCTTGACGAATTACAAGATTTTTTTTACATAAGCTTTCAATTTACAAATAAGGTCCGATTATAGAAGCAAAATTTTTCTTTAAATCCTCTGGCGTTCCTTCCGCTATGACTTCTCCACCTTTATCTCCACCTTCATAACCTAGCTCTATAATCCAGTCGCAATAAGACAGAACTTCAGTATCATGTTCAATGATAATAATACTATTATGTGCTTCAATCAGTTTATCTAATTGTTCAAGTAATTTTGTTGTGTCATAATAGCTTAATCCCGTTGTTGGCTCATCTAAAATAAAAAGTTTTTTCATGCCATTCTCCTGATTTAAGCTTTTTACAATCTTGATACGCTGTGCTTCTCCTCCGCTTAAAGAAGGTACTGGCTGTCCAAGTTTCACATACTCCATCCCGATTTCACACATCAAACGCAGTAATTTTGATATCCCATCATCTTCATCAAAAAAGCATACTGCCTCTCCCAAATCCATCTCAAGTACATCCGTTATTGTTTTTTCTTTATATGTAATCTCCAGTACTTCTGGCTGATATCGTTTTCCTTTACATTCTTTACAGCAATAATTAAACTTTCCTAAATCCCCATACTCTTCTTCTACAAATCCTACTCCATAACAACATTTACAAGCTCCTGCTCCATTAAAAGTAAAATGGTTCGGACCTAATTTTCTTTTCTTTGCTTCTGGCTGCTTTGCAAACAGCTTGCGTATATCATCCCATATACCTAAATAGGTCGCCACAATCGATCTGCTATTTCTACCAATTGCACCTTGTTCTACTTCTTCATAGTCATCTAGGTATTCGAGCCCTGTTACTTCCATAGCATCATATTTTACAAAGATAGATTCTGTCTTTTCCTCAATACTGTTATTTCCCGAATCGTGAAATTTCATATATTTCCTAAGGATAGGAACAAGCGTTCCGTGTATCAAAGAACTTTTCCCACTGCCGGAGTATCCAGCAATTCCTACAATCACACCTAACGGTATTTTTACAGTTACATCTTTCAGGTTATTCGTGCACACATGTTTCATTTCTAAGTACTTTCTTCCACTTTCTACACTCGATACTCCCCCCTTTTTCTTTTGAAATGAGCTTCTTCCTGACAAATACGCGCCTGTTACTGAATCCTTTTGCTCTAGTAACCCCCGGTATTTTCCTTCATATACAATTTTCCCACCTTTTGTTCCTGCATAAGGACCAAAATCTATTATATGCTCTGCTCGTTCAATAGTATTTTTATCATGTTCTACTATGATCACACTATTGTCCATTTCTTTGATCAGTTCTATCTTATCTAAAATAATATCTTTCTCATTTCTATGTAAACCTGCAGTTGGCTCATCAAAAATATAGGTGATGCCTTCCATCTCAGATTCTAAAGTTGACATTAAAAATAATCTCTGCTGTTCTCCTCCACTTAAACTTGGTATCTCCCTGTCTAGGGAAAGGTAGGATAAATTAACCTGTCTCATTTGTTCTAATTTTTCAAATATCAACTTAATACATTGCTCACCCCGAATAGTAAATGCTCTTCTTAACTGTACCTCACTAAGAAAACTCTGTAACTCCCCTAGTGTAATGGCACTTAATTCCCCAATATTTTTTCCACCTATTAATATGTCAAGACATTCCTCGCTTAGCCGGAGTCCCTTACACTTAGGACATATCTTTTTCCTCTTATATTCTTCTGGAAGCCGTCCCTTCGAATCCTTCCATTTTAGATACGGAATCACACCCCAAAATTTGAATTCCTTACTCCTGTATCCTTGTAAAAATGCTTCTTGTATGTGTTTATCCAACTTCAGAAATGGCACACCTTTTTCTATATGAAAATGTTCTTCGAATGCATCCAAATTATCAAGAATCCGTTCAGAAGTTACTTTTAAATCTTTACAGATCTGGATCAAGGAAAATTCTTCGTTCTTCACCAATACATCTTCACGTATATCTGATACAACTGCTTTTCCTAAACATTCTAAACACATTCCCATTTTTGTATTAAAAGAGAAAAAGTACGGTTCCAGTTTTGTGACTGCATGTCCACAATTTTGGCAGTTATCGTTTCCATAAATCCTAGTTCCACAATTCTGGCACCTATACTCACCATCAATAGAAAATAAATTTCTCAATAAATCCAGAATTTCCGTCCTGGTTCCTACAACAGAACGTGTATTACTTTCCTTTAGAATCTTTTGCTGAACAGAAATTACTGGCCCAAGCCCTTCGATTGAATCAAAATATTTCTCTTCATTCAAATTTGGTATCAATCCTGCTGCTTGTAAAAAACGTTTACGACCTTCTTCATATAGCACATCAAATGCTAACGTTGATTTTCCAGAACCGCTTACCCCTGTCAGCACAACGAACATATTTTTTGGTATGTTCAAATTGATATGTTTCAAATTATGCAGAAATATATTTCTAAGTTCAATCTCATCCATGTATCTCCTCCGTTTAGACACAATTCTGTTCTACAAGTCAGTATCATTTCTTAATAATATAATTATATAAAAGATTAATTGGGTTGTCTATTTGAGAATGTAATGCTCCTAACCTTGCTGTTATTGCTACCACAATATTATTTTCTGGTAGTACGGCAATAAGTTGTCCGCCATATCCCATTGCAAAATAAAGTTCTGTGCATTCAGATTTTCCAATCCACCACTGATAGCCATATTTGCCGATGTCATTTCCATCATTTTTAGGCGATACAGATTGTTTTACCCAATCCTCTGGAATGACTTGCTTATTGTTCCATTTCCCTCTACTTAAATACAAAAGTCCAAGCCTTGCCATATCTCTTGTAGTTAAAGCCAGCCAGGAACTCCCCTCACATATCCCCTGTGGGTCTTTACGCCAGCTACTATTTTTAATTCCAATCGGTTCAAATAATTCTTTTTTGGCAAATTCGTGTGCATTCATTCCTGTTGCTTTAGAAAGAATCCCCGACAACAGATGGGAGTTTGCACTGCTATAGCGGAACTTATCGATCCATTCAGGCTGAAATGGCAATTTCATCAAGAACTCAATCCAGTTTTGGCTGTGATTCATCCGTTCACACATTTTTTCGTTGCCTTTTGTACCATCTTCCCAAAAGATACCGGATGTCATAGTCAAAAGCTGTTCAATGGTGATTTCATCAAGAAAGAAATCAGACTCATCTGATAAATACTCTGGAAAAAACTCCACAAGTCTCTGTTCATTTCCCTGAATGAATTTTTCCTGAATTGCAATTCCGAGTAAAGCTGACACAACACTTTTTGTTGCTGACATTATCTCACATAGAGTACCAGCTTGGCAACCATGTGCGTATTTTTCATACACAATATATCCATTCTTTAAAACCACAATACTATTTATCCTTTGATATCTTGCTTTCCTATCGTTTTCTAGTTCAAGAAAAGCATTTTTTGTAAATCCAACTTCTTCTGGGAGCTTTTGTTCCCATTCATCTCCTGGAAAATAAATGTCCATCTTAAAATCTCCTTTAACTCTCTGCTTTTACGAGTACTATTAAAGTAACTTTCCAATAAGGGAAGATTTTATGTTACGAAGTTGTTCTGGGCTTCCAGAAGCGATTAAATTTCCCCCTTTGCTTCCACCACCTTCACCTAATTCTAGGATGAAATCACAGAACCGCAAACAATTTAAATCATGTTCAATCAGAATAATGGAATTTCTTTGATTATTTAGTTTTATTACTGTCTCCATGAATTTTGCTCTATCATAAGAACTGAGTCCTGCTGTTGGTTCATCAAACAGATACAGCCAATTTTCTCTTTTCTGGCTAATAAGCTCAACTGCCAATTTCAGTCTTTGTCCCTCTCCGCCACTAAGAGAATTAAGTGGCTGTCCCATTTTCAAGTATCCTAGACCAATCTTGTTAAGCTGGCTCAGAACATTTACAATGTTTTCATGTCCCTCAAAAAAGGAAATTCCTTGCTCTACCTCCATATCAAGAAGTTCTACAATGGATTTATTGTGAACTTTATATTCTAATATTGCTTTATTATACCTCTTTCCTTTACACTCTGGGCAGTCAAAGAAATACTCGATATCACCGATTCCTTCCACAATCTGTCCGCTTCCTTTACATAATGGACAAGCGCCTCCTCCATTCATAGAGAAATCACTCTTTTTTAATCCTGCATCTGCCGCTTCCTTGCAAGAAGAAAACAGGGTTAGTATCTCATCCCAGATTCCTACGAACGTAAGCACTATAGATTTTTTGTTACGATGCAAAGGCGCTTGGCTGATGATACTGTAGCCCTTTATCTGTTCAATTCCTTCTGCCTCACATACTTGCATTTCTTCTGGAAGCACCGGTTCTTGAAAATCTTCCTGCATGGTCTTTCCTTTTTCCTCACTTAAATCCCTCTCTAAAATAGGAACAAGGATATTTTGGATTAAAGTACTCTTTCCACTTCCCGATACTCCAGCAACACCCACAATCCGTCCAAGTGGAATACGAACTGTTATATTCTTAAGATTATTGGCACAAGCATTTTTTAGCAGGATAAAAGGAGTATCATCTCGAATTTCTTTTTCAACCGTTTCCGGAAGAAAACTCCTTTTACCTAAAAGAAACTGCCCGGTAATGGACTCTTCACACATTAATAGCCCATAATAATCTCCTTCATACACAATTCTTCCACCATATTCTCCTGCTCTTGGTCCAATATCTATAATATAATCTGCCAATTCAATTATACTTTTATCATGTTCTACCACAATGACCGTATTTCCATATTCCACAAGTTTTCTTAGCTGTTCTGCTAACTGTTTTTTCTCTAGTGCATGTAATCCTTGTGATGGCTCATCAAATACATACAAAATGGAATTCATTTTATAAAATATGTGCGAGATGATCATGAGCCTTTGATATTCTCCTCCACTTAATGTAGTTATATTTCTGAATATCGATACGTAATCCATCCCAAATGCTTGAAAACTCGTAATATATTGAAGCAAAACCTCTACTGCTTCCTTCGAGGCCTTATCGAGAGTGAATTCCTGCTGAATCTGCATTAAAAAAGCTCTGAGATCTAACATGCTCAAATTACCTGCTTCCGCAATGTTTAGCCCTTTTATTTTTAATCGTAGTCCCTCTGGTCCAAGTCTCTTTCCATGACAGCTTGTACATGTTTTAAGCTCTGTTTTATGCATTGCATGCATACGTTGCCCTGGTTTTCCATTTTCCATCAATTCTGTTAAAAATGGAATCACTCCCTGGTACTGTTCCTTCACTGTTTTTTGATATCCTTCTAAGAATATTTTCTTCTCTTCTTCCTCCATATAACTCCAAGGCGTATCCAAGGAATATCCAAAACAGGTACTAAATCGATACAGCTCTTCAGAAAATGAGTCAAATACCCAGTTTGGAGAACAAATTTCAGAAAGAGTCATCTTACTATCTGGAACAATTTTATTCCATGTAAACTCTTTTGTATATCCTCTCCCCAAGCATTTTAAACACATTCCTTCTTTGGAATTAAAATTAAGTAGCTTTTTATAGTTTCCCTCTGGTTTTTTACCTTCTCCTTCAATAGTCCCTAGCATTGTATACAGGATTTTAAGATAATCATACATTTTTGTCTGCGTACCAATGATGGAACGAGGACTTTGGTTGGCATGCTTTTTTTGTTCTACCCCGATAACAGGACATAGTCCCTTTATGCTGTCGTAAACAATATTTACAGCCTTTTTTTTATTAAAAGTCTGCGTTTTGTTTAACAGATCCATGTATCGTTTTTCACTTTCTGATAATAAAGTGTCAAAAATAAGGCTTGATTTGCCTGAACCGCTTACTCCAGTAACTGCTATTAACTGGTTTTTTGGAATCTTTACATTGACCCCTTTCAGATTGTGCAAATATAAATTTTTGATTGTAATTTCTTTCATTTTATGCTCCTGTTATTCCTCTGCTTCCTTACTACACTAGTAATTCCATCACTTTCAGTTCGTTTTCCTCTATCATATGAATTCCCATAACTGCTTCCTTAAGCTGTTTTTCAAATAAGACTCCAGTAATTTGGTATCGTTCAATATACGCTCGGATTACTTTCCATCCATGTATAATTTTATCAAGAATCGGCACTTTTTCATCCTCTTCCCCATAAAGCTTCATCAGCTTATATCTTTCTACCAATTTACCATTGATAATATTATTAATTACAAATAACAGATTTGTAGTTGATTCAGAAAGCAAGTCCTGATTATTTACTATATTCTCAAGGTTTTTGCAACATAATGATAAGGATTGTATTCTAGCCTGCAATTCTGTTTGATTCTGCAATAGTGCTTCTTCATAACGGGAACGATAGCTCTTCAGTTCTTCTTCTCCTAGTGCAAAAGTTCTTCTCTTGCCAGATGCACTTATATATGATGGTGCATACAGCTCACTATTATTATAATTTTCCACATATGCCTCATAAGCAACCCGAATATCCTCGAAAGGAATTTCTGTCTTTTTGTAGGTAAGAGTATTAATTCTTAGCTGTTCAATCGCAAGGAATGCCTTTTTCTCCATAGAATACCCGTAAAGCAAAATACTATGTGGCCAATGATTCTTGTTAAATGTATCTTTTCGAATTGTGATATAGTAACAATCCACCCCTAAAATAACTATATTTTGATTATCAATATCTTTTAAAATTTCCTGTAACACATGGCTATCTGGCTTTTTATTTTCAATAGTGATTTCATGCTTCTTTAATGTATCTGTTAAATCACCCACTGTTAGAAAATCTACATCAAATTTTAAAAGTTCCTTATCAGGCTTGTACAGATAGGTTGCAATATTATTTAAGAGATAATCCATAATACTCTGTCCATAATATTGTACAACTGAGAATAAGGCACTATAGAAACAGTTGATAAAGAATATATCATTAAATGGCTCTATACCACTAATTTCTGCTCTAATCCCAGCTGTCTCATATATCTCTGCTTCTGCTTCTTTTTCTGCTTCTAAAGACAGCTTTTCCTTGCTATTGTCTTCTAACAAGTGTTTCTCTTTTTGATTAACTAAATAAGCTGCCATCTTTTCAATAGTAGAATTCTCAAAAACAGTTCCTAACGAGAACTCAATTCCACACTTCTTTTTGATCTCGGTAATTAAAGTCATGACATTTAAAGAATTTCCGCCTATTTTCATAAAATCTTTGTCAATTCCTACCCTATCTAGTTTCAGAATATCCATCCAGATTTCTGCCAATACTTTTTGTATACTAGTTTCCGGCAATTTCAATTGTTCCAGTTCCAAAATTGCTTGACGGTCTAAAGCAGCATAATCAATTTTCCCATTTACAGTCAAAGGTATCTTACTAACTTTTATATAACGCGATGGAATCATATACTCTGGGAGATAATCAGCAAGATAGTCATACAATTGTTCCTCTTTTATAGATTCTTTCTCCACTATATACGCTTTTAAGAAACCATCATTTTTCACATAGCTATTCTTTAACTTGTATCCAAGCTCGTCCATAATTTCTTTTGTTTTTATAGTATCTATTTTTTCTTTTTTCTTTTGCTCTTCTTCTCCATATGTTAAATGACCTATACGAACTTCCCAGCAGTTTGGACCAGTATAATTGTCATATCCAAGTTCTGCACGCTGCACATATATTCCAACATCATTAATTAGACAATTGCTTGAAAAGGTTCCTGTATCCTCAGGTAGTTTCCAACAAACATCTTCTTTCTTTAGATATTCTAAAATTTCACTTTTTTTAATGTCTACATATCGGTAGAAATCAATCAACTGTGTTTGCTCAATCATGTCAGCGCTAATTTTTTCATCCTTGCTTAACAGTTCATATATGTAATCTTTTTTATTGTGATAGATTAATCTTTGATCCTTTAGACGTTGTTCAATCTTATCTGGAGCACTAGCTTCCGAATCCACTAAGTCCTGGTATCTAAGGTCTAATAGCTGTCCCCTTGAAAAGCCTGTTACAATATACGGAATTTTCTTCTCATATGCGTACTTCGTACTTAATGTCCGCAACACACGAAAACAGCCATTGCAAACGCTCTTCTCAACTTCTATTCCAGTCTTAAATATTTGTTTCATATTCTTATAATTGTCAATTACACAGTCCACATTCAATTTCTGTGCAACACGCTTAATATTACTAATTGCTGTATCTGAAATAAAACCATTATCGAAGGAATATGCTAATACCCTAAGTCCCATTTTCACTAGCCTATACAATACGTAGGTACTATCTTTACCGCCACTAAACAGCAACATGCAATCATACTGATTCTCTTGTTTGTTCTGAAAAATGGTTTTAAGCTCTTCTTCACTTCTAAAATAGCTTTGAAAAATGTCTTTCTTTTTCTCATACCCTTTACAGTAAGAACATACTCCATTGGTATTAATATCTGCTTTGGGATAACTATCTGTCAATCCGCATTTTCTACAATTGTGTTTCTGCTGTGATTGTTCTTCCTGCACATACTGTACGACGCAATTCTCTACTTGCTCCATCTTCATCAATTGGTTTTCTATTTCACTCAATTCGACACGGAATCCGCGGATTTTAACCTGCTTATCTTTTCGATATAGAAATGCAATTTCCCCATTTTCTAATACTTTTCCTGTATCACCTGTTGCATAAATCAGATCTTCTTCATTCTCTAAAAAAGGATTTTTTATGAATTTCTTTTTCGTAGCTTCTTCATCCTTATAGTATCCTAATGTACGGTAAGGTGTTCGGATATAAATTTCTCCTACTATAGATGGCTTTAATTCTTCATTTAATATAATAGCTTTGGCGCCAGATATTGGCTTTCCTATGGGTATAATTCCAGTCTCAACATCTTTCTGAGTTATAATATGATACAGTTTTGCCAATGTCGTTTCCGTTGGTCCATATAGATTAATTAAACAAATACGTTCTCCAAAAACGGAAAACCACTCCTCAATGTATTGTGGCAATATTTTTTCCCCTGCCATAAATACATATTGAAGCTTTTTATAATCCTCCGTGCTTATGTTGGCACTTATCATATGAAATACACTAGGCGTGCAGTGAACAATATTAACTCCCGTCTCATTAATCCAGTCTGAAAGAGAAATAGAAGAAATAATGATATCTTTGCTTTCTGGAATACAAATAGTTCCTCCAATAAATAATGGTACAAAAATATCACGTAAAAATGGATCATGGCAAGGAGATGTCAATTGGCTGACACGCACATCTTCTTTCACATTAAATGAATCTATTTCCCAATTTATATAATGAACAAGACTTTTATTTCTTCCTGCAACTGCCTTAGGCGTTCCCGTTGTTCCTGATGTAAAATACAAATATATCATATCGTCTGGCTGGTAATTTTCTTCAACTTGAGCAAACTGCATACCTCGTGTCAGATTCTCATCTTTAGTAAGCGCTTCATATTCCAATTCCTTTACGCCCTGCATATTGAGCGCATTTATGACATCTTTTGATGACTCTTCAACGATACAGGCTGTAAGTTCAGCTGTATTGATATTTTGTTTTAAACGGTTTTTGGGGTACGTTATATCCAAAGGCACAAATACGCAGTTTGCTTTTAAAATCCCTATGATACAAATAATTACCTTATCACGTTCTTTTAACAATAGTCCTATATTAGAACGTTCTTTGATACCATTTTTCCTAATCTGGTAAGCAATTACATCAGAAGCGAAATCCAATTCTGAATACTGGATTTTCCGTTTTCCATATTCAATTGCAGTATGTTCTTTATTTCGTTTGAAACTCTCAGATAATTTGTTTTGTATAAGCATTCCTTTACTGATTCCTTTCTAGTTTAAATATAACATCAATTAAAATCTGGTATAGAAAAACAGTTTAATAACAATTCAAAGGTAAGAACACTAATCAATAAATCATTATCATATGTTGGATTCTGTTTATAATCTTCCTTTAGATATTCCTTCTTCAGCAATTCAATGAAATCCGGATTAAAATACCCATGTCTTTTAATCCGATCATACGATAGAATATCTGTAATATAATCCTTATGTTCTCTTAATAAGCTTGCGCTTCCTGGTGCAACAAAACTAAACTTTGGTCTTTGCACAATTTCATCTGGCACACAATTCTGTGCTATCCGTTTTAGAATATATTTTTCATTAAAACCGTAAAGCTTTAAATATGGCGGGATCTGTGTTACAAAATTCAGAAGGTTCTGATCCAAATATGGATATCTGGCCTCGACCCCATTTGCATATACCATTCTGTCACCATGATCTGATAACAGATGGTCTGCTAAACGCACTTTTAAATCAATATAAGATCTCTTGTGTACAATGTCAATATCACGAATGGCCTCATGGTTTACAATGGAATGATTCATACAGTTAAACTGTGCAAACTGTTCTGTTATCCTAGGCGCATACAGCTTTCTTTTTGTATCTTCATATTCTGAATATGTTTTCTCATAAAAGAAATCCTTATCATCCCATAACTTCTGCCGATATCTTGCTTCTTCTGCAGATACTTCCTGCCTGCTCTGATTCATCATGCGGTACTGATCAAATTTATATCCAACATAACCTGCAAACAGCTCGTCCGCTCCTTCTCCAGTCAACACTGCTTTTACATTATTTTCTTTCACCATTCTTGACAATATATAGGAAGCGGTATTATAGGTTTCTTTTAACGGACTCTCTGAGTAATATACCGCCCTCTCCAAATACCTTTCGATATCATCTGAATGTACTGTTTTCCTATGATGTTCTGATTGAATCAAATTAACAACTAAGGACTGAAATTTCTGTTCTGAAATATCCTGTTGGTCAAACTCAACAGAAAAAGATTTCATGTCTCGGGATTTTCTTAGTTTCTGTATTTTACAGGCTATCAGAGAAGAATCAAGGCCTCCACTAACATAAACACCTACTGGCACATCTGCCTGCAAACGAAGTGAAACTGCCTGCTCGAGAAGTTCATTTAATGTTTCAACATAATATTCTTCATCCTGATCATAACATAAATCCCCAATTTTAGGATACTTTAAATCCCAATACGTATGCTTTTCTAACTCACCCGTTAGACGATAGACAAGATAAGTTCCTGCCTCTAAACTTTTTATTCCTTCAAATATTGTACATGGAGAAATCATTCCAGGAAAGGTAAAGAACTGATCCATTCCTTCTAAATTAATTTTTCGTTCCACTCCTGGATATTCGAGAATCGCCTTTATTTCTGAAGCAAACAGAAATGTATTTCCGTTTGTGGTGTAGAAAAATGGTGCAATTCCCACATGATCTCGTACACAAAACAGATATTCTTTTTCGCTGTCATAAATCACAAATGCGAATTGACCATTTAGCTGATTAAGAAAATCCATTCCATACTCTTCATAGAGGTGAAGAATCACTTCAACATCTACGTCTGTTTGAAAACAATGACCTTTTCCCCGCATTTTCTTTCTTAATTCTTTATAATTGAAAATTTCACCATTACAGACAAGACAAAGTGTTTGATTCTCATTCCATATCGGCTGTTTTCCATTATCCAGTCCAACTAGGCTAAGTCTCGTATTTCCCATAGCAAGTTCATCTTTGGCAAATGTACCCTCGCCATCTGGTCCTCTATGCGCAATCTTACTTAACATTTTTCCTATTATGTATTCATTCTCATTTTTGCCTAGCCGATTCATAAAACCACAAATGCCACACATACTTTTCACCTCTCTATAGCAATTCGTCGTTAAAGTCCTGAAATAATAATAAACTCTCTGCCTTCGTTATCATTTCCATGTCTTCCACTTTTTTTTGCTGTGTTTCGCTTATCTGTCGAACTAATATCTGATAATACTGTGCCATCCGTTCTATTGTTTCCTTTGTAAATAGTTCATCTGAATACTCAAGATTTCCTATAATTTCGTCCCCTGACTCTACAATTTCTAATAATAACTTTTCTCTGGCTGTCCTAGTATTAAACTGATTTAGTTCAACTCTTAGTGTATCATCAACTGTAATACTTTCCATAGATGCACTCTGCATTAGGAAAGATGCCTCAAATAGAGATGAAGTTCCGTATTTAGCGCTCATTTTCTCAAGCAAAAGCAAATATGGGTAATCTTGATTTTCGTATGCATTAAGAAATTGCGTTTTTATCTGCTCTATCATTTGTTCATATGTTTGCTTAGGATCAATCTTTATTCTAACTGGAAGAACATTAACAAACATTCCAATCATATTTTCTTGCTCTTTATGATTTCTTCCTGAAACAGGAACACCTAATACCAATTCCTTTTGTCCTGTGTATTTATACAGAAACAGATAAAATGCGGACGCCAATATCATATATAGCGTTACTCCATATTGAATGCTTACTTTCTTCAATCTTTCTACCAGCTCTTTCTCTATAACAAATGAAAGACGGTCTCCTCGAGTTCCATGTTGTAATACCTCGTAATCCTCTTGCAGCTCTAATTTTGGGATTCCATCTGCAAACTGTCTCATCCAATAATCTTCCTGTTTCTTGAATAATCCATTCTCTATAGCCTGGTTTTGCCATTCTGTATAGTCTTTCATATGAAGTTTTAATTTATCTAACGGCTTTCCATTATACAAACAAAACAGCTCTGACAAAAAAACGCGAATGGAAGTTCCATCTGCTATAATATGGTTAAAATCTAATAATAGAGTGTGCTGGTCTTTTCCTTTTATGATTCCTGCTCTTAGTAAAGGCGCCTTGGTCAAATCAAATGGACGGAAAAACTGCAACATACAATCTTCCATTCCTTCTTCCTTAGCTTCAAACTGTTCTAAACATATATCAGCATGCTCTTTTATCACCTGACTTGGTTTTCCATCCTGTACTACTATGGCTGTACGGAAAACTTCATGTCGCTGTACCATTTGAATTAATGCTTTTTGCATGCGTTCTTCTTCAATTTTCTCATTTAATGTAAGCACCATTGGAACATTGTAGGAAAGGTCTGACTGATCCATATGGTTCATAATAAATAACCGATACTGCGAGTATGATAATGCATATTGCTCTTTCTTATTTGCAGGCTGTATTTTTACTGTACTTTCTTCCTCTCTTAGATTGCTACAAAATGCTTCTATTGTCGGATGCTTCAATACATCTGCTGCAGTAACTGCTTTATCAAACATCTGATTGAGGTAATTAGCGATTAAAGCTGCCATTCTGGAATCTCCTCCTAAAGAGAAGAAATCTTCATATATATCGATTTTATGAAAGCCTAGTACATTTCCCCATAATTGCGCTATGCTAATCTCGCTTTCACTATATATGCCATTATCTCGTCCTGTAACAGTAATTTTTTTAAACGATGCTGTGTTTTCTGCTATTTCTTCTGTCTCATCCGTTTTCATAGCTTCAATATAGGAGCAAATTTGCGACGATAATAAAACGGGCAATGATTTATACTCTTTTAAGCTGCTGTTTTTATAATTAATCTTCACAGCCAACACTCTATGGAAACCACCCTTTAGTATATTTCCCAGAGTTTCTATTGCCTCTTGGGTTTTTAGTGGCTGATAGATAAACTGATCTTCAAATCGGTAATTTAATGCTCCTCCTGTTTCACCCCATATTCCCCAGTTTACCGAAACAGTTTTTAGTCCTAGTTTATTTCGGTATTCCTGATAAGAATCCAAATAGGAATTCGCTGCTGTATAGCCTGCTTGTCCTTGCATTCCTATCATTGCTGCCATAGAGGAAAATAGAAACATAAAATCCAAATTCATGCTTCTGGTTACTTGATCTATAATTCTAGTTCCCTCCATCTTTGCTTCCATTACCTGATGAAGTTCTTCCCACTCCTTACCTGCCAGATAACCTTGCTCAAATAAACCTGCACAATGGAACACTCCATTTAATACCCCGCATTCGCTGCTTATCGTTTCCATAGCACTATTCATTTGCTCATAATCTGTTACATCGGCGCAAATTGTGTGGTACTTAGAACCGCTTTCCTTCAATTTGACCAGCAATTCCTCATCTTTAAACGGATTTCTGCTTACGAAAACAATGGTACAATGCCTTTGGGATGCCAGATACAATGCAATCTGCCTGCTAATTCCACCATTTCCACCAGTTATCATATACACACCGTTATCTCTTATTAATATTTCTTTTGTCTTTTCAGAAAATCCAGCATCAATTTCTTCAACGTAACATGTTACGTCACGCAATGCAGTAAGAAAATATGGTGTTTCCATTGCAATTGCTTGTTTCACTGCTTCCGTTTTATATGTATCCAAATCTATATCTAGACATTTAAAATGTAAAAATTCACTTTCCCGTGATGCTACTTTTAATAATCCATAAACCGCTGCATGCTCTGGCTCTATGGTTTTTTCTTGCCCAGTTACTGCATAAGCGTTACTGGAAATCACATTCAGTGTTACTGTTCTTTTATAAGCATCTAGTCCTGACAATACCTGATACAGATAAAACACACTCTTTACACCTATTGCATTAGGAGTAATGGAACTTGTATGGATAATACGGTCTATTTTTTCATCTGCAAGAGAAAGAAATAAGTTTTCATAATCTTCCTTTGTTTCTAAAATGGTAAATTTATGTTCTCCTATCCTCTCAAACACATCACCATGAACAACAGTAATTACCTCATTTTCCTTTTCTAATTCATCTTTTAAAGCCTTTCCAACTCCAAATGTATCCATTATTAAAATAATTTTTTCATTTTTAATTGGTTTAATTTCTGAATCAGATATTTTTGCCCAATTAACGTGGTATGAAAGCTGTTCTTTGTGAACCTTACTCCCTTTCACTTCTGGCCAGTAGTGCCTATTATCAAATGGATATACAGGAACATCCGCAATTCTTATTTTTGCATCTTGATAATAGATATGTTCCCACTCAATATCCGCACCTTGTACATAATACAAGCAAATTTGCTTATAATACTCTTCTGATAATGAGCCCTGATTTTTGGCAGTTTCTTTGATATACTGATTGGCACGATTCGTAAGTTTCACCTGTTCGTACTGAGTCATCTCACCTGCTGCCCTGTTCTGTTTCTGCTGATTCGCAATTTTTGTAACACCATAATAAATACCATCTATATGGTCAAAAGAATGACTTTTCTGTAACATTTTTATTTTACTATCTAGTTCATTTCTATCCTTTAAAACAAATGCAATTCTGAAAGAATAATGTCCTCTCCCCACATTCTGTGTGTAGCAAATACTATCCAGTAAATCTTCTGTATTCTGAATGTATTGATAATACTGATTTACAAGCTTATGTAAAACTTCCTCACTTCTTGCAGAAAGACAAAGAATGTGCATTCCTTTTGTTTCTTCCTGTTCTGGCATTTCTGGTGGTTCTTCAAGTACAACATGGCAATTGGTTCCTGTGAAACCAAATGAACTTACCCCAGCTCTTCTTTTGGGTGTTCCTTTTTTCCATTCCTTTATCTCATCTACTATATAAACTGGCGAATAGATAAAACGGATATAAGGATTTGGCTCGTCAAAATTATGTATTGGTGGCATTTTTTCGTTCTGCATCGCTTTTAGTATTTTTAAAATAGATGCAATTCCAGAAGCTGCAACACAATGCCCAAAGTTCTGTTTGGAACAGCCGATTCCACAAAACTGTTCTCTCTTAGTGAATTGCTGAAATGCCCCTGTGATTGCTTTTAGTTCGATAGGATCACCTAAGATTGTTCCTGTCCCGTGGGTTTCCATATATTGAATACTCTCTGGATCAACTTGGGCTGTCCTCCAAGCCTGTACAATTACCTCCTGCTGTGCAGCTGCACTAGGTGCTGTAATTCCATTGGATTTTCCATTACTATTAACAGCACTCCCTTTAATAATACCAAGTATACGGTTATTATCACGGATTGCTTTGCTTACTGGTTTTAATATTAGTGCTCCAAGACCTTCTCCCCATGCTGTTCCACTTGCATTTCTGCTAAATGGACGCACATCTCCTCCATCTGCTTCTATCTCCTGCATGACATTGGTTGTCTTTGGATACACAAGCATATTAATTCCACTTGCAATCGCCATGTCACACTCCTTATTACGCAAGGAAGAACATGCTGTATGTACTGCAACCAACCCAGAAGAACACGCTGTATCAATTACCATATTAGGTCCCACAAGATTTAATGCATATGCAATCCTCGAGGATAACATACCTGGCCAGGAACCTGTCTTTGCAACAATATCCTGTCTGCCAAGCATACTCATATATTCATAGCCATTTGACGCATGATCTATCCCAACATATACACCTGTTTTATTTCCATTTAGTCTTTTTCCACCATAACCAGCATGTTCTAGTGCCTCATACGCAACTTCCATAAATATTCTCTGCTGCGGAAGCATGGCAACTGCCTCGTTTGGGGAAATCTCAAAAAAGTCTGGATCGAACAAATCAATTTCACCTAAGTATCCTGCAGTCAAATACTGGCTTTTTTCTTCATTGGAAACATCAAAACTCAGATTTTTTAGTCTAGTATCTGGAAGCTGCCGAATAGAAACTGTGTTTTCTGAAATATTGCTCCAAAACTCTTCTACATTATCAGCTTGTGGAAATCTGCAAGAAACTCCTATAACAGCGATATCTTCAAAACAGTCTTGACTCATATTGATGCTTTTTAATAAAGTAAATGCTATATCTTCTTTCATACTTCCTGACTTAACCTGTTCTAATATAAACTGATTAATCACTGCTATATCACTCATACCTGCATTTTTCCTTTCTTGGAATAATTCTATGTATCCCTTTTATTACTTCCTCTACTCGCATACAAATTTCCTATCTTCCCTTTCGCATATCTTAAGAATTGTATTCTTTCCAGATAGAATAGACGAACTCACTCCTCCTCCAATCTGAATCCATTGTCCAGCCATATAAATATTGTCTAAACCCTTTATGGTTGATTTAGGTTTATAATTTAGGTTCTTCGGCGTTGACACGAAACCTTCATAAGAGCCTTTCCAATTTCCTGTATAACGTTCCCATGTAAGTGGGGTTGCAACTTCCTGGTAACATATTTTTTCTTTTAACTCAGGATAATAATCTGAAATAACATTTAATATTTTTTCCTGCACCATGTTTTTAGCTTCTTTGTATTCTGCTGTCTGGTATCCAAGCTTATTCCAGTACTCGTAAGATGTATTTAGTAAAACATTTATAATTGACTTTCCTTCTGGCATAAGCGTTTTATCATACTGGTAATTACTTATTAGAAGATAATTCTCGCCAATTCCATCTTCCAAAATAGGTTCTTTTGCAATTAAACACAAGCGATTTGGCATATTATGAATTTCATTATCTAAGCATAGGGAAATTTGTAAAAGTGGAGTAAACAATTGTCCATTCTGATAAAGTTTCTGCGTACTTGTATCCTGCTCAACATCAGATAATAAGTCAAATAGCAGATGATGTCCATCTCCTGCCCAGATTACATAGTCTGCCTTGGACTGTGTCCCATCTGAAAGAACAACCCCATACGCTTTTCCATCCTTTTTTAGAATTTCTTCTGCTGTTTTATTATATACAATCTCTCCACCTAAAGTCTTGTATTTTTCCAGTAATAAGTTTGAAAAAGCCAAGGAACCGCCTTCTGGAATCCCAACTATCCTGCTTGAAAACTGCGCTAAAGTCATTGCTAAAATCCCAACTGTCGTATCAGGTCCTAAAACCAATGGTAATGCTTCCCGCAGGAAAGCATTCTGAAGTCTACGGACATAATCTTCAACCTTCATCAAACCTCCCTGCACATCCGATAATAGCCTAGTTATACCAAAAAATGCTCTTCTGTTTTCTTTTTGATCTTTACTATCCTGCAT
Organism: Bacillota bacterium; assembly: GCA_023444055.1. Taxonomy (GTDB): domain Bacteria; phylum Bacillota; class Clostridia; order Acetivibrionales; family DSM-1351; genus Ruminiclostridium. Next base: position 30,105 of record JAEZRV010000044.1, read on the forward strand.
TTTTTGATAGAGCCGAATTGCTGTGGTAAACTGTTTAATATAATCGATATCTTCAGGTGCCACTCTTATCATTTCTGTTTCCAGTTTATCTACATCACTATATACGGTCAGTTTTTCCCCACGTTGCCCGTATATTTCAAGAAAAACATCAATAGGAAGGAAACGGCATTTCTCCAATATTCCTAGTTCTTTCCATGTTTGATACGTTAAAGTTCCCGGCTTATCAAGCATAATCCAGTGTATACATCCATCAATCGTAAATTCTTTTCTTTTCCATGATGTGCAAACACCACCTGCTTTATCATGGCTCTCATAAATTATTGAATCAAAACCATTTAATCGCGCATAAACTCCTGCTGCCAACCCTGCCACTCCTGCACCGACAATAACCAGTTTTTTATTCATAAAAACTCCTCTATCTCTTTTCAAGTATTTGTGTTGCATTCTCTACAGAAATAGATCCAGACTTAATTCCCTGTAGTAGGTTCTTCAACTTTTCATCATCCACTTCGCTGCTGGCGATTTTATCCTTTTGTTCCTTTTTATCCATTCTTTTCTCAATTGCTTCTGCCAGTTCCACAATAGTTGGGTAAGTGAAAATGTCAGATATATCAACCTCATTACATACTTTTGCAACTATCTCTTTATAAACCCGTGTTGCAATAATTGAGTCTCCACCAAAATCCCTAAAATTAGCATATACATCAATTTCTTGGCATTCAAATGAATTTGCCCATATATAAACGAGTTTCTTTTCGATTTCTGTACATTCTTCTTCGGTTTTTCCTGCAAATACTACTTTCCCTATATCATTCGTTCTTCCTTGAGCATCAGACTGACCCAATTCCTTCTGATTAAATTTATTAAGGATGCGTTGCATAGAACCGGTTAGTCGGAATGGTAGGTTTCCTCCTGCTTTGGCAATCAGCTCATAATTCGGTACACCAAAAAGCAAATTCGCATATCCCATCTGTAATGCTTCTTCCATTGCAGCAATAGCCCTGTCTGGTTCAATAGACTTAAACACACTCATATTTTCATCTACATGATAAGTTTCACTCATCCCAACATCTTTCCATAAAGGCCAGTTTATAGAAATCGCCTGTATTCCTTGGCTTCTTAATAGAGAAGCATAGCTATCCAAAAATGCATTTGCTACCGTATAATCTGATTGTCCAAGACCTCCTGTATGTGCAGTTATGGAAGAAAATAGAATAATGAAATCAAGAGCATCCTGTTGAGTGGATAGTACAATGTTTCTTGTTCCTTCTATCTTTGCGGCAACCGCTTCCATAAACTCTGTCTCATTTTTTCGGAAGAGGAAACCATCTCCCGCAACCCCTGCACAATGGAAAATACCATTAATTTTCCCGTATTTGCAACGAATATCTAATAGTGCTTGGTTTACCTGATCATAATTTGTAACATCTATCTGCATGAAGTTGATTCTATCGTTTTCTGAAATCTGATTCCATGCTTCTTTCCGATTACTTCTATTTCTGCTCCATAAAACCAGCTTACTTTTAGAATGGCTTAATAAATATTTCACCTGCTCAAAACCAATTCCTCCAGTACCACCAGTTATTACATAAACGCCATCTTCATTCCATTCTATTCCAGCAACATTTTCCTCTTTTTTCTGTTCTAAGATATCCAAGCGTCTACCATAGCGCTCATTTGCTCGATACGCAACAAGAAATCTTGGTGAATAGCAAATTTCATCCATTACAGCCTTTATTTCTGTTGCAGCATCCAAATCAATACAGCGGCACGTAATATTCTCATTTTCCTGAGCAATCACTCTTCCCAATCCAAACAACGGATTTCCAAAAGGACGAATTTTATCCGTTTCGACTATCTGATAAGCATAACATGTTACTAGTATTAATTCTATCGGTTTGGAAATCCTGTTCTTTGTAAGAGCTTCAGCCAGATAGAATAAGCTGCTGATACTATTAATTTTCTGACTTTCAAAATCTTTTGCTTCATCACAGCTCATCGCATGCACGATCTTACCAATATTTTTTTCTTTCAATATGCTAAAGAGCTTATCATAATCTTTTTGTATTTGTCTAATGCAAAAACAGTTTCCTCCTAATTCCTCATACTGGCTTCCAATAGAGACTCTGATTACATTATCGCTTCCATAAACTTCAGCCACTTTTAAGCCCAATTCTGTACCAACTTCCAAAATCAGCATATCCTCGTGAGCCTGTTTTTCCATATTTGCTTCAAAATCAATCTTTTCCCATCCGGTTTTATAAAATTGAGGTTGTTGACCTTTTAAATTTTTATATCTGTTCTCAAATTCATGAGAATGTACTTTTTTAATGCTATAATCTTCTATTTCAACAAATACATTGCCTTTCATATCCATTAGCCAGATGTCTGCTGTAATCGTCTCTTCATTGCTGATATCACCTTTTCTTCGAACCAAGCTATAAAATTCTTTTGGCATCTTGCGAAGAATTTTTATTTTCTTATAGGCATATGGAAGATACATGCCATCTCCAATGTTCTGAATAGAAAAGTTTACAGCATTATCTAATAGTGCTGGATGAAGTATGTAATCGTCAAAATCTTTTTCATATTCCTCTGGAAGCTGCAAGAAACACATGATTTCATCTTTTCCCATAAAAATTTCTCTTGTAGACTTCCAACGGTTTCCTATCGAGAAGAAATCGCTCTTTTTTTCTTCTGGCTGTATGGTCTGTTTGGTTAATGATGATTTCAGTTCCTCAATATCAAAATGACTGACTGTTTCTTTCTCATTCTTTACCAAAACAGCTTCTAAATGTTTCACCCAAGAATCTAGCATCTCTTCTTTGCTTGCAACCGTTATATGTTTCTCACCACTGTCCTCTTTGATGATAATTTGAATATCTTTCGTTTCTTCTTGTTCTACAATCAGAGGTGTTATGAATACAAGTTCTTTAAATGTAACTGACTCTTCATTGGTAATCATGCTTCCTAATTCTCGAAGCATTTCAATATAAGCAGTTCCTGGTAGTACATAATGTCCTTGTATTTTATGTTCACTTAAAACCCATTGTACCTTAGGGCTTAATTTTGATAAATAAATTTCGCTATCAATTGACTGTACCAAGCATTTATTTAGTAATGGATGCTGTATTTCTTTCAACTTATCCTTTTTTTCTGGAAATGGATCTTCTGGCCAGTACCTTTTAAAATCCAAAGGATAAATCGGAAGCCTTGCTTTTTCAAATGTTTCATATTGAAAAAGTTCTACAAAATTCATTTGGATTCCTTCTACAAAGGCTTTCCCCAAATAATTGAGCAGTACAATCTGTTCCGTTATCTTTTCTTGTCTAATGTTTCTTGCTCTTTCCATAATTTTATCTTCCAGCCTCTGTGTATTCTTATGACTTCCTCTTAATGTACCATAAAATACTTTTTGTGCATCGTCTTCCCTTAAACCATTCATTAATATATATTTTAGTTTTCTTTTGAGTTCTTGCTTATCCTGAGCTACAAAAGCAAGTCGGTTATCAAATACTTCTTTATATACTTGTACTGTTTTACTAATTTTTTCAAACGAATCATCATTTTCTGAATTCAGGTATTGATAACATGCCTCAATATAATGTGTCAGGGTCTTTTCATTTTTAGCAGAAAAAACAAATAGTTGCGGTTCTTCCTTAGAGGCCTGTCCTTGTACAGTTCTTTCTGGTTCTTCCAATACCAGGTGTGCATTGGTTCCATTAAAACTAAATGCACTGATACCCGCTCTTCTTGGACCTTCTCCTCGTTCCCATTTTTGAAGCCTGTCTACAAAATAGACTGGTGAATCTGTAAAACTAATATATGAATTTGGATATTTAAAGTTAATGCTTGGTGGCAGTACTTCATGCTGCATTGCTAAAATAACCTTGATTAAAGATGCAATTCCAGATGCAGCTACTGTATGACCAATATTTGTTTTTACTGTTCCAATTCCACAAAACTGCTTTTTGTCCGTATATCGAGAAAATGCATCATGAATTCCCTTGATTTCAATAGGATCACCTAGTTCTGTTCCTGTTCCGTGTGCTTCTATATATGAAATTGTTCTTGGATCGACTTTCGCATTCTTCCAAGCTTCAATCAATACCTGTTCCTGAGCCTGTGCATTGGGTGCGGTCAAACCGTTAGATGCCCCATCATTATTAATTGCACTTCCTTTGATAACTCCTAAAATATGATCTCCATCTTTTTGGGCACGATCTAATGGCTTTAAGAAAACGGCTGCTACTCCTTCTCCCCATACTGTACCTGTTGCCCCAGAACTAAAAGATCTGACACAGTTATCTTCAGACTCAATCATGGTAAATGTAGGGTTTAGACTCTGCTTCGCTGTAAATTCTAGATGAATGCCTCCTGCAATTGCCATATCACATTCCCCAGATTTTAGCGACTGACATGCCAAATGTACACACGTTAATCCAGAAGAACAGGAAGTGTCAATCACCATGCTTGGTCCCTGCAGATTGAAGATATAAGATAGTCTGCTCGCCATAATACCAGTCCATGTGCCTGTCATAACCAATGGTTCGGATGAGCCAGCAATGTGTTTATAAGGATTTTCTGGAGTATGATCTCTTCCCGCAAAAACTCCTGTTCTCGTCCCAGCTATCTGTTTTGCTGAATATCCAGCATCCTCCATTGCCTCAAATGCAGCAGTTAAAAACATTCTTTGAAATGGATCCATGTCTTTTGCTTCTTTCGGAGAAATACGAAACATTGATTCATCAAACTGTTCGATTGATTCTAAGAAGCCTGCTCTCATAAATGGAAGATCGACATAGGGAGAATCAATTGCTTTATAAAACTGCTGAACATACTCTTTTCTTTTTTCTGGGAATTCCCTAATGCAATTCCTTTTATGCATAATATTCTGCCAATATTCATCATAATTCTCGGCATTTGAAAATCGGCATGACATGCCAATTACCGCAATATCATTTTTATTTTTCTCCTCATCCTCACCGATTAACTTCAAAATATTTGAAGCATCTTTTGGCTGAATGGAATGGTTCGCTACCATATCAAATAAATATTTTTCAACTTGTTCCATGCTGTCCCTTTCTTTATGCTAATTTATACTTTTATGTTTATGTTAAATAATATATTTTTTTAGTTCTCCTGCCTCTTCTATGCTTATCTCTCCACTTGCAAGTAAAAGCATAATATCTTCCAATGAATGTACTGTTTTTTTATCACCAGACACTTTAGTTTTCTTTTCGATATAACTAGCTAATTCTACAATTGTTACATAAGTAAAAACATCTGCAACATCTACCGAATCTGGGAGATTCTGGTTAATTCTCCGTACAAGTCTGACTGCAAGGATTGAATCCATTCCCATTTCTTTAAAATTTTGATACAAATCAACCTTAGAAAGCTTTAAAACGTCTCCAACCAAATTTGCCAGTTTTAACTCTGTTTGGGTACATTGACTCTGTTTTTTTCCTTCAATCCTGAGCTCACCTGATTCTCCTGACTGGTCGCCCATAGGTATTTTCTTTCTTGTAATCTCACCTATTGCCAAAGTTTCTTTTTGAGAACTTTCTGACCGTTTCTTAGGATTTCCCACTATTGCACTCGCATAATTGCTTGTCAGAACAGTATTAAAATAGTAACCTGCTTTGGATGGTTCCATCGCCTCTAGTAAACTATCTGTGTCATCTACTTCAAACTTTGCTGACATACCTGTATGCTTCCATAATGGCCAGTCAATTGCAAATGTTCTCTTCTCCTGCAGATTCCTGCTCCTAGAAAAGCTGTCCAGATATGCATTTGCACATGTGTAATCTCCTTGCCCTTGCCCTCCTGTAATGCTGTTAATTGATGAAGTCATTGCAAAAAACTCCAAATCATCCGTCTGCGTCAGTCTATCCAACACCCAAGTTCCAATAATCTTAGGTTCCAAAACCTCATTAAACGTTGCCATTTCCTTTCGGAATAAAAATCCATCTCCGTGATTGCCTGCACAATGAAGAATTCCATTAATCTTTCCGAACTTCTTTCTAGCATAGGATAACATTACATTCATCGTTTCATAATCTGCTACATTTCCTTGAAAACATTCTACTATAACTCCGCGGTTGCTATATGTATTCTTTAACTCATCTTGCAATTCTGCACTTCTGCTGACTAACAAGAGATTTCTTCCACCGTATTTTACTATATTTTCCGAAAGAACCTTACCAACGCCGCCCAAGCCACCTGTGATAATATATACACCTTCTGGACTAAATTTTGTCTTCCACTGCTTTGCGTCAATATCAGCATCTTTAATTACTGGAATATAAATATCGCCATCTCGGTATGCTGCTTCGGAAAGCTCATACTCATTTAATGCACTTATCACTTCCTGCGTTTCGGTCTTGTTATCAATATCAAGACAAGTACACGTAATATTTAACGACTCCTGGGAAACTACTTTTGCTAAAGCAAATAATGCTGCATTTAAGGAACTTACTTGTTCTTTCCCTGTTATCTGATAAACCTGTTTAGCTAAAACGGTAATGGCTACCGGCTTCTTCCACTTGTTTTTAGATAATGCCTTTACCAGATAAAACATACTGTTGAGAATAAGTTCTTTTTGCATTAGAAACTCTTTCAGAGTACTGCAATTATCATAAACACCATAACCCGTAAATAGGAAGATATCTTCTATTTGTTCTTTCTCTAATTCTTGGACAAGATGGTCAAAATCTTGCTCTGTACATCCAATCCTGTACGTATTAGAATTCTCTGTACACCAGCTTTCTCCCACTATCGTTTCTATCACATCATAATTGGCTTTTAGAAATTTTATGTGCTTTGTATCTTTAGTATACAAACTAGTGAGAACCAGGAGCTTATGTAACTTTTTCCCTTCCTTCTTCTCAATCGGATATTCCTTCTGCCAGCCCTGGCAGAAAAACAGAGGCGTGTTCATAAACATAGCCCTATCTTCCACTTTTTTGATTGTATAATCCTGAATTGATATAAATACTTGGTTATTTTCATCTATTAAATCAATATCTGCGGTAATGGTATCTGTTTCTTTGCTGACCTTTTTTCTCCTTATATAACTATAAAAAGCTGCCGGCATCTTACCATATATACTTAGTTTTTTATAGGTAAAAGGAAGATATCTTCCCTCTCCTATTCCTTGAATCATGAAATTAACCGCATTATCCAGCAAGGAAGGATGTAGCACAAATTCTTTTATATCTTCCTGATACTGTTCTGGTAATTCCAGTTTAACCAATACTTCATCTTCTCCAGTATAAAATGACACAATGTTTTTCCACCTGCCGCCAACCTTTACGAAATCTGAATCAGAATCATCTAGCGGCTCATTATGTAAATGTAATCGATTTTTTAGTTCTTTTACCGCGATTTCTTTTGTGTCCTGTTTCAGAGCAACAAAAGATGTTCCTTCAACATGGGTTATCCAGCGTTGACTTAATGTGTCTTTACTTGCAAATACAAATTTCAGAACCTCATTTTCTTCTTTTACAATTGTTTGCAATATGGTCGTTTCATTTTCTTGGACAGACAATGGTTCTAAAAATACCAGTTCACCTAACGTGATACTCGTTATACTTCCCCATTTGGTTTGTGCTATTGCTCTCATGATCTCTATGTACGCCGTACCTGGAAGCACATAACTATCTCCTACTCTATGCTCTTTTAGTGCCCACTGCAGATTAGGACTAAACGATGTTTCATATATAGTTCCATCAATTGAGTTCACACACAAATTATGCAAAAATGGGTGGTTAAGTCCTCTTCGAATATTTTTTGCAACTTTGTTTTCATCAACTCCTAACCAGCATTCTTTTTCTTGCATATGGTATTCTGGAAGATGAATACGCCGACATGTTCTCTCATAAAAAAGAAGCTGACATGGAAAATCGGCACCTTGTACATATAAGCTAGCTGCTTTGTGTGAAATTTCTGAAGATATCTCCGTTTCTACTTCTAGTTTCCGTATCTCCATATTCAGTCTTTCCTTGTCATCTAATGTAATGTCGCCGTTCCTTATTTTTACTCGATTATTTGCTATCACCGTGTGCTCACCGAAATAACAATTCTCTGAAGAATTCTGTGTTAGAGAATGTTGCCCCTTATTATCTGTTTTTAATTCAGATAATCTAAGTTTCAGGAGTCTCTTTAGCAGTTCTCTTGAACTACTTACAACAATAGCCAACCTGTATTTATAGTGTCCACGTCCTGCTTGCGCTGTATAGCAGATATCTTCAATTGGCTCCTCTAGGTTTTTAGCAAGCCATTCTATGTAATCATCCTCTAACAATAAAAGTCCATTTTTACTCTTAGAAGAAAGAACAAATATGTATTCTTTTTTAGAAGCAGCTTTCTTTTTATTCTCTTCCTGTTTCCATTCCTTCAAGACCATGTGACAGTTCGTTCCACTTAATCCAAATGAACTGATTCCACATATTCTTTCTCCAGTTGCTTCCCACTTTCGTAATCTATCATTTACTATAACCGCCGAATCAAGAAATTCGATTTTACGATTTGGCGTATGAAAATGAGTCATAGGAGGCAATTCCTTGTTTTTTAAGGCAAGAATCAGCTTTATAATACCGGCTATTCCAGCTGCACTATCTAAATGTCCTATATTTGTTTTTACACTTCCAATATAGCAAAATTGTTTTTTATTTGTAAATTTTCGAAACACATTGTCTAAGCTCTTTACTTCCACTGGGTCTCCAAGCTGGGTTCCTGTTCCATGAGCCTCAATATAAGAAATGTTTTCAGGATTAATTCCAGCGTCTTTCCATGCTTTCTCAATTACCGCTTCCTGTGACTTCCCATTTGGAGCAGATACTCCTACAGACGCTCCATCCTGATTAATGGCACTTCCTTTGATTACAGCATATATAGAATCATTATCCCGAATTGCCTTATATAGCGGTTTTAGTAAAATAGCTCCACTGCCTTCCCCTGCTCCTGTTCCATCTGATTTATCATCAAAAGTCTTTGCTCTTCCATCTTCTGCCTCTATCCTTACTTCACTTTCCTTGTCAATTTTCTTTGGCAGAATCATGACTTTCACACCACCACAGATTGCCAGATCACACTCACCTTTCCTGATTGATTCACATGCCAGGTGAATTGCCACTAAAGATGACGAGCATGCTGTGTCTACCAGCATACTTGGTCCTTTAAAATCCATCAGATATGCAATTCTTCCTGCAATCAATGATTTAATATTCCCAACTGTAGCAAGGGATGCGAGAGAAGGATCTACCATCTGAATATAATTTTTATAATCAATTCCAAAATCACTGCTGTATCCTACATATACACCTGTCTTGCTTCCACGTAATACATCACCACCGTATCCAGCGTCCTCCATTGCCCTATATGCTAATGTGAGAAATAGTTTTTGTGATGGTTCCATAAGTGATGCTTCCATTGGCGAAATACCAAAGAAATCAGCATCGAACATCGCAGTGTTATTTAGAAATGCACATTCTGAACAATCCTCATAACTTAAATCTTCTTGCTTTGTTCCCATACTAAGGAAAAATGGTTCAATAAATTTCTTTCGTTCCTCACTAAGCTTTTTCATACAGTCCTTACCATGCTTTAGTATCTGCCATAGTTCCTCATAGTTTTCTGCCTCAGCAATCTTTGAAGATATTCCAATAATGGCGATATCTTTTTTATCAACTGATGTAATATTCTCGCTTATACATTCCTTAAAATCCATGTTTTTGGATATCAACATCTTTTTCACAAGTATTTCACCTGCTTCTTTAAAATTATAATCTTATAAATCTGTACACAATCTTTCATTTCTTGATAAATATCAGAACCTGGTACCCCTAGAAAATCCTCTAAAAGAGACATATCATTTTTCATATTTACTTTTTTAAATACGGTAGCTCTTTTTTTCGCTTTCTCCTCACAGGCTTTCAATACATTAGCTGTAATATCTCGATTGGTTAACATCTGGAATCCAATCTTTATTAATAAAGCTTCACATTGCATAAACTTCTCTACTGACATAATATCTGTATAAAAAAACAAACCACCGTTTACTAAAACTCTATAAACTTCACGATAAAAACTTTCTATATCTGGATAAGAGTGAGATGATTCTATATTTACTATATCATCAAAAGTATTACTTCGAAAAGGTAGCTTTTCCGCATCTCCTTCACAAAAAAAGCCCTTTTTCAACTTATGTACTTTACTGCAATGATACACGTTTTCAAAGCATAAATCTAAACCTACCAGCAACTTTGACTGAAATTTCTCATCCAATTCAGCAAGGCTGCCTCCTCTTCCACATCCAACTTCTAGTACTCGATGTCCATCTAGAGAGTTGTCTCCTATCAATTCATACAGAAGGCGGATGGATGTCTGGTTTAATTTATAAAATGGACTTTCTCCTTCTTCTGTCTTCTTGACATCAACATCGGCATAACCTAAATTGAGGAAAGAGGAATACTCTGCAAGGCCATAGTCCTGTAAAGAATGGAATACTTTCTGATAGCCTTTTTGTACCTCAACTTTTTGTTGATTGTTGCATTCCGTTTTCAGTAAAACAGGTACTCCACGGCGAGACCTGTATTTTGTATTACAGCTTTCACACTGGAACACCTCAAACCCCAACTTCATACCGTTTCCACAGTTGGGACAAACAAATATATCTGCATATTCTGACTTAAACAAGTGTATTCCTCCATCATTATTCTACGATTGAATCCAGTAGATTTAGATACGCTCGAAACAGGCACATCATTTTCTCCCCAGATAGTTTTTCAGGGTTATACTCAAATACAATTTTTATCTTTCCGTTATAACTCGTAACATCGCATATCCAATCCATCTGCTCCTTCACACGATCATGAATTTTTCCGTTATAAGAAAAAAGTGTAGCGATTTCCATTTCTCCACGAATAAATTCACAGTTTTCCTGATAGAAAGACTTCTTTTCCTTACCTGTATTAATCGTCAGCGTATTTTTTACAGAATCAATAAGTTCAGAAAACTCCTCTATCTGTTCTATATTGATTTTAAATGGTTCCATTTGATCAGGGGTTTTCCATACTAGTGTCAAACCTAAAACAGAATCCTCGGCTATCTGGTACATAAGTAGAAGAAATGCAGATAATAAGCCTTCTTCTTTCTGATACCCATCTTTCATAAGCTCTGTTTCGAATACTTCTGCCTTACCTTCCTCTAATTCGGCTTCTAGGACAATATCTTTAAGGGCTTCCTCCCTGTTTGCTAGGTATTTCTTCTTAAGAGCTACTGTACATACTACAAATTTCTGCTGTATATGTTCTGAATCCATTATCAGACGAGCCAGCATAGAAATGGACGGATGAGAAAAAATGTCTGCATAATCTACCGAACCAGGGTATAACTTGTTAATTTTCGAAATAAGCATGACAATAGTAAGGGAATTTCCTCCTGCCGCAAAGAAATTAATTTGTTCCGTAATATCTTGATTATCCAAAATTTCCTGCCAAATTTCTAATAATGCCTCTTTTATTTCTTTAAGTTCTACCGCATGTTCTTCTTTTTCCTCTATCTTCACTTCTGAAGGGTCTGGCAACAAGGAAACATTTACTTTTCCACTTAGCGATAGTGGAAAGCTTTTTAACTTTACATATACTCGTGGCACCATATAATCAGGCATTTTCGTTAGTAAATACTCCTCGATATACCGTTCATTTAATACCTGCTCTGCAACATAATATCCTACCAAATATTTAGTACCATTCCTTGAATCCTTAGCCACTACTTTGCACTCGACAATTTCCGCAAGCTTTCCTAAGTTAAATTCTATTTCCTCTAGTTCAATCCTGTATCCATTTATCTTAACCTGATCATCCATTCTTCCTATTAGTTCAATTTCCCCGTTTTTGAGCAGTCTTGCCAGATCACCCGTACGGTACATGCGACTTTCTCCATCGAAAGGGTCTATAAGGAATTTTTCTGCTGTTTGTTCTGGTAAATTCAAATAGCCCTTTGCAACATTTTTACCACTGATGCAAAGTTCACCTGTTTTTCCTTCTTCTAACTGGTTACCCTGAGCATCGAATATGTAAAATGTGTTATTAATAATGGGTTTTCCGATTGTAACAATATCTGGTTCTTCTATTTTTTTAACGGAAATCCAGATGGTTGCCTCAGTTGGACCATACATATTATAAACGAATGCTTCTGTATATGATTTCAGTCTTTTTATCAGAGCTTTTGGTAGTGTTTCTCCGCCACATAAGATATCTGATAGCCGACTTATTTTTTGCCTAAATTCTTCATTCCTTAATAAGATTTCCAACCTTGATGGCGTCGTCTGGATAACATCTATTTTTTGTGTTTCTATTAAATTGGCAAGCATTTCAGGCTCTTTTTTTTCTGTATCATCTGCAATTACAACCGTCATTCCCTGTGTTAACGGGAAAATCGTTTCCATAACGAAAATATCAAACGATATGGTTGTGATATTCAGAATTTTCCTTTCATGAAAATGAGGGAAAATCTTCTCCATTGCAACAACATAATTGCTGAGATTTCCATGACTAACCACAACACCTTTTGGTTTTCCAGATGTTCCAGAAGTGTAAATGACATACGCAGTGTCTTCTTCTCCTTTTATACAAAAATCTATCGTTTCATGACTATCTTCTATCTGGTCAACATTTACAATTACCAGTTGCTTGCTCATCTGGTACTTCTGAAATATAGCATCAGAATTTTCTGTTACAATTATGGTCTTTGCCGAACTATCGTTTAGCATATACTGCACTCGTTGTTCTGGAATTTCGATGTCAATCGGAAGATACGAAGCACCTGCCTTCCAGATTCCCAGAATAATTTCAATCATGCTGAAAGAACGCTCTACAAATATTGCAGCGATATCACCTTTTCGTATTCCTGCTTTTTTGAACTTGAAAGCTAATACATTACTTCTCTCGTTGAGCTCCTGATATGTAATTTCCTTATCATGAAAAACAAGTGCAACACTGTTAGGCTGCCTTTGTGCCGTTTCTTCTATTTTCCGTTGAAGCATATTCTTTTTCTCCATTAGATTTTTTTTAACAACAATATCCTCCAATATCACGAAAGTTCATCCTGCAGATTTTTTAGCAAGCTTTTCAACTTCTTCTTTTTCTCCCCTGCAGCATATTTTGTACAATGCAAATTAGCAATTTTTCCATCTGGATTGTCACACACCTGTCTGATTAAAGCAATATAATTTTCAGACAGTCTTTCTACAGTTTCTAACTTAAATCTGCTACTAGCATATTCAAACGTCAAACCAATATTATTACTAGTAAATTTCAGTTCTAGTGACAAATCGTATTTTGCAGTTTTATTAATAATATTATGCTCCTTTATAGACATATTTTCTATATTTTTATGCATTTTTTCCAAATCATTTTTTATAAGCATAACATTAAATTGAGAATAAATATTTACTTCTTGTGCTACTTCTGGAAGTTCAAGAATATCATCAAATTGTACATTTTCATTTTCAAAACAAGCCAAACTTCTATCTCTTACATCCTGAAGGAATTCCGAAAAACTGGTTTGTGGCTTTGGATAATTTCTTAATGGAATAAGGTTAATACAATTTCCCATCATATATTCAAATTCTTTCTTCTTTCTTCCCAGAACAGGTGTCAAAATAGTAATATCCTCTGTTTTTACGCTTTTATGCAAAAGAATGTAAAATACAGAAAGCAAACAGGTGTAACCTGAAGTCTGATATTGTATAGCTAGACTGGAAACTTTCTTCGTCAGTTCTTCTCCTAACTGCTGGCTATACGTTTCTCCTTCAAATGTCTGTACTAATTTATCTCTATAGTCATAAGACAATTCGGTTTTTGGAGTTAATCCTTTCAGCATCGTTCTCCAGAAGTTTTTCTGTTCTTCATAACGTGCTGTCATACGCATCCCGTTCTGCCATTCTGTAAATCTGGAATACTGGGCTGCCTTTGGTAAATCCTTTTCCGTGTAAGCAAGAAATAATTCCCGCATAAAGATATTTAGTGAAAAACCATCACTTATGATATGGTGCTGATCTAAAAATAGCAAATGCCTTCTTTCATCTACTTCAATAACCGCTGCTCGTATCAATGGCAGCTTATTAAGTTGGAATGGCTGAATTAAACCTGTGACAATTTTGTCCACATCTCCTTCCTTACAATGCAGCCGTTCTAATTCGAGATGAAAAAGTTCGTGAATTACCTGAATCGGGCAACTATCACGGATTTCAAATGTAGTTCTTAAAATCTGGTGACGTGCAATCATTTGATTCAGTGCATGTTCCAGTTTATCAACAGAAAATTCCCCTTCTATCTCATAACAAACTGGTATATTATAACTTAATTTGCAATCCATCATATTACATTGAATATAAATTCTTCGCTGTGAATAAGATAACTCCATTTCATTTTCGGTTTGGCTTTCTGGTACAGGCAATATTCCGTACTCAGATTGGTTATCCTGTGATTCAAGCTTTTCCTCAATTCTTTTAGCAAATTCATATACTGTTAAGTTGGTAAAAAGATCTGTGATACTTAACATTCCATTTCTAGTCTCGTTTAGTGAATTTATAATTTTAGCCCCGATTACAGAATCTCCACCCATTTCAAAATAATTATCATAGATATTGATTTCTGTGTATCCAAGCAGATTTCCAAAATATTGAACCACTTCTAATTCAGTCTTTGTATAATCACTATCCATTCTGCCAATTGGCTTAATTTGCTTTGTTTCCTTGTCTTGTGTTTCATATTTTATTTTGCGTTCTAATACTCTGCTTAATCGAAATGGCAGCTGGCTGTATATCTGGAGCAATTCACATTCAAAATTAATACCGCCAAAGATTACACTTGTTTCATATGATGAGAGCATTGCATCTAATGCACGTAACAACTGCTCTGTCTGAATAGTCTTAAAAAGCTGCTTCTTTGGTTTAAAATAATCCCCTAGTTTCTTTGCTGTCTGTTCCCATGGAGCCCACGCAATTGTCTGGAGTTTGAAAGGCATTTTCACAGTACTAGCTGCAAATACGTCTAGGAATAAATTCGATGCTGTATAGGAACCGGCTCCAACTCCTCCAATTAAAGAAATTGGAGAAGAAAATGCGATCATGAATTTTGGATGGTACGGTTCTGCTTCCTTATACAAAATCGCTGTTCCCTTTATCTTTGCCTTAACTTCCTCTTCAAAATCAGTTAATATCTGATCCCGTAGAAGCTTCCCTGTCTTTCCACTATTTACACCTGCATAATGAAACACGCCATCAATTCGGTGATATTCCGCATAAATCTGTTTTAAGACTTCTCTTATTTGTATGCAATCTGTAATATCTGCCTGCTTGATTTGGACTTTGCCCTTGCCATACTGGATTTTTTGTAACATTTTCACACTTCGGCATAACACATCGTCTTTTCCTTCTCGCAAGATTTCATTCCATTCGCTTTTCTCTGGAAATGCTGTACGTCCAATTAACACTACCTTTACCTTATGCTCTGCTACAAGACTTAATGCAGTTTCTAAACCTAACCCGCCAAGTCCTCCAAAAATGATATAGACTTCGCCTCCCCGAATCATTTTCTGTACTTTTTTCGGTTTTTCCATTTCATCTAGATATGCAGAGTACCGAATTTGGCTCCGGTATGCTATTTTATACAATTTCCTGCTTGAAACGATTTCTCTTACAATCAAGTCTATATCTGTATTTTGATCCGTATCAATAAACCTTGTAGTAATCCATGGATTTTCAAGAGGCATTACCTTTCCAAATGCCTCTAAGATAGAACATTCTGGATATATCCTTTCTTCTTTTCCATCTACCAAAGCAGTACATTTTGACAGCAACACAACTTCTGTTCGGAATACGCTTTTGTTTACAGCCTGATTGAGATAAAACAGGTTCTCTGTCAGGAAGGTTCTTTGTTTCTCTAATTCCTCTATCTCTCCATCATTTCTTTCAGTCGATAAAGCCAAGCTCAATACAATTTTATCGAATGGATTCTCTTCTAATATTCTTTGATAATCTTCTAATACTGGTCGAATGCAGTATTCCTTTTCACTAATTTTCTGATATTGATCTCCAAGTATTATTCTAACTGTTGTTTCAGAATAACTATCTAATATTTCTGCTAGCTGCTTTTCGATATCAGTTGGATTCATTATGACAGCAATGCGGTTTACATTTTTCTTTACAGCAGGCAGTTCTTCCTGCTTCCACTTAGTTTGATAATATGCCTCATTGTCATCCTTATTAACTTTTGTTTTTTCCTCTTTAACCCAGCATCTTTCGCGATCAAACTGATAACATGGAAGAGAGATGCGTCTTCCCTCTTTTCCTTTATATAACTCATTCCAGTCTACATCTGCTCCTTGCACGTATAATCTGCAAAGCGCTTCTAGCAATGTCTGATCAGATACATCCTGTTGTTTAGCTTGTCTTACAATGCTACTTGCTTCTATAGTAAAATGTTCTTGTTCCTGTTTTGTGTATTCACCATTACCGTTTCCATGTTCATAAACAATTCTATGTTCCCCGTAAAAACTTAATGTATCTTCATTTTCAAGTCCATCTTCTGCTAGTCTACGTAATTTTTCTTCAAGTTCCTGCTGGCTTTTTGCAATTATTGCGATACGGTACTGATAGTGTCCTCTTCCTACTGCTGAAGTATAACTTAAATCCTGCACTTCGACTGTATTTTGTTCTAAGAAACTAATATAAGCAACCAACAGATTGTTAAGTGACTTTTTATTTTTTGCAGAAATGATAAAAATAAAAGATCCTGTTGCTGGTTTGTATCTTTTATATGAATCTGGTGCTTGCTCCAAAACAATATGGCAGTTTGTTCCACTAAGTCCCATAGAACTAACTCCACATCTCCTTGGATAACCCTCGCACCTCCATTCTTTCAAGATGTCATTTACATATACTGGTGACTGCTTGAATTTAATCTGCCTGTTCGGTTCTGTAAAATGCAGCGATGGAACAAGTTTGCCATAATGTACAGATAATACAGCTTTCACAAACCCTGCCATTCCAGCCGCATGATCCAAATGTCCAAGATTGGATTTTACTGAACTGACTGCACAAAACTGCTTTCTATCGGTATACTGACGAAATGCTGCTGTAATACCTTCAATCTCTATCGGATCTCCTAGCTTTGTTCCAGAACCATGTGCCTCAATGTAGGAAATGGTTTCTGGTTCAACACCAGAAACTTTCCACGCATTTAGAATTACCTTTTTCTGTGCTTCTAGATTGGGTGCCACGATTCCAACGGAACGCCCATCCTGATTTAATGCACTTCCTTTGATAACTGCGTAGATAGAATCTCCTTCTTTTATAGCTTTACTAAGCGGCTTTAAAAGCACGGCTGCTGCCCCTTCTCCTCCTCCTGTTCCATCTGAATGCTCATCAAACGTACAAGTTCTCGCAGTAGAGGATTCAACTCCAAATGAAAAGCTGCTTTCCACTGGCAGAAGACAAAGTTTTACGCTCCCAACAAGAGCTGTATCACATTCCTTATCCCGTAATGCCTTGCAGGCATAGTGCAAGGCAGTTAAAGACGAAGAACATGCTGTATTGGTCATAACCGCTGGTCCGTGAAAATTCATAAAATAAGAGATACGGCTTGCAAGCATGGAATCAATATTTCCAGCTAGTGCCATAGATGCTGCCTCTTGGTTAACCTGTGGAATAAAGCTTTTGTACAAGGCGTCTCCACTATAACCAACATATACTCCCGTATTACTTCCATAAAGGCTGTCCCCGCCATATCCTGCATCTTCTATTGCTTCATATGCTGTCTCAAGAAAAATACGCTGATTTGGATCCATTAATCCTGCTTCTACTGGCGAAATATGAAAGAACGAATAATCAAACTGGTCAATATTTTGTAGGTAAGACAGCTTTTTCCACACCATCTCCTCTACTGGTTCGTTCTTTGATTCAAAATAATTTATAACATCCGTCTTTCTGTCTTTCGGAATGTCTGTAATAAAATCCGTCCCTTTCTGCAATTCTTCCCAAAAAGCATGATAGTCTTTCTCCCCTGAGAAATGTGCAGATAAGCCAATAACCGCAATGTCAGTATTCGAAATAATCATGCTTTCTTTTTTCATATCTGCTAAGGACGGGCTTGACAGATTTAGTAGCTTTTTCATTTATAGACTCCTTTTTCTTTATAAGCATCTTGAAATGTGATATGGGGTTACACCGTTTTTACGTGCACTCTTTTCTTCCAATTACAATCACCTACTTAAGTTCTTCTTGGACAAATGCCGAAACAACAGTCTGAAATAAATCTGCAATTTGCTTCATCTGCTGGAATTCTGCATTTTTGACATTGTAAGAGCAATAAAAACAATAATCCTGTCCACCATCATCATACTCAAATACAATATCTGCACGTGTTGCTTCTCCGTAAGTTCTGTTATAGAATAAAATGTCTAGTTGTGAAACCTGCTGCTTTTCGCAATAATCTTCTGGCTCATTGTTTTTCTGGCAGTTCTCCTGTTTTTCAACGATAGAAAACAAGTCCCATATTGATTCGACGCCATCTAAATCAATATTCAAAGTCCACAACTTCTTTTCATTATATCCACACCTGCTCCATGTCTGTACCTGTGCAGTATTTTGCTGCTTATATTCGGCAACCGCGTATGCAAAAAGTGCGAGCAGTATCTGTTCCATTCTCCATCCACACTTTTCCACTAGTTCTCTTAGAGGACTAATCACTTGTTTTCGGAGCAAGAACTTAAGCATATCTCCCTGTTCCTTTTCTTTATCCTCTACTTCTTCTTTGCTTTCATCAGATGGATTATTCATACCATCGAGGAATTGTGCCATTGTACTAATTGTTGGATAAGAAAATAACTGTGCCACGGTAAGTGTATCCCATCCATTTTCATTTAGTGCCATACACAGTGACATTAAACGAATGGAATTTCCTCCAATATCAAAGAAATTATCGTTTGTACTGATTTTTTCTGCGTTTCGTTCCAATATTTCTGCCCACAATTTATGTACAAGCTTTTCGGTATGGTTTTCTGGTCTTTGGATTTCCTCTGTTCTCTCATAAATTTCAATCTCTTTTAGTTTTTCTAAGTTTACTTTTCCATTTGGTAACATTGGAAATTCTTCTCTTACCACAATATAAGATGGCACCATGTATTCAGGAAGATATTTTCTTAAAAATGCTTTTATTTCATCTGGCTTTTGTTCCTCTTCACTGACAACATATGCACACAGGTATTTCATCTTGTCTTTTCCATTTTTATCTATTACAATCGCATCGCGTATTTTCTCACATTTAAGAAGTACTTTCTCAATCTCACCTCGCTCAATGCGATAACCCCTGATTTTAACCTGATGATCAAGTCTTCCCATATATAGAATATTCCCATCTTCTCTCCAACTGCACAAGTCACCTGTTCTGTACATTTTATAGCCAGTTCGAAATGGATCGTCTACAAAATACTCTTTTGTAAGTTCTGGTTTATTAATATACCCTTCTGCTACGCCATCTCCTGAAATATATAGTTCCCCGCTTACTCCTATTGGCTGTATATTTTGTGCTTTGTCCAAAATATATAAATAGGTGTTATCGATTGGCTTTCCAATTGGAACATACTCATATATCTCATTCCTGTCACATTCAAAATAAGTGACATCAACAGTTGCTTCCGTTGGTCCGTATAAATTCACTAATTGGGTTTCCAGAATTCCATTGGTGAAATTATAAAACCGATTTACATATTCTGCTGGTAACTCTTCTCCGCTTAAGAAGATGTATTTTAAGCTTTTGAGTTTTTCTACTACCTTGAAATGTATGATATAATCCAAAAACATTCGAAACATAGTAGGTACAAAATGAATAACTGATATCTGAAACTGTTCAATCTCATTCACCAGTTCTTCTGGCTTCTTTTCATCTCCTGGTTCTGGAAGGTAAACGGAAATTCCTGCGTATGCCCACCAGAAAATTTCCCAGACGGATACATCAAATGCATATGTAGTTTTTTGCATAATGATGTCATCCATTCCAAGTGGAAATTGCTTGTTCATCCAGTTAATCCTGTTAATAACAGAGTGATGTTTTATCTTCACTCCTTTTGGATTTCCTGTTGAACCTGATGTATAAATTACATATGCTAAATCTTTTCCTGTTACTGCTTGTTTATCAAATGTCGTTATCTCCTGATTGTTCCTGAACTCCTCTAGGCAAACACATTGATAACCATTAAACTGCTCTCTTTCTTCTTTTGCCAAAACTACAATGTTTGCCTTGCAATCATCAAGCATGTACTCTACACGCGCTTTAGGAAGTTCTGGACTAACTGGCATATAAGCTGCTCCAGCTTTAATGATTCCATAAATTCCAATCAGCATTTCGATTGAACGTTTTGTACAGATCGGTATCACTTGTCCCTTCTGAACACCGATGTTGATAAGATGTTTTGCAAGACAATCTGATTCATCCTGTAGCTGCTGATATGTAATCTCGTCGTCCGAAGTACGTACTGCAACACGACTTCCATGCTCTTTTACATTCCTGGAAAGTAAATCTGCAAGGGTTGTTTCTGTATTATAGTGCACATTAGTCTGGCTAAATCCATACGCAAGCTGCCGATATTCTTCCTCTGATAAGAGACTCAATTCTATAAGTTTTACTTCTGTATTATCAATCACCTGTTCCACAAGCCTGCAAAAATATCTTAGATACTTTTCTGCCGTTTCTTTTCGGAATAGTGCCGTGCTATATTCTACCCTTAATTCGATTCCTTCTCCTGCATGTTTGCAATATAGACTGAAATCATAAAGACTTACACCCTCTCTTTCCTGAGGAATATCATCATAGAACTGGAAAAATGTGGTGAATACAGGCGTTCTTGATAAATCCCTTTCAGGATTAATTTTCATTACAATTTCATCAAATGGATATTGATTATGTTCGTATGCCTGATAGCTTTTCTCCTTTACATACCCGATAAACTCAGAAAATTTATTATCCACGCATAAGTCTGCCCTAATACATAATGTATTTACAAAAAGTCCTACTACTTGTTCTAATTCTTTTCTACTCCGGAGAGTCATTGGAAATCCTACGATAATATCTGTGTTTCCAGTCAGTTTATGCAACAATACAAAATATATGGATAGCATAACAACATGCAGCGTAGTATGAGAGTTTTCTGCAAGTTCTTTTATCTTCTCTGTAACTCTCTGATCCAAAAATTCCAAAACAAAACTTCCTTGGTACTGCTGGACACGAGGACGTTTAAAATCAGAAGGCAATTCTAAAACTGGTAATGGTGCTGTCAACTCCTGCATCCAGTACTGTTCCATTTCCTTAGCCTGTTCCGCCTGCATCCACTTCTTCCTGTCTTGAATCCAATCAAAATAAGTAAATGTGACATCTGGAAGAGTAACTTGTTTTTTCTCCTCTTGGCATGAGTAAATCTGATAGAGTTCCTGTAACAAAATTCTGGTACTCCAGCCATCTGTAATCAAATGATGAAGGTTCAGATACAAACAACATGATGCATCTTTTAACAAAATCAATATTACCCTAATTAATGGCTTTGAAAAATAAAACACATATTCATTTTCTCGCTTGAATAGTAATTCTAACTCTCTATCCTGGTTTTCGCCGTCAGTAAGTTTCACACACTCAATTTCTAGGTCTAGTTTATCAAGAACCTTCTGCACAATTGTTCCATCTTTTTTGAGAAATACGGTTCTAAGAACAGGATGCCGTTCTGCCAATATTTCAAATGCTCCTTGAAGGTAGTTAAGTTCTAGCTTTTTAGGTAAAATTGTATGAAACGGTAAATTATATATAGTTTTTAACTCAGCAAGCTGATGAAGGAAATAAATCCTTTCCTGCTCTACCGACAAAGGATAATATTGACTCTTCGCTCGAATAGTCTTGTTTCCGTTTATTTCACTAATTGCTATCTCTTTCTGTTCTAAATAAGTTGCAAGTTCATATATGGAGGAGTATTTAAATATATCACTGATGTTTAAGGCTATATGGTATTTCTCCTTTGCAGTATTCATAATTCTGGTAGCAAGAATAGAGTCTCCACCTTGATTGTAAATACTGTGAAAAATATTAACTTCAGATAAACCAAGTGTTTCTCCCCAGACTAGAGCCAGATGTCTCTCTAGCTTTGTATAGTTCTGGTCTTCACGTCCTATAATCTGCACCATATCTAGTTCTTCTTTCGAATCCTTAAAAGTGCTAATATCTGTACTATCTTTTTCTTGTCCCTTGATAGCACTCTTTTGAAAATAAGCGTGATTTTCATTTATTCGGCCTGTAATCAATCTACATCCTTCAAACGTAAGTGCTTTCTCAAATGCAGCTACTCCCTCTTCTTTGGTAATTGGATAAAACAATTCCTCCCTGTCTTCTATTCCTTTCGCCATGCCAGTATCGCTCCATCTACTCCAGTCTACTGAGATGACCTTTGTTGCACATCCATCCTGGCTAACAGCAAATGAATCCATATACGCATTTGCTGCTGCATAATCGCTTTGTCCTAATCCACCTGTAAAAGAACTAATGGATGAAGAAAGAAGAAGTGTACTCACTTGATGCTTTTTGCATAATTCATAAAGAATCCAAGTACCTTTGATCTTTGGCTCTATTACGTTTCGTATTTCTGATTCTTGTTTGCTTAGCAGATATCCCTTTCCTGAAATACCAGCCAGATGTAGAACCAAACTGATTGAGCCAAATTGCTCCTGAACGTTTTGGAAGACCTCACACACTGCATTCTGGTCTGCTATACCACAAGAGTAATACACAATGTTGGCACCATGATTTGATAAGCTTTCTAACCGTTCTTTTAACTGTTTACCTACCTCATCCTCATCGCCATCAACCGCAGTCTTTCCAATAATACAGATCGTTCCCTTCTGTAGTTCTGCGATTTTTTTGCAAATTTCCAGTCCAATTCCACCTGTTCCGCCTGTTACAATACATACACCATTCTTCTTTATCACGGTTTGGTTTGTCGAAAACCGGTCAGATGAAACAGCTATAATTTTTTGTGTATATTTTACATTATTGCGGTACGCAAATAAGGAAAAATCCTTGTCTTCCTCTATTCTCTCTATCTCAGAAACCAGATACCCCATCGATGTATTGTTATCGAAATCAAGACATTTCACAGTTATATTCTGGTTCTCCTGATTTACGACATGGAAGAGTGCTGTAAGCATGGCTCCTAAGAGGTTACCTCCCTTTTCATTTTCCAGGACATTACACGCAGACTCCGTAACAATGAAACAAGAAAACTGCAAATTCGAATATTCGTTCACCAGCAGTTTTACCAATTGTATGGTTTCAATAAAATCTTCTTGTATCTTATCTGCATTATTTTTGCCATCATCCTCTACTGGATTATGTTTTGCAAATACAAGATTCACTTTAGAATGTAGTTTCTGATTTGCTAACAGTTCCTGCAGTCTGGATCTCGTATATCCTTTGGTAATTGGAAGTACTTTTACAGAGTATCCTGCCTTGTTGAAACAATCTTTAACGTTTTTATTAAACTCCGATTCATTCTGTAATAGAATAATATCAGAGGCTACTTTCTTTCCTACTAGTTTCAGTTCCTCTTGTGCGTGCCATTTCACTTCATGGAGCAGGGGACTTTCCACTTTACCAAATGAAGATTTATCAATTCTTTTAGCCACATATTCTTCTATGGATACCTGCACGTTTCCTTGGCTGTCTGCCATTTTTATATTATAAGACAAAAAATCATGTACTTCTTTATTCTGGCTTACCACTTGAATACTGCTTTGCGCCTGACTTCCAATAGGACCACAGATACGAATTTTTTCAAAATAAAATGGAAGGAAATCTCCATCGCTGGCAAAACGTAATGCAGCATTGATTCCGTTATCCAGCAACGCTGGATGAATGTAGTAGTCTTTTGCTTCTGATTCATATTTTGATGCAAGTTTAAGTTGCACAAAAAAATAGTTTTCTTCTATTTTTGCATAATTTATATTATTCCATCTATCACCAACGTCCACAACCTTATTATCGCTTTTGATTTTCAGATTCTGAGCATCATCTTGATTGTTCCAGGCGATTTCTAATTTTTCGTGCGTATGATTTTCTTCTCGATGCAGCTCGCACTCAGCATATTTTACCCAAATATCCTCTTTTCCTTTACCAAGAATAGATACCGCATAAAATCCATCTTTTTTCTCTGCTAAAACTTGTACTGTTTTCTTTTCCTGTTCCAATACAAAGAAAGGTTCCAGAAGCGTGAACTTCTTTAAACATACTTCACCATAAGGAAACATCTGATGTCCTAATTCTGCTGACATTTCAATTAGTGCGGCACCTGGAAAAAGGCTTCTTCCATTTAAGGTATGTTCTTTCAAAACCCAATGCTCGTATACTTGGAATACCTTCTGATATATGCTGTTTCCCTTGTAATCTACAATTTTTGTTCCTAGAAGCTTCTGGCTCACCACCTGTTTATTCTTTACCCAGCAACGCTTTCTATCTAGTGGATATAGCGGAATCCGGCATCTAACTACTGTTTTATACTGATAGTATTTCTTGAAATCAATTCCATAACCTTCTACATAGTGTTTGGAAAGAGTAATAAGTTTTTCTTTGTCTTGATTCCATTCTTCTAGATACTGAATGCTTCCTGTCTTTTCATCCTCTACCTTCTGAAAGAATATTTCTTCTGATGACTGTATGTTGCCGCACAACAGCTTCTCTAGTTTTCGCATTAAATCATGGACATCTTGAAATACAATGGCAAGACGCCATGGAAACTGGCTTTTACCCGTATGGTGGGAAAATAAGAAATCATCTAGAGGGATATCCTTATTTTCATATAAAAATTTTTTCTCAAGCTGTATGAGCTGCTGCATAAGTTCTTTGCTCTCAGCTGAAAGCATTAACACATGGTAGCCCTGATCTTCTGGACTGCCTTTTTTTAGTTTGTATGTTATCGGTTCTGATGCTTCTTCAAGAACGATATGGCAATTAGTACCACTAAGGCCAAAAGAACTAACTCCGCATCTACGAACTCCTTTTGTATCCCAGTCCATAAGTCTGTCACAGATATAAACGGCTGAGTCACAAAAATCTATTTTCTGGTTTGGCGTATCAAGATGTACAATAGGTGGTATCTTCTTATTCTTTAATGCTAATATCGCCTTAACTAAGCCTGCGATTCCTGATACGGTATCCTGATGCCCTAAATTTGTTTTTACTGCACTGACTGCACAAAACTGTTTCTTAGAAGTATTGCTTAAAAACGCCTTTGACAAGGCATCTATTTCAATTGGGTCACCAAGTTTCGTTCCCGTTCCATGTACTTCAACATAGGAAATGGTATCAGGGGATACTCCTGCATCTTTCCATGCACTTTTTAAAACTTTCTGCTGTGCTGTACCATTTGGTGCAGTCAGTCCAATAGAATGCCCATCCTGATTTATAGCACTCCCTTTTATGATAGCATAAATATAATCTTTGTCTTTCTTTGCCTGCTGATAAGATTTTAACAGAATAACTGCTGATCCTTCACCTTCACCTGTTCCATTTGCCTTATTATCAAATGTATGAGTTTTTCCATCCAAAGACTCTATTCCAATTTTTCCATGATGCTCTAAAGGAAAAAGCGTAATCTTGCAGCCACCTGCAATTGCCATCTCACACTTTCTGTGACATATTGCATTACATGCAGTATGTACTGCCACTAAAGAAGAAGAACATGCAGTATCAATTACCATGCTTTCTCCTTTTAAATCCAATAGATATGATAGCCTTCCTGCAATTACAGATGGCAGATTCGCTGTAAATGCTATGTCTAACACACTTTTATCATATTCACTAATAATTGACGCGTACGAATCAACTGATGAATTGCTATAACCAACGTATACACCCGTTGTAGTTCCTTTTATTTTCTCAGAATATCCAGCATCTTCAATTGCCCTCCATGCAACTTCCAAAAATATTCTCTGGTTTGGATCCATAAGTTCTGCTTCTTTGGGTGATATATGAAACAATGAGTAATCGAATTGTGAAATATCATCCAGATAAGCACCTTTTCGAAAAGCAATTTCCTTTTCCTGTTCTTTCAATGACATAAAATTTTTTACGTCTTTTTTTCTAATATCCGACAGCTCACCTATTTGGTCTCTCTTATGGATCAAATTGCTCCAGAACTCATCGACATTATCTGCCCCGGGAAAACGGATACCAATTCCAATGACTGCAATATCCTTTACAATATTTTGTTCAATTTTTTTTGCTTTGCCTGCTGCGTTATCCATGATTTTTCGGATATTTAATTCTGATATCTGTTCCTTCATTCCATTCACCTCGCCCTGTTACAACATGATTATCCGCAATAATTCCAAATATCCATCCAACATTTTCTCCACATTGCTTCCATTTAATTTATCTTTACGAAAACGTAATATACAAGTCATTGTTTCCGCTCCATCCTCTTCCGTCTGACTCAAGTACTGAAGGATCAAATCAAATTCCTCCATAGCTAATGTCAGTTCCTTTGTTCCAATTACAATGCTTGTACCAGTCTGATTATGTATCTGTTCGATGATCTCGTGAACTTCTATTTCTTCACCATTTTGCTTTCCCTGTATTCTCTTCTCCTGTATCGTTTTGACAAACCTAGTTATTATATCTGTATATTTGCTATTCACACATAAAGGCAATACGGTTTCTTTTGAATCGAATTGTAGAAATATCATTCCTTCTGATTTTTCTGAAATATGTAAAATGGAAAGTACAAAAATACCAACCAAAATGTCATAGGATTCTACTTCCAGCTCTACTGATGTTTTAGCAATTTCCAACATCAAATCTCTATCAAGTGGTACTTCCAGATGATAAATACTACCTTCTTCCTCGATTTCATAATAGCTTTCTTCTAACTGAATAAGTTGAATCTCTCCCAAATTACATTTTTTCTTCTGATTTAGATGTCCAGCTTGTTTTCGGATATTGGGAAGTGAAAACATCTCTGTAAGCTGAAATTGCCCTGGATACCCTTTCTCAAGCCTGTTGAACAGTTTAATAAGCAGTATAGAATTTCCTCCTACATCAAAGAATTTATCTGTCATACCAATTTTTACCAGTCCCAGCACTTCTTTCCAAATATTTTCCAACTGTCTCTCTGTCTCATCTACAGCTTCTGCATATTCCACATCTCCCTTTGTCTCCTCGATTGCATTTAATGCTTTCTTGTCCAATTTGCCATTCTCGGTAAGTGGAATGCTTTCTATCACTTTGATTCCAGATGGCACCATATAATCTGGCAGCTTTTTTGCCAATTCTTCTTTCAGTTCATTTTCAAAGATATCTCCATCCGCTGTAACAAAGGCATACAGTCTTTTCTCTTCCCCCTGTTCCTTTATGGTCACTACAGCTTCCCTGACTGCATGGCATTCCTTTAGGCATTCTTCCACTTCTGAAACTTCAATTCGGTTTCCTCTTATTTTTACTTGTCCATCTTCCCGTCCCAGATATTCTATATTTCCATCCTGGTTCCATCTTGCCCGGTCTCCTGTCTTGTATACTCTTAGCCCTTTCGCAAATGGATCTTCAATAAATTTTTCTTTGGTCAGTTCCTCATTATTCAGATATCCTCTTCCCACTCCAACTCCTGATATCCAGATTTCTCCTTCTGTTCTTATCTTACCATCTTTTCCAACGATATAAATTCTTGTGTTCGCTATCGGCTTTCCAATTGTGGTGGATACTATTCCTTCCTTGCATTCATAGGAGGTTACATCCACCGTTGCCTCTGTTGGTCCATATAGATTTACTAATTTTGCGTGATTCCTAAACAACCTGTAAAAACTTTCCACATGTTCGACCTTTAAAGCTTCCCCACTTGCAAATACTAACCTTAAGCTTTTCATCCGTTCCGCTACATTCATCTGCTCTACATATTCCAAGAATACTCCAAGCATAGATGGTACAAAATGCATGACTGTAACCTGATTGCTTTCTACGCATTCTACAATCTCTTCTGGATTTTTTTCTCCGCCTGGGTTTAACAGACATACTTTTGCCTTGGAAAATGCATGCCAGAACAATTCCCATATGGACACATCAAACGTTGTAGGTGTTTTCTGTAGAATAACGTCATCCTCCTTAAGCGGATACGCTTTCTCCATCCAATCGATTCGGTTTACCACAGAACGGTGTTCGATCATAACTCCTTTTGGTCTTCCTGTCGATCCAGATGTGTAAATAACATATGCAAGATTGTCTGGTTGTACTGGTTCCAGCTCTATCATTTCCTCTACTCGATACTCTGAAATGTCCTGTATCATAATTGTTTTCACGCCTTCAAAAGAAAGCTCTTTTTCCATCCCATCTGCCAAAAGCAGTTTCGTCTGGCTGTCCTCCAACATATAACGGATTCTCTCCTTTGGAAAATCCAGATTAATCGGTAGATAGGCTCCACCCGCCTTTAAGATTCCCATAATTGCCACTAGCATATCAAAAGATCTGCGTGAGGTTACGCCTACTGTTTCCTCTCTTTGCACGCCCAAATTACGTAAATACCTAGCAATTTTGTCTGATCTTTCTTCAAATTCCTGATAGCTAAGGTTTTTCCCACCCATTATGGCAGCGACTTCATCTGGCATTTTGGATGCTTTTGCCGAGAACATGCTTGGCAGCGTCTCTTGAGATGGATATTCTGACGCCGTTGCATTGTATTCTTCCAAAAGCCTCTTTTCTTCTTCCAATCCAATCATAGAAATATCTTTTATCTTGGATTGCCCATTTTCAATGATATAAAGAAAAATGTTTTTGTAATATTCAGAAAGCCGTTTAATAGTTGCTTCAGTAAATAATGAGGCATCATATTCCATGTGAACCTGAGTTCCTTCTAACAAGCGTACTACATCCAACGACAAATCAAATTTTACTGCATGATTATCATAAGGAACGGCACAAATTTTACAGCCATCAACTATAAGAGTTATTTCTTTACCATTTCGCATAGAAAACATCGTATCTGCTAAAGTGTTATCACTTCCATCCGTTCCCTGAACCATCTGCTCAAGAATCTTTTCAAATGGATAATCCTGATTATCAAAAGCTTCCATTACCGTTTTTTTCACTTCTTTTGCAAATGTCCAGAAATCCTGATTTTCATCTACTTCACATCCAAGAGCTAGGGTGTTGGCATACATTCCAATTAAATTTTCACACTCTTTGTATTTTCTTCCAGTAACAGGTGTTCCTACAATCAGATTATTACACTCGCAATACTTATGTAGCAAAATATAATAAGCCGAAAGAAACAAAACAAAAAACGTAACCCCTCTTTTCTGTCCAGCTTCTACCAACTTGTTTGTTTCCTTCTCATCTATTTCAAAAGAATATACAGCTCCAACCGGTTTCTCACGGCTATCTCTTATTCGGTCACACGGAATCTTAAGTTTGTCACCATGGTTTAACAGTTTCCTTTTCCAATACTGTTCTTGTACCTTTACTTGTTCTGAATTCTGGAACTGGTTCATCCATACCACATAGTCTATAAAACTAATTTTTAGCTCTGGTAGTTCTTCATTTTTATAAAATGACATCAGTTCATGAATCAGAATACTAATAGACATTTCATCTACTATGATATGATGTACCTGAATGAGCAGATAATCTTTTCCGCTATCGGTTTCAAGTAAAGCAGCATGAATGAGCATCTCATCTTTTAAAGAATATGGAACAAAAAATTCCCGAATTGCTTTCTCGACATCCTGTGTTTTGAAAACATTAAGTTTAAATTCTGCATTTTCCGATACAACAGTTACAATCTCGTCATCAACAATTTTGAACGAACTTCTTAATACACTCTGTCTCTTGATTACCTTTCTGAATGCTTCTTCTAATAAAGATGCCTGCAGTCTTCCTTCTATCGAGAGCACGATTGGAATATAGTAACTAGAAGCTCGCGTTCCAAATTGATGAACTAAGTATAACCTACGTTGCGCAGAGGTTACTGGATAATACTTTTGCTTTGGCACAGTTGTAATAGTATACACTGAATCTTTTTCCTGATGACGCCCATCAATTATTTTTGCAACTCCTTCAATGGTATTCTCATTTAAAATTTGTCCTATCGTAATCTGTTCATTGATACGATTAGATATTTCATTGATAATCCTAATAGCAAGCCTGGAGTCACCACCTAATGCATAAAAATCATCATCTACTGCAACTGTATCATAGCCAAATACATCTGCCCATATCTGGGCAAGTTCTATTTCCGTCTTTGTATAGATGCCCTGTTCTCTACCTGTCAGGCAAACTTCCCGTTTCCTTTCTGTTTTGTTTTGTAACTGCCCATAGCTTTGTTCTTTAACTGAATCTAAACGCCTTACAATGTCTGGGTGAAATTCTATCGGTATTTTCTGATATACTTCGCATAATTTCTCTTCATAATAAAGCGGGCAAACCATAATGCGTTTCACTTCTCTTTTCTGTATCTCGTCAAATGCCTGAATCGCCTCTTGGTTAGACAATGTTTTAAAAATATCTTCACTTTCTCCGAGTCCTCCCTTTGCGCCTCCAGTTTCTCTCCATATCCCCCAGTTTATCGTTATTGTGCGTAATCCCTCTTGGTTTCGGTAAAAAGTAAATGAATCCAAAAATGCGTTAGCTGCTGTATAAGCACTCTGTCCTGGAATTCCAGTAATAGTAGCTACAGAAGAAAAATTAATCCAAAATGAGGGCTTACAGCTTCTAGTTGCGTTGTGAAGATTCCAAGTCCCTTGAATTTTAGGTCGAATTACATGTAAAAATTCCTCATAACTCTTGTCAGCTAGGAATCCTCTATCAAATACACCAGCTGCATGAATGATTCCATCAATCTTTCCCATCTCTTTTATAATCTCATTGCATACTCTTTCGGTTTCAATTTCATCTGCAATATCAAAAGCATAAAGCAACACTTGGCTTCCCATTTGTTCAATCTGCATAATTTTCTTAATTTTTTCCGCGGTATTACTCTCTTCCTGGCTTACAATCTGGTTCCACTCACTCCTTTTAGGCAATGGATTTTGGCTTAACAGAACAAGTGTCTGCTTTCCTTTACCAGCAATGTACTTCGCAATTTCCAGCCCTAGCCCTCCAGTACCACCAGAGATGACATATACATTATTTTGTTTAAAGGCAAGAGCCCTTCTGTCCAATTTTTCAAGCTCAATATCCTGAAGTTCTTCCACATATTTTTTCCCATTACGATATGCAGAAAATACTGCGTTTTCTTCTGGCTCAAAACAAAGTTCCTGTACTACAGTTTCTGTTCTTTCTGTTTCATCCAAATCCAGAATTCTGACTGTAATATTTGGATTTTCAGCATTCATTACCTTTCCTAATCCAACCATAGCACTTTGGAATGGTTGATAAAGTGGCTCTGTACCGCTTACTTGGTAAGAATAACTTGTCAAAATGACAAAATCCATTTTCCTACCCGTATCGTATTTCATCATATTCTTGGCAACCCTATACAAACTATAAAGTCCTATATTCAAATGTTCTTCCGCTGTTCCTTTTTCAGCATGGTCTTCCATTGCAAATCCATGAACCACTTGTTCGAAAGAGTTCAAATTAATATCCTCAAATAGTCTTACATAATCTTGTTCATCCGTGCCAATGGTATACTGTTTTTCATCCCATCTTTGATAGGAGCTTCCCAGCCTAACACAAATAACAGTTTTGCCTTTCTCTTCCAGCTTTTTAACAATATCATCTGACAATTTACCTTCTGGAATAAAGACAAGAATATGAGATACATCACTACGCTTTTCGTTTGGAATTTTTGTCTCTTTCCATCCAATTTTATAATAAAAAGGATTGGGGCTAACTGTATCGCCAAATAACTGTTTAAACTGAGAATCTTCTTTCATCCAACAAGATACTTTTTGAAATGGGTATACAGGTAAACTAACCTTATGGTAAACATCCTTTTCATATAAGGAATCCCAGTTGATTTGCGCTCCATTTGCATATGCACTTGCAATACTGCACAGTTCTTCATAACTAAGTTCTTTTAACGTTCTATCTTGAATTACTTGTATTTCTTCGTGACTACTTTCCGATTCCTTTATTCTAAAATAAACACCTGTAGTCTCATTTTTACCGAATTTCAAAAAGTAATTCTTTAGTTTCTCTTTCAGTTCCTGTTTTGTTCTTGCTACTATACATAAGCGGTAGTCGAAATGCGTTCTTCCCACAGTTGAGGTATAACAGATTTCCTCGAAATCAAGCGATGTCTTGTCTAAAAACACATTGTAATTTCTACAATTTTCCTCAAGTACTTCATCAGTCTTTGCAGATATGGTGAATATTCCATATTTCTGTTGAACCTTGACTGCCTCCTCTATTGTACTGACTGGCGCTTCTCCCAGCACAATATGTACATTTGTTCCACTGAAACCAAAGGAACTGACTCCACACAAACGGGTTCCTTCTTCTGGAGCTGCCCAGTCCTTTAGGGAATCATTGATATAAACTGGTCCCTGGTGAAACCGAATATATTGGTTCGGTTCAGTAAAGTGAAGTGTTGGCGGGATTTGCTGATGTTTCAAAGCCATCACCATTTTTATAAATGATGCCATTCCAGATGCCGCAACGGTATGCCCTATATTTGATTTTACTGAACCGAGTCCACAAAACTGGCGCTTCTTCGTATATTTGCTAAATACTTTCTGTAAAGCCTTAACTTCAATCGGATCTCCAATAATCGTTCCTGTTCCATGTGCTTCAATATATGAAATCTGTTCTGGATTAATCTTCGCACGGCTCCATGCAGATTCTATGACATCTGCCTGTGCTCTGCCATTTGGCGATGTCAATCCACTAGATGCACCATCACTATTTACTGCACTTCCTCTGATGACTGCCTGAATATTGTCACCATCTTTAATTGCATCTTTCAAGCGTTTTAGAATAACTGCACCTGCACCTTCGCCCCATACAGAACCTGTAGCATCTTGAGAAAATGCACATATTTTTTCATTGTCTGAAGTAATTTCCTCCATGCTGACATCACGAACAATTCCAAATGGAAACACATGAACACCACCTGCTATCGCATAATCACATTCTTTGTGCTTTAATGCCTGGCATGCGTCATGTATACAGACAAGGGCTGACGAACACGCAGTATCCAATACTTTGCACGGTCCCTTCAAATCGAGGAAATAGGATAATCTACCTGCAAGAATTCCTGTATAATTCCCCGCCCTTGTTAAAATATCCCTGTTACCAAACATAGTCCTGTACTCATGTCCAATTGTGTGGTCTCGTCCTACAAAAACGCCAGTATTGGATCCATAATACTGTTCTAATCTTATTCCTGAATCTTCAAATGCCTGTATTGCCACTTCAAGAAAGATTCTCTGCGCTGGTTCAATTCCTTTTGCTTCATTTGGAGAAATATTAAAATACGGATAATCAAATCTATCGATTTCTGAAAGATAACCACCCTTTTGAAACTCTCTTTCTTTGTGCTGGCTATCCTTAAGTTGTTCCTTTCTCTCATCAGAGATTGAACAAATGCAGTCCTTTCCCATGGAAATATTGTTCCAAAATTCTTCTTTGTTATTTGCCTGAGGAAATCTGCATGCAACTCCAATGACTGCTATATCATCTTCTCTTTCTACGTCACCTTTATTCATCTGCTGAATCCATTGGATTGCATTTTCTTTTGTAATTTCGCCTTGTTGAAATTTTTCAATGATAAATTTATTAAATGCCGTATTATTCAATATCATTTCCTCCTATAAAAGTCTGTTCATATACTCTAAGGCATTGTCCACAGACACTTCTCCTTTCTCAATACCATCCATGATTTTTGACATATCATTGAAGTTCTCTGATGGCTCTTCTTCTTTTGTCTCCTGTGCTGGCTTATCCTTTTCCTGTAAGCTAGTTACATATTCGCTAAGTTCAAATACGGTTGGGTAAGTAAAAATATCTGTAATATCCAGAAGGTTTCCAAACTCTTTTTGGAGTTTTTTAAGAAGCTTTGTAGCAATAATTGAGTCTCCTCCAATTTGAAATAGGCTTGTATAAATATCAATCTGTTTCAAGCCCAAAACTTCTACCCATATTGTAGCAATCTTTCGTTCATTTTCAGTGTAGTTTTCTGCTTTCTTTCCTTTTATCTCGAACTCTGTCACACTATTATTCTCAACCTCTGCCTGGCTTTTTCCTTTCTGGATCATATTAGCCTTCTCCAGAATTTCTGGTGCCAATTTAACTGGCATTTTTACAATTCCAGCTAATTTTGCATAGTTGATTCTGCCAGCAATCAAACGGACATAATCATGGTGAAAAGCAAAATCTATGACTTCCATTGCTTCCCAGTTCATAATACCTTCCAGAATCCCCTCTTCACTCTGGAATCTTACAGCCATTCCTGTCTCTTTCCATGAAGTCCAGTCAATAACTTTCGTAGGTTTTCCAAGAAGACTTCTGAATTGGGCAAAAGAATCAAGATAAGAATTCGCTGCTGTATAATCACCTTGTCCTACGCCTCCAGAAATACTCATAGCAGATGAGAATACAAGCATCCAGTCTAATGTATCTTCTATTGTCAGCTCATGTAGAATACTAATACCCAGCATTTTGGACTTTAATACTTCCTTAAATTCATCATCTTCTTTCTGTACAAGATATCCTTTGCTTCCCATTCCTGCAGAATGTATAATTCCGTTTATCTTCCCATACTGGTTTCGGATATCACTTAGGCATTGGCTCATCTCATCGTAACTTGCAACATCTGCTTTGCAATACATAACCGTCTGTCCCTGTTCCGCAAATGTTTCTAATTCCTTCAATGCCCTTCTCTTTTCTGCTATTTTATTGACGTCGTTCTCATTGCTTAACTGTTCATCTTGATTTGGAAGTTCTGTTCTCCCAACAAGAACAACATTATTTGCATGATTTTGTAATAGATATTTTGCAACTTGAACACCAATCCCTCCAAGACCTCCAGTAATAACATATGCACCATCTTCCTTCAGTACAAATTCACCTGGCTCCTTGTTTGAAATTGATTCTATATATTCACAATACCTTGTGCTTCCACGATATCCAATCACACCCTGACTGCCTTCTTGAAGAATTTCCTCCACAATCGTATCATATCCCGTGTTAGCATCTACATCGATTCCCCAACAATTAATTCCTGGATACTCTGCTGAAATGGTACGGGCTAATCCTAATACTGCAGCATTTTCTGGGTAAATACATGATTCTCTCTTGTTTATTTGGTAGGCACATTCCGATGTAATAACCAACTCAATTCCCTTTGACATATCATGCCTAAATAAAGATTTCACAATATGGAATAGTTCGAGAACTTTTTGGTTTACATGCTGTTCACGATTTTTGTTATCTTGTGGTTCGTTATGTGCAGTGATATCGTAAATGATGCGGATATGATTATTATTTTTTAAGTCCGCAAATAACAAGTCATAATCACCACCTGTTTCCATACGAAATACTGGCACTCCTTTTCCTACAAGACTTTCTGATAAACAGTCGCTTCTATCCCCCTGCTTACTTATAAGAATCGTTGGTATTCCAGAAACTAGTTTCGATTCTGTTCTATTCTCATCTCTCCAAACTACCTCATGGCATAAAGCATCCATGCTGTTTGAAGATAGAAACTGTTGTTTGTTCACTTTTTTCACACGGTAATCTTCTACTTCTGCAATAATTGTTCCATGAACATCCAAGATTTCTCCAGAAAATGTCACAACTTCGTCACTTGCTCCATCTTTTTTCATCCTTATCAGATGACTATAGAATGATTCTGGAATTTCCTGATAAACTTTCAGCTTTCCATAAGAAAATGGAAGATACATATCATCATTCATAGACTGAATAATACTGTTCATAGCATTATCCATCATTGCTGGATGTATCTTGAAATTTATAATATCGCCTTTATATTTTTCAGGAAGGCTGATTTTTACCAGCACTTCTTCGTCCCCAATGAATATT
The DNA here is from genome assembly GCA_023444055.1 of Bacillota bacterium. Taxonomy (GTDB): domain Bacteria; phylum Bacillota; class Clostridia; order Acetivibrionales; family DSM-1351; genus Ruminiclostridium. The sequence goes on from JAEZRV010000044.1 coordinate 66,176, forward strand.
TTCTCAATCGTATCTGTCCATCTACCGCCTAATGCTGCCTGACTTTGCAAAGCGGTAATCTGCTTTTCACTAACTGTTTTAATCTGCTTATTACATCTTTGTATGTAAGTGTCTATTGATACTGTTTTTCTTATTTTCTCCTCTAGAAACCGGACTTTAGCTTCTGCATGTTTTTGCCATTTCTTGCTGCTACTAGCTGCATTCCTGCTTGCAAATGTAAATTCTAAACCATCTTGAATCCTGCTCACAAGAATCTGGAGCACCTTAGACTCATTTTTACTTACAATAAACGGGTTGAGGAACGTGATATCTTCATATTGTATCTGTGAACTCGTATGATAATTTGCAACAATCTGGTACATAAACTCAATATAAACAGTACCTGGTACTAAGTACTGTCCTAGTATATTATGTTCCTGTAAAAACCAGTAATCATCAACACTTAGTTCTGCTTCATAAACGTCTTCATGAATAGATTCTGACACACATGTTCCACAAAGCGGATAAGCCTTTTTTCTACCTTTCTTCTTGCTCTCTACTCTATTTCCTCCGTTATTTTCTAAATCTGGCCAATATATATTCTGTTCAAATGGGTATGGAAGCAAATGCACTTTTCGAAATTTTTTATCCTTGTAAACCGATAGCCAATCAATAGTTCCACCTTTTATGTAGATGCGCAGCAGGTCTACTAATTTGTCATAGTCATAAAAAATACTCTTTCCTTCCTTCACCAACTTGTCTATCTGGCTACTTAAAACCAGCTTATCTTCATCTGTGATTTCTCCAGGTGCCTTATCTTCTTTTTTACTAGACACAATACTGTGATAGCCATAAAAAATCCCATTTCCTTCGTCCCATTCATGATTGCATATCTGCTCAAGCCTTACGCGAAGCTCACTCATGCTTTTTACTAATACCGCCAATCGGTAGTTATACTGCCCGCCTGCACAATTAAGAGTTCCGCATAAATCATCAATACTGATAGAATCCGACTTGTTAATTAACGTTCTATACTTTTCACATAATCTGTTAAGAGAACCTTCCGTCATTGCAGATAAAATGAACACTTTCCATTCTTCCCTGTTTGTATTCACCTTCTCCAATTCTCCTGCTTCTTCCAATACGATATGACAGTTCGTTCCATTAAATCCAAAAGCACTTACTCCACCACATCGTGGCTGGTTACCTACTCTCTTCCACTCCTGCGGACGGTCATTTACATAAACTGGACTTTCATCAAAACTTATATAGGAATTTGGAACCTGAAAGTTAATGGTTGCTGGGATTACCTTATGCTGCAATGCCAAAACCATCTTAATTAATCCTGCGACACCGGAACTTGATGCAGTATGTCCAATGTTTGGCTTTACAGCGCTAATAGCACAAAACTGCTTTTTATTCGAAAATTTTCGGAAAGCATTCGTCAGTCCTCTAATTTCAATTGGATCCCCCAAAAGCGTTCCTGTTCCATGACTTTCTATATAAGATATTGTTTCTGGATTAACTCCTGCTTTTTGCCATGCTTCTACTAAGAGCTGCGTCTGTGCATCTGCATTTGGAGCTGTTATTCCATTTGATGCACCATCATTATTGATTGCGCCTCCCTTAATTACTGCATAAATATTATCTCCATCTTCTACGGCTCGATCGTATGCTTTTAAAAATACAACTCCAACGCCTTCTGAACGAATTGTTCCTGCTCCATTATTATCAAATGTCATTATCTTATCATTATTTGTGCAAATAATCATCATTGGATCATCATCTTGACGGAACACATTATCACTAATATATATTCCACCTGCCATAGCCATTTCGCATTCGCCAGCCTCAATTGCCTTGCATGCTTTATGCACTGCAACTAATCCTGATGAGCATGCTGTATCTATCACCAGACTCTCACCTCTCAGGTTAAGCATGTATGACAATCTAGTTGCAATAAGGGATGGATACAATCCCGTGAGTGCAAGCGGATCTGTTCTATCTGTAATAGCAGCAAAACCATGACTGCTCTGATTATCAATTCCAACAAAAATTGCTGTTTTAGTTCCTTTGATATTTTCGCCACCAATCCCAGCATTCTCTATTGCCTCAAAGGCAACTTCCATAAAAACACGGTGAGATGGTTCCATAAACTGTGCTTCCCTTGCAGATAAATGAAAAAAATCCGCGTCAAACTTCTCGACATTTTCTATATATCCACGGTATTCAAATAATTCTTTTATATCTTTTTTTTCTATAAAATATTCAGGATAACTCTTTTTCCAAAGTTCCACTCTCTCTTCTGATGGATACCCTAAACATGGTCTCATTTTATAAATATTATCCCAATATTCACCAATATTCTCTGATTTTGGATACCTACATGACATTCCAATAATTGCAATGCCTGATTCCTTTTTGTCATCTGTTAACTCTAACAGCATTTTCTTTGCACTTTCTTTGCTTAATTGTTTGGATGCAACTTGCCTATATATATATTTTCTCGTTTCTTCCATACAAATACCTCTCTACTTCTTCAACAGTTCATCTACACTTTCAGGTGATATTTTCCCTTCTGCAAGCTGTTCTAAAACCTGATCCAATATATCTAAACCATCTTGATTTGTTTGCTTATCATTTACTTTTCTATCTTTTTCATATTGCTCTGAAATATAACCGGAAATCTGTCTTATTGACGGATATGTAAAAATATCAGTAATATCCAATTTACGTGGATACCGTTTATCCAGCTCCTTCAAAAGTTTTGTTGCAATCAAGGAATTACCTCCAAGCTTGCTAAATGTTGTATTGTCCTGAATCGTTTTCTCTCCTAATACCTGGCACCAAACAGCTCTGACGTTATTCAGAATCGATTCATAATCCGTTTTTGCAAAAACTTCTTCTACGTTTATTGGCTCATCCCTTTGCGTGAAAGAGTGGAGTATTGATTCCTCAATCTGCAGATTTATAGCTTCTACATTTTGTGTTCCTAAATTTTTTCGAATCTTTCCAATAATTGCATTATTTATGTGATATGTCATGTATTTATGAAATGCTTCGATAGCATGACTTGTTGTCATCATTTCAAGCATTCCAGATTCTTTTACATGATTTTCAAATGCCATTCCCGTCTCTTTCCATGTTGACCAGTTAATAATATGTACCGGAAGTCCTTGCTTTTCTTTCCATTCCCAAACACCATCTAAAAATACATTTGCAGCTGTATAGTCTGCTTGTCCAGGTGCTCCAAGTATACTTGTTATGGAAGACATATAAAGTATAAAATCCAATGTTCTCTCATCAAATAGTTTATGGAGTATCCAGCTCCCCATGACTTTTGGACGAATTGTCTTCCACATTCCTTCTTCCGTTTTCTCATATAAGAATCCTTCACTCATAATTCCAGCCCCGTGGATGATTCCATTTATTTTTCCATAACGGTCTAGTATCTTTTCTTTTACCTTCTTCATGCACTGCAAATCCGCAACATCCGACTCAAAATAGCTGACTTCGCTGCTTAATTCCTGTAATTTCTTTAGCCTTTCTGCCTTTAGATCCTTACCTCTGTCTGGATAGTTTTCTTTTGTGGTATGGATTGGCGTTCTTCCAATTAAAACAAGCTTACTATTGGTACGTGTTAAAATTTCCTTCGAAATTTCAAATCCCATTCCACCAAGTCCTCCTGTAATCAGGTATACGCCCTGTTCTTTTAAAGGATATGGATTTTCGTTTCTTTGATATTCTGCCTTTTTAAAACGGCGCACATAACATTTTCCATCTCTTATTGCAATATACTCTCCGTCTGCTAGGTCTAAGATTTTCTGAACTGCCTGTTCTAATTCCATACCATGTTCCAGATCAATACAACAAAACTGGCTTGTCCTGTACTCTAACGCAGCTGCTCTTACAAAGCCTTGTCTCATTTTCTGATATGGAGAATTAAAATCTTCCTTTCCCGTTATCCTCTCCGCTTGGTCTGTCACACTTGTTATTTTCACCTTACGGAAATTTTCCTGTTGAGAAAGAATTCTTAAAATTCTATGAAAGCGGAACACAGCTGATTCGGTATTTTCTTCTACTTGTTGAATTGATTCACAGCATGAACAAGTTCCAAGTAAGTCACAAAATACAATGTCCAAACTCTCTATGTCTTCTTTCGCTAACTGAATCATTCTTTCTTCTAGCGTTTCTTCTTCTTTACAGTCTGTACGAATCCGCCATACCTTTTTGACCATCTTCTCAAATTTGTCTGCAAGCTGCATACTCTCTTTGGTTCCATTTTCAATGACAAGAACCGTTTTCTTATCATAACCATCGTTAGTAGATACCTTTTTGTCTTCTACCCAGTCTACTTGATAAAACCATTCTGTTTGCTTTTCCGTTTTTCCTTCTGGCACATTAGAGTGCAAATCTTCTTCATGCAGACGTTTTATAGTATGTCTTCGGATACTGCCAATGAGCTTCCCTGTCATGCTCAATAATTTGATATCAAAGGAAACTAATTCTTTATCCTCGGTAGCATCGCATTTTTTTATATAACAATAAATTTTATCTGGAACTCTGTCATACAGCTCAAAGGTATCTTGTGCCAATGGTAGGTAATACCCATTTCCCATAGAATGACTCATTGTGTTAATCGATACATCCAATAACGCTGGATGGCACAAATACTCCACAAAATCTTCTTTATAATTATCAGGCATGACACTCTTTATCAATAGTTCCTCATCATTGCAGTAAATCTCACTCTGAATTGATGTCCAGTGTTTTCCAAACTCAATTGTATTCTCGATACTCACAGGGTTATTCATCTGTTTTCCTGTTATTTTCGTCAATCGGCTACGAATTGCTTCCACATCTTCAGTATTCTCAATTTCTTGTTCTCGACTACACAATTCGCATTTGGCATACACATCCCAAGAATCATTTTCTTCATCATATCCAGTAATCGTAACTGCGTAAAAAGACTCTTTTTTCTCCACAATCGAATGGACTTTTTTTATCTCATCTGTCTGCAATTCCATTGGCTTTAGAAACATAATTTTTTTGAGGTTAAATGGCTGAGCTTTATAATACTGTGTTCCCAGATAAAGCATCATTTCCAGATATGCCGTTCCTGGAGGAAAATATTTTCCCATAAAGTGATGGTCTTTCACTACCCAATGTTTATTCAAACTAAAATAAGTACAGTAAATATCCTGAAATAAGGACTTGACAGCACATACGTCAAATAACGGATGCTTAACTGGCTCCCCAGCTTCCATCCTTTTGCCTTCTTTTATTTCTGGCCAGCATTTTTGTTTTTGAAAAACTGTTCCAGCGAGATGAACCCTTCCAAACTTGTCGTACATATACATCCATTCCCAATCAATTTTCTCTCCTGTTATGTACTGCTGTGCTATCATATATAGAGATTCTATATTTCTTGACTGGATAGTATTACTATATATTGGCATTTTATCTGAGAATATTTCTTTCACAATAGCTTTGCCGTATAGAATATTTTTTCTAGTTTGGTTACCCATTTTATACTGCTCAAGGGATTCCATTAACTCTAATTTGTTTTCAAATACAATTGCAAGACGATATGTGCTATGCCTCCTTCCAACTGCCAATGTATAACAAATGTTTTCTAAAGAAGCTGTTTTTTCCATGGCTGTCTGTATTTGTTCAACTGCTGTTAACAAGCCTTCATAACTTCCACTAGAAAGCACAAGCAAACCAGGTTTATCAACTTGGCATAAAATTTTTTCTTGTACATGTTCCTCTAATATAATATGGCAGTTTGTTCCGCTCAATCCAAACGAACTGACTCCACACTTCATGATTCCATTCTTATTCCATGGAATACAGCGATCATTTACGTAAACCGGTGACTTCTCAAATGGTATCTTTCTATTAGGCATATTAAAATGTAGATTCGGTGGAATGCAATGTTTTTTTAACATTAATACTACTTTTATCAAGCCTGCAATTCCTGAAGCATAATCCAAATGTCCAATATTGGTTTTTACAGAACCTACTGCGCAAAACTGCTTTTTCTCTGTATATTCCAAAAATGCTTTTACCATCGCATCAATTTCAATAGGATCTCCAAGCTGTGTTCCTGTTCCATGTGCTTCAATATAGGCAAGTTCCTCTGGATTTATCTCTGCTCTTTCCCATGCACTCACAATCACATTTTTCTGCGACTCAACATTTGGTGCAGTTATTCCAGCAGAAGCTCCATCTTGATTGATCGCGCTCCCTTTTATAACCGCATAAATGCTATCCCGATCTTCTATTGCCTGTGACAGACTCTTTAATAGAATGACTCCTGCCCCTTCTCCATACATCGTTCCATCTGAAGAATCATCAAATGTTCTTGTTTGATTGACACTTGACTCTATCCCGTAATCATCTTCCTTTTTTACAGGGAGTACGCAGATGTTTACTCCGCCTGCTAAGGCATATACACATTCCTGATTCTGAATAGACTGGCAGGCAAGATGAACCGATACTAGTGAAGAAGAACATGCAGTATCAATTACCATGCTTGGTCCTTTAAAATCCATATAATACGAAATTCGGCTGGCTACAATTGACCTCAAGTTTCCAGTAAAGGAAAGCATCGCAAAGTTATCTTCTGATGCATGAATGATATTCTGATACTGGTTAGAATTACTGCAACCTGCAAAAACACCTACTTTAGCATTTCGAAGGCTGTCTCCACCATATCCTGCATCATCTAGGCATTTCCATGCTGTTTCCATAAATATTCTCTGCGCGGGATCCATTAAGTCTGATTCCTTCTTGGAAATTCCAAAAAAAGAATAATCAAATTGATCGACGTTATCCAGATAGGAGCCTTGAAAATAATTTCTTTTTTCCATATTTCCAGATATCTTCGCAAAATACTTTTCTGCATCCTCTTTACGCCCTTCTGGAATATCGCTACCTGTTGTAATTGATTTTGTTAGCAAATTCCAAAATTGCTCTGCTGATTTCGCTTTCGGAATATCTACACCTATGCCGATAACTGCAATGTCCTTGCACTTTTTTTCCATATTGCTTTCATTGTCTTCAACATAGACTGTAAAACTCACTTTCTCTGTGCCCCTCTCTGTTTTTTCTAAGATGTAATATTTTTGACTACCATCCAATTACTCTTTTATAATTTTTTGAAATACTTTTCTTATCTGAGCTTCATCTTGAAGTGCTGTTTGAATACGTTCTTCTAATTCAATTTCTTTACCACGGTAAACTGCTACTGTGCATAACTTAAACACACCTCGCCAGTCATTTAATAACTTTTCAATTGCCTGTGTTAATTCTGTTCTATATTTACCATTTTCAAAATTCTTATGATACAGCTTGTCGATTTCATGATACAACAATTGTTTATAGTTATTACAATTACCGAATATGGAACACAATTCCAAACCTTCATCTATGTTTTTGTTCTTAATCTCGCTTTCGATCTCTCTACATAATATCACTTCCTTAATGCATTCTTCGCATGCATTTTCAATCAGTATTTTCAAACACTCTTTCAGATATTCTCCTGTGTCTAAGCACTTGTTTTTGGGGTTTATATCCAATGAACAAAGTGCCGTACAATTTTCCTTTTCAAAATATCCGTTATATAGTCTTTCTATTTCTGAGAATTGAAGTATAAATTCATCACATTTTTCATCTGTGCGTTGCTTGTCATCTAGTATGTAGTAGATCTGTTTTTCATCATCATATCCTTTTATTAGAAATAGGTGTGCATAATCCTCTTCCATATAATATTTAGAATAAAACAGGTATTTTAAATTTCCGCTCACCATGACAGGCTTTCCTTTGTCAATATGGCTTTTGATAGTCTGATGAAGATTTTCTACCTGCTCAAATAACTCTATGTCCAATTGAAGTATTTCGTCTAAAATATATTTCATTGTAATGAAAAAATTACTTAGCACTTCTTCACGGAATGTTTTAATTTCGTAACACTCTATAATCTTTATATACAGGAAAAAGATATCTGAATATCCTGATCCTATATTGTCCAATAAAATACATGTTGGTTTTTCAAAACAGTTTATATTGAGATAAGTATGCTTATCTTCAACAACTTTTACCTGTTTCAGAATTTTTTTCATTCCGTTTTTCCTCCTGCTCTGAATTTCCTAACAAAATGTTGAAAAAACATCAAAATCGAATTTAAAACCTACTTCGTTGTATAATTCCTTCCATCTTTCTTCTTGCTCTACACTATCAGTTTTCTTAGTCCGGAATACTAGTTTTAGCATTTCAAGAGCTTCTTTTGCCTGTTCGTTTGTTGGTTCATCTCCGTTTGCTTCCAACTCCTCATACATTTCCTTCACTTTACGATAAGGAATAATCACGCCTTTTTCGTATTCCTCTTCCTCATCATTATTATTTCTAGTACATACCGCAATTGCCATACATTTAGAAATAAACCTTAGTCTATCTGTAGCTGGCTGAAATTCTTCTTTCAACTTTTTCTTATCTTCTTCTACATCATAAGAATATGTACTTACGTTTGTAATCGTATTTTTAATCAAATTTTTCATTACATGTTTTGGACCAAATTCCAAATATGCTAAAACACCTTCACTTTCAAGGAAACGTAATGTTTTTACCCATTGTACTGGTTCTTTCATCTGTAAGGTTAAGTTATCAATGATACTTGCTTCTGATTCATAAGGTTTCCCAGTTACATTTGAAATAACCTGGCACTTACTCATTTTTCCAAACTTATATTTTCCTAATTCTACTCTTAGTTTTTCTGTAGCTGATTGCATGTATGGAGAGTGAAATGGAGCGCTTACCTTTAATATTGTAGATGATGCTCCTATTTCTTCCAAGCTTTTCACTACCGCTTCTATGGCATTCTTTTCTCCAGAAATCGTTGTCTGCTGTGGAGTATTAAAGTTAGAAACTACAGCAATTTTATTACCAAGAGAAGCTTTATTGCATTCTTCTACTACAATATCACTATAAAGTCCGCTTATTGCAACCATTAAACTTTCTTCCGTACTTGTCTCCTGCATGAACTTTCCTCTGCTTTTCACAAGCTTAACGGCATCTGAAAATGCTAATGTTCCAGAACATACCAATGCTGCATATTCTCCTAAGCTATGACCTGCTGCATAGAATGGAACACAATTAAATTCGCTTTTAAATACACGATACATTGCTGTACTTACTGTTAAAATTGCTGGTTCACAGTTTTCTGTCAAGGTTAATAACTGCTCGTCTCCTTCAAAACATATTTTTTCAAGATTAATTTTAATGGCATCTGAAGCTTCTTCAAATGTCTGTTTTGCTATACTAAAATTATTATATAGTTCTTTTCCCATTCCAACATATTGGGAACCCTGTCCCGGAAAAACAACTGCAAATTTCTTCATTCTAATATCCTCCTTTATTCCATCTCCAAAAATTTATTAATCTTTTCTATATATAGATTCATAAGCTTTGTAGAACCATCATTGCTTACACTTTTTGTCTTATAGGAAAACTCTATGCTTCCCCCGTTCTGAGTTAAGTCAAAATCTACTGCTAAATCATAATCATGTAATATATCCATCTGATTCTGAAGTCTTCTCTTCATATAGAAAACAGTTTTAATTCCTTCTTCCTTTTGTTTTCCTGCTATTGTTTTGCCAAATTTGAATACCTCTATAGGATATAACTTCTGACCTATTGTTTTGTATTTTGAAATACAATTCTTTTCATCTATGTACTCTTTAGTTTCAACATTTTCAGCCATTAGCTGCCCGTTCGAAAGCTCCAATTTACATATCGTAATTTTTGAATTACTTGCTACTGTTGTAATCGTCTGCAAATATAGGATATACATAATATCATACACCATAATATGGTAGTATGTCGACAGGATATCCATCTTCTCTTTCACTTTCTCATCATATGTGAACTTGAGCTTACCATACATTTTCGAACTCTTACTATCTTTTATCTGGTATGGCTCTTTCAAAATAACTTTGGAAAATTTCTGCATCTTGCTATTTTCCATTCTCTTGCTTCTAATTTTGTAAGCCATTTTTAAAATATTAGAATTTCCAAACAGTTCCGTAAATTGAAATACTCCAGGAAACTCGTTTTCAAGTCTGTTAAACAGCCTAATTAGTAATATGGAGTTCCCACCTACATCAAAGAAATTGTCTGTTATTCCAAATCTAACTGATCCTAAAATTTCACGCCAAATCGCTTCTAGCTGCTTCTCAATCTCATCTGCAGCTTCTACGTATTCCACTTCTTCCTTCGTTTCCTTGATTTCGTTTAAGGCCTTTCTGTCCAGTTTTCCATTATTGGTAAGCGGAATGCTTTCAATCTTTTGAATTCTGGAAGGCACCATATAATCTGGCAATGTTTTTCTTAATTCATCCTTTAGTTCCTTCTCAACAATCTCTCCTGGAGCTGTCACATAGGCATACAGTCTTTTTTCTCCATTTTGTTCCTTTATTGTCACTACAGCTTCACTAACTCCGTAGCATTCCTTTAAGTATCCTTCCACTTCGGATATCTCTATTCGGTTTCCTCTTATCTTCACCTGACCATCTTCTCGTCCCAGATATTCTATATCCCCATCCGGATTCCATCTTGCCCGATCACCAGTCTTATACACCCTTAGTCCTTTGGCAAATGGATCTTCTATAAATTTTTCTTTGGTCAGTTCTTCATTATTCAGGTATCCTCTAGCAACTCCTACTCCTGATATCCAGATTTCTCCTTCTGTTCCCTCTGGTCTCAACTTTCCGTCTTTTCCAACGATATAAAGCCTTGTATTTGCAATCGGTTTTCCTATTGGAACTGTTTCTGTTCCTGCTTTGCATTCGTAACGGGTTACTTCCACTGCTGCTTCGGTAGGACCATACATGTTCACCAATTTTGCATGCCCTCCGAAAAGCTTATAAAAATTCTCTACCTGCTCAACCTTTAACGCTTCTCCACTTGCAAATACTAGTCTTAAGCTCTTCAATCGGTCTGCCACTTTCATCTGCTCCACATATTCTATGAATACTGCAAGCATTGATGGTACAAAATGCATGACAGTAACCTGGTTCTTCTCCACGCATTTTACAATCTCTTCTGGATTATTCTCTCCACCTGGTTTTAACAGGCATACTTTTGCTTTGGAAAATGCGTGCCAGTACAGTTCCCACACAGACACATCAAAAGTGGTAGTTGTTTTCTGTAGTATAACATCATCCTCATTAAGCGGATAAGCCTTCTCCGAGTAGGCAACCCTGTTTACTGCGGAACGATGTTCGATCATTACCCCTTTTGGTCTTCCCGTCGATCCAGATGTGTACATGACATAGGCAAGATTGTTTGGCTGTACTGGTTCCAATTCTGCCGTTATCTCTTCCTGCGCCTCCAGCATATCCTGTATCATGATTGTTTTCACACCCTCAAAGGAAAGCTGTTCTTCGTCCCCTTCTGCCAAAAGCATTTTCGTCTGGCTATCCTCCAGCATAAAATGTATTCTCTCTTTCGGAAAATCCAGATTAACTGGCAGATAGGCTCCTCCTGCCTTTAAGATTCCCATGATTGCCACTAACATATCAAAGGATCTGCGTGAAGTTACTCCTACTGTATCCTCTCTTTGCACACCTGCATTTCGTAAATACCAAGCAATCTTGTTTGCTCTTTCTTCAAACTCTCGGTAACTAAGTTTCTTTCCATCCATGGTAACAGCAACTGCATCTGGCATTTTAGATGCTTTTGCCGAAAATATGCCTGCCAACGTATCTTGAGACGGATATTCTGAAACTGTTTGATTGTATTCTTCCAAAAGCTTCTTTTCTTCTTCTTTGCCAATTATAGAAATGTCTTTTATCTGAGATTGCCCATTTTCTATGATACAAGCAAGTATATTCTGGTAGTAACGTGCAAATCGCTCCATGTTTTCCTCACGGAATAGTGACATATCATATTCAATACAAATAGATATTTTATCCCGAAAACATACTGCCTGAAAGGATAAATCAAATTTTGCAACATTGCTTTGCAATAGGTAACGCTCCATTTTTGTGTTCTGCAATACCTCGTCGTACTCTTCGTTATCCTGGTAGGAAAACATAAAATCAAACAATGGATTCTTACCATCACCTCTATCAGCATGACAGCGTTTTACCAATTCATCAAATGGAATATATTTATTATCCATTGAAGCAAAAAGAGCTTCTTTTATCTTCTCAATTACATTTATAATTGTATCTGAAGGTTCTATCCTGCCCCAGACTGGTACAGTATTTACATACATACCTGGTACATTGAGCAGCTCGTTTTCTTCATTTAACGTAACAGGGATTCCAACAATAACATCCTCCTGTTCCGCATATTTCGAAAGCAGAATAAAAAAAGCAGACAGAAAGCAAATATATTCTGTAGTTTGATATACTACCATCTTTTCCATTAGTTGTTTTACTTGTTCCGATGTAATACTGAATTCATACTGGTTTCCTTGATGCTTTCTACTAGTTTGCTTCTTACTATCTGTTAGAAAGTTTAATCTTGGAACTGTCCTTTCGAATTGTTTCATCCAATCACTTTCAGTTTTTATAAGTAACTCCGCTTTTGCATCATACCATACCGAAAAATCTTGATAGGTCAAATGACTCTCACCAATAGACTGTCCGTTATAACACTGGATAAAATTATTTATGATTTTTGAAGCAGACATACCATCGCAGATAATATGATGAAAATCAAACATGAGTAACTGTTCGTCTTTCTCATATTGGATGACTCCCACACGAAATAGTGGTGCCACCCGTAAATCAAACGGCTGAATAAACCGCACTGCTTCCTGCGCTAGGTTTTCTCGTTCGCTTGAACAATAACTAATTGCTGCATCTACATGTGGATATATTTTTTGCACTGGTGTCTTTTCATCTAAGTCAAAGGCTGTACGAAGGTTCCCGTATTTTCCCAAAATAATTTGGTAAGTACGATTTAACCGTTCTTTGTCTAGTATTCCGCTAACCTTGAATGCAATAGGGATATTGTACTGTACTTCATCCTGTGCCATATACCACAGAACAAGCATGCGCATCTGCAATTTGTTTATAGGGAAACGTTCCTCCTGCACCACCGGAAGTATCCTTTCCCTCTTATTTTGAACAGACTGTTTAATAAAATTTCCCATTAATTCGGGCGTTGGATTCTGGAATACCTCCCTATACTGAAGATTAACATGGAAATCTTCATAAACTTGGTTAATCAGTTTTGTGACTTTTAATGAATGTCCGCCTAGTTCAAAAAAGCTATCCTCCATACTTACTCGTTCAACTTGAAGAATGTCTTTCCATATTGCAAGCAACTTCAGTTCTATTTGGTCTTTTGCTGGCTTCTGTATGCCTTCTTCAAGTCTAATATTGCTAAGTGCAGTACGATTAACTTTCCCACCAATTCCAATAGGCATATAAGAAACGAACACATACTTCTTTGGAAGCATATAGTATGGAAGCTGCTCCATTAAAAATGATTTCAGTTCCTCTTCGGCCTTCTTATTCTCTGCTTCAAAATACACAACAATCATTGTTTCCGATAACTTGTCTTTTTGCACTAATGCTACTGCATGTCTAATAGATGGTACTTTTTCGCACAGATTTTCAATCTCACCCAACTCAATTCGATAACCACCAATTTTAACCTGACTGTCTTTTCTTCCACAAAAACGTATTTCACCTTCTGGTGTCCATTCTGCCTGATCTCCAGTCTTATACATCGTACTTCGTGCAAAAAATGGATCTGGAACAAACTTTTCCTTCGTTAAAAGTTCGTTATTCATATAACCACGTGCAACACCTTCACCACTAATATATAATTCTCCTTGCATCCCGACTGGAACAACTTTCCTATTTTCATCTAATATGTATACCCTTGTATTCAGAATCGGTTTTCCTATCGTAATAGAATGCGTCGAAACTATTTCCTTCATACAGGACCAGATGGTCGTCTCTGTTGGTCCGTACATATTAAATATCCTAGCATCTGTTTGGGTTAACAGGGTATCTGCTAATGATTCTGGCAAACTTTCCCCACCAACAAGAATAAAGGAAAGATTTTTCATAGCCATTCTTAACTTTTGTTCTGCCAACATGGATTTTAATCTGGAAGGTGTAGTCTGTATCATAGAAATCTGATTGTATGTTATCAATTCAGAAATCATCTCCAAATTATCCTGTTCCTTTGTAGAACAAATTACAACCTTCAATCCCTTAACTAGAGCCCAGAATATCTCCAACATAAAAATATCAAATGAAATCGTAGTAATATTTAAAATACTTGACTCTTCTGCAATTGAAAATTTCCGTGTCATTGCATGGATAAAATTTACGACATTGTGCTGTTCAATCATAACTGCTTTTGGCAATCCCGTTGAGCCTGAGGTGTACATAACATAGGCAAGGTCATCTGCTTCATAACATAACTCTGGATTATCAATTTTCTCAGAAAAACTGATTTCTTCTGAAAGGTTAAAACACCTTCCTTGAAATGCAATCTCTTCCGAAATGTTCCTGTCAGTTATCAAAAATTTTGTTTCAACATTCGATAACATGTACGCAATTCTATTATAAGGCAGTTTTTCATCTATAGGAAGAAATGCACCTCCAGCTTTTAAAACAGCCAACAATGCTACCACCATATCCATAGAGCGTTCCAGCATAATGCCAACTACTGTATCTTTTTTTACACCAGCATTACGAAGTGTCCAGCCTAACTGGTTAGCCCTTTCATTTAAATTCCTGTAACTCATGCTTTTTTTCTGAAATACCAATGCATCGTTATCCTGATTTTTTTTTGCCATCTCTTCAAAAAGAAACTGTATCGTCTCTCGCTTATCCAACGTCTCTGCTGTATTATTAAACTCCATTAATATTTTTTCTTTTTCAACCTTTGAAACGTATTCAATATTCTTTAATGCTATGGATGTATTGTCAGTTACCTGTTCGAAATAACAAATCAATATGTTTATCAGACTTTCAATAAACTGGCTGTTATATTGTTCCTCTTGAAATAATACGGTACACGAGACACCTTCCTTCTCTTTTGCAAATAAAAAACATATCTGATATATGTTTTCTTGAATTTGGGATATCTCATGGAGGTCCTGCATTGCAACCATTATGCTGGCTTGTTCTTTTCTAGCTACATCGCGGAGGCTATTCTTTGTACTTTTTACAAATTCTTTAAAACTAAATTCTATTTTGTACGGGATTTCTATACAATTTAAAAATTTTCTTGTTCCTGTCTGCTCCATGTTTTTAATAAGATTAGGCATTCCAATTTCAGAAGTACCTTCCCTCAAAATTTCTTTCTGGATAAACCGGATGCCTGTCAGAAACAGCACATACATTCCTAATGAGGAGTTTCTGCTGATATTGTTTAGTTTATCTACCGTTTCTTGTGATAACATAGTTTTTAGTACTTTGATAAAATCACCGCCTTCAATTCTGTATATGCATTCTGTTTAAAAGTCAAATTCAAGCTCCTCCAAAGCATTTGCTTCGTCCGTTGATTTTACTATAATCTCACTAATTAGTTGCTCTGGATACTCAGCCATCTGCCTTAAAATATCGCAATAATTTCTAATGTAGTTCTGCTCTATTGTTTTTTTCCGAAACAGTTCTTCCTTGTATTCCACATGAAGCTGTATTCCGTTATCTGTCTCTTCCGCATCGATGGATAAATCAAGTTTTGCGTACTGGTTCACAAGTTGATAATGGGTTACCTCAATTCCATTAAGCTCATATTTAGGCATCTTGATATTCTGTGTAATAAACATCGTATCATACAATGGGCTTCTATTTTCCTCACATTGTATATTTAACTCATCGATAACTTGCTCAATCGGATATTCCTGATTTTCGTAAGCTGAAAGAACATGGGATTTTATGTCTTCCAAAAACCCTTGTACTTGATAATCTTCTTCCACAATACAGCGTATTGCAATAAAGTTCAGAAAATCTCCAATCACATTCTCTACTTCTTTTTGCCGCCTTCCTGCTGCAACCGTTCCAACAATAATGTCTTCTGCGTTCGTGAGTTTATGAAGCAAAATAAAATACCCGCACAAAAGTACCATATTTAATGTTGCATTCTTTTCTTTTGCAAATTCTTTGAGCATTTCTGTGCATTCTTTATCAATAGTATAGTGAATTGAACTTCCCTTAAATGAACTGGTATCTGGACGCTTAAAATCTAAAGGCAAGTCCAAAACCGGTATATCTCCTGAACAAACATAATGCCAATATTCTCGTTGTTCTTGATAATTTTCTTCATTCATATTTTTTTTGAACCATTGTACATAATCCTTATACTGGACCGATAATGGACTTAACTCTTTTCCATTATATAAATCCATGAAATCCCGCATAAAAATACTCTTGGATGTACCGTCAGAAACAATATGATGCAAATCTATCAGTAACGCTGCCTGTTCTTTTGAAAAAATAATGAGCTTCGCACGAAACAATGGTGCCTTCGTTAAATCAAATGGTCTGACAAACTTTTCAATTTCTGCGTCTAAGCTATTTCTTTCCCCTTCAGCTGTTTCCAAAGAGAACGTAATTGCATCATGAATAATCTGTACACAGTTTCCTTTTCGTATCTCAAATGAAGTACGAAGGCTTTCATGTCTGGTTATCATCTTCTGGAAAGTGGATTCTAGATACTTTACATTCACCTCTCCTTTAAGCAGAAGGACTTCTGGCATATTATATGTACAATTAATATTTTCTTTCTGGCTCAGCAAATAGAACCGCCTTTGCGCTAATGAGGTATCATAACATTCCTGTTTTTCACTTGCCGTAATGACATCCTGAAGTTTTGATGTCTTTTCTTCACTGACTTGTCTGGCAAAGCTTCCAATATTCTCACTATTGATGAGATCTGCTAATGTTGCTTCAACATGTAGCCTTTTTTTTAAGAGATTTATGATTTTCATTGCCACTATTGAATCTCCGCCCACCTGAAAGAAATTATCCGACACCTTAATCTTTCGGTAGCCCAGGACTTCCGCAAACAATTCTGCAATCTCTTTTTGCAACTTCGATAGAGATTCCTCTCCTGCATCAATCTCTACTTCATATTTAGCTTGTATCACCTGTTTTTGTTCTGGTGCTTCTTGGGCAAGGTCTATGGTCTTCCATAAATTTTGGCTTATCTGGAAAGGCAGTAACTTTCCTAATTCAAAAATCTTACCTTTCCTATTTAATTTTCCTGCAAAAAATTTACGCCCTGGAAAATGAATTGCCTGTTTAAATGCTCCCAATATTTCATCTTCATTAACAGGTTCGAATACTTGCTTGCTTTCGTCAAAAGGTTGTTTAGAAAATGAAATGGCGCGGCTCCATGCTGGATAACTGATTGAGATGATCTTTCCTTTCTTATTTCCGTATGCTGCTGCAAACGCTTCCATAAAATAATTTCCTGCAACGTATCCTGCTGAACCTTCGCCGCCTGTCAGTGTAATCGTAGACGATAGGCATACAAAGAAATCTGGGTTTTCACCTTTTGTATACTGATAGAGCAATCTGGTACCATGCACTTTAGGCATAAGCACCTTTCGAAATGTCTCAAAGTCCATCTCTCTGATAGGTGTTCCAATGCATCCAACTCCTACAGCAGCACAATTAATAATTCCATTTATTCTACGATATTTTCCTGCAATAAAATCAATGTTCTTCTTTACTTCTTCTTCGCTCGTAATATCAACATTCAAGATTTCCAGGTTTTTCGCATGTTCCTTAATATACTGAATACTTTTTTCTTTCTCCTCTTCGTATGACTTTGATCTGCATAACAAAATGATATTACATTCTGCAATCTGTGACAGATATTTTGCAAGTTCTAAGCCTATCGCACCTGTTCCACCTGCAATGACATAAACGCCTAGTTCTTTTATCTGAAAATTTTCTTCTACATTCTCGGTTTGTAAAAACTCCAATTCTTCCACATACCGTCTCCCATTCCTGCAAGCTGTCAAAAAGGCATCTGACTCCGTTGTAAGTTCTAAGTAAACCTGTCTTGCTTCCATATCAGGATCGATATCAATTGCCCTTACCTTTAGCTTATACTCTTCTATATTCACAACTTTAGCAAGCCCATACATGGTGGCATGCAGGCAATTTTCTGGTACACATTTTGTCTCTACTGCATTTACATTCGAGGTTACTACAACAACCTGTATATTTTCTAACTTATATTGTTTGATTGCTTTTATCAGATAAAACATGCTGTATAAGCCTTTTTCACACAGCTGATCCGTTGACAGCTCATGCGTTGCCTCCTGCCTTCCTCCAACAGTTCCCATATGTACAATCGCAGTAATGTTTTGATAAAAAATTTCATCCATTAATGCCATATAATCCTCTTGTACTGGCTCAATTATATACTCATCAGCTGCAACTTTCTCATAATGTTCACCCAAAAAAACTTGTACAACATGATAACCGTCGCTCTTGTAACAGTTACAGATTTCATCTCCTAACCCTTTACATTCTTGTATTATAAGAATTGTACTGCCCTCTTGTAAATGTATCTTTTCCTTATTTTTCTTTTCTTGTTCCACCCACTTGTATTCTAATAACGGATACTGCAGATCCTGTCCATCACTATTTTCATCACTATTTCCATCTATCCAGCATCTTGTTGGCTCAAAAGCATAAGTTGGCAAGGAAACTTTTTTTATATCATGTTCCCTGTAAATTGTATTCCAATCAATGTCTTTCCCTTCTATATAGGACTTTCCAATTTCAGAAAGTTCTGCGTAATCACTTGCATCTAGCATATTATTTTTCATTCCATTTTGCTGGATGTCACTTAGCTTTTGCCTTAGATCTGTAATGTTTTCTACAAGCATTGCGATTCGGTACGGATAATGCGCACGTCCTGTGGCGGCTGTATAACATATTTCTTCCAAAGTACAACCCTTATAATCATATACTGAATACTTTTTAGCTAGATTTAGTAACGCTGGTCTCGTTTTAGCTGATAGACAAAAAAGTTGAACCTGTTTGTTTATTTTCTTTTCCTGAATAGGTGCTTCCTGTAATACTACATGACAGTTTGTCCCACTAAATCCAAATGAACTTACACCACATGTTCTTTTGGATTTACACTTCCATTTCTGAAGTCTGTCATTTACATAAACCGCAGATTCCATAAAAGGAATGATAGAATTCGGTCTTTCAAAATGTAAAGATGGAAGTAGATACTGATATTTTAAGGACAAAACTGCTTTTACC
Source organism: Bacillota bacterium (assembly GCA_023444055.1). Classification (GTDB taxonomy): domain Bacteria; phylum Bacillota; class Clostridia; order Acetivibrionales; family DSM-1351; genus Ruminiclostridium. The sequence continues at coordinate 85,426 of JAEZRV010000044.1, forward strand.
AATCCAGCAAGTCCCGAACAAGCATCGGTATGTCCAATATTTGTCTTAACTGAACTGATTGCACAAAACTGTTTTCTGCTTGTATATTTTTGAAAAGCCATTTTGAGTCCCTGTACTTCCGCAGGATCTCCTAGTCTTGTTCCTGTCCCATGTGCTTCGACATACTCAATACATTCTGGATTGATATTTGCATTCTTCCATGCCTTTTCGATAACTTCCGCTTGTGCAAATGGATTTGGTGCCGTCATGCCGTTTGATGCCCCATCCTGGTTTACTGCACTTCCAAGAACAACAGCCTGTATATTATCGTGGTCTTCCATTGCCTTCGACAACGGTTTGAGCAATAAGGAAACAATTGCTTCTCCTCCTCCGAAGCCATTAGCTAAGTCATCAAATGCTCTTGTTTTACGGTCTTTTGCTACTATTTCCAATTCAAATCCACGTGAGGGCTGTATATAACATTGTACTCCTCCTGCAACTGCCATCTCGCATTCTCCACTACGAATAGACTGACATGCAATGTGTAATGCAACAAGAGAAGAAGAACATAAGGTATTTACAACCATATTGGCTCCCCTTAGATTTAACAAATAAGCAATTCTGCTTGCAATAACAGGTGGCAGACTTCCCGTTGTATACATAGCCAATGCTTCTTCTTCCTTTGCCTGAATCAGTTCACGATAATCATCTGGCCCCGAATACCCTACAAATACTCCCGTATTACTTCCTTCAATTTTTTTGTTAGCATAACCTGCATCTTCTATTGCTTCCCATGTTGTCTCCAAAAAAATTCTCTGTGCTGGAGACATATGTTTCGCTTCATTTGGAGAAAGCGAGAAAAACTCATAATCAAATTGGTCAATATGATTTAAGAATCCTCCTTCTTCAAATTTTACTGTTTGGGGACCATACTTTCTGCTTTTACAAAAATCTAATGCGTCCTTTCGCCTATTCTTAGGCAATTCACTTATACAGTCTTTTCCGTTTTGTATTTTTTTCCAAAACTCCTCTACAGAATCAGCACCTGGCATTCTTACAGACATTCCTATTATTGCAATTCCAGATTTATCTTGTTTTCTTATCTGGGTCTTGTTGGTTTTCTGACTGAAAAATGTATCAAGTCCCTCAAACATCTTATTCCCTCCCGCTAAATATCCTCATTTGAGACAAACTCTTCTAAAAACTTAATCAATAAGTCAAGAAGTTCTGTCAATTTATCTTCTGAGATACGATTGCTATTATACTTACACTGCACATAGGCTTCTTCATCCACTTCAATAAGCGATAAATAGATATCTGAATAGAACAAGAAATCAGATGATGTATTTCCCTTTTTAGTCTCCCATATCACAACAATTCTGTTTTGCTTTTTCTTTACTTGAATCTCATATTCCTTACTGCCAATATCAAATTTATCGCATACTCCTAATTCTAACTTTTGAATCAGGTAAATCAGGTTTTCTTGTGCCTTAATCTTATCTAATTCTAATACTATCTTGTAAAGCACCTCATCCGTTTCATTTACATATACATAACTGTTTGCTTTATCCGTGCAAAATTTTGAAAATAGATACGTACCTAAACCAGCCATAATCTCGTCCACAGTAACTGATTTTTTCTTAGCCAAAATTTTTAGCAGTTGCATACTCTTCTGTGGAATGACAGCTTCTAATTGATCATATCCATTCTTAACTAGATCATTTGATAACAACTCTTCTAAAGCTTCCATGCCTTCAATTATCAAATTATGTTGATTTTTCCCACTAATTCTAAATTCAATCAAATGTGCTAACTTTTGTATCGTTGCGTAAGAAAACAAATCTACAAGGGACAAAACATCTGGATAGGTTTCATTGATTTTTTCATATAATTTCATAAGCAAAATGCTATTTCCACCTAATGCAAAAAAGGCATCTTTGCTTCCAACTCTCTCTAAATGAAGTACTTCTTTAAACAGAGAGGCGATAAAGATTTCCATCTCTCCTTCTGGTTCCACAAAACTATAGGAACTTATAAATTCTTCTTCTCGATCAACCAATACTCTTCTATCAATTTTACCATTCATATTCTTTGGCAAAGTATTCAATTGTATAAACCGGTTTGGAACCATATAATCTGGTAATATCGTATGAAGGAACTCCGTAATTTTATCAGGCTCTTCTTTTTTATCTGCAACAAAATATGCACATAACGATGCATTTTCCTTTCCTGCATTTTTACAAACGACTACAGCCTCTTTTATATTTTCATACTCTAACATGTTTTGTTCAATTTCTTCCAATTCAATTCGGTAACCGCTTATTTTAATCTGATTGTCAGCTCTACCTAAGAAGAAAAGATTTCCTTCTTTATCCCAATAACCGATGTCTCCTGTTCGATACATCTTTTCCGTTCTTTCTGAAATCGAAATATCAATAAACTTCTCATTATTTATATTAGGAATTCCTATATATCCATTAGATAGTCCCTTCCCAGCAATGAATAGTTCTCCAGGTGTATAAATACCTGCCAAATTTAAATCCTGGTTCATAATATAGATATGACAATTCTTAATAGGTTTTCCAATACAGTTTGCCTTCTCTTCCTCTAATCCAATACAACTAGTTGATACAATTGTATTTTCCGTTGGACCATATTCATTTATAATTTGAACGCCTGGACACTTTTCTTTACTTAAACGAATCGTATCAACAGAAGTTCTATCTCCAGCTAATACAACAAATCGAAGGCTTTTCAATTCCTCACTTTTTGCATTTTCAAGTATTGCATGATAGAAAATAGGAATCGTACTAAAGCAAGTCACTCCTTGTTCTGTTATCAGATTCCTTATGTATTGAAAATCTCCACGCATCTTGCTATCTGGTAAAATTATTTTTCCGCCTGTTAAAAGTGCCGAATATAGATTCGTTCCAAATCCATCAAATGAAACAGAGAGTAGCTGTAATACCACATCTGTTTGCTCCATTTCATATGCCTTATTTCTCCATTGGAATAGATTTGATAACCCTCTATGTGTTACCATAACTCCTTTTGGCTTTCCAGATGTTCCCGATGTATAGACAATATACGCAAGGTTACCTTCTTCTATCACTGGCTTTTGGTCTTCTTGTACGACTGCATTCCAATTAATCATATTCACGTCAATTGCCTGATCCTTTTTTCCTAATTGCTGGATTACGTTTTTCGTTGACAAGACACAAGAAGCATTGCTGTTTTCTAGCATATATTCGATTCTATTTTTTGCATAGTTCACATCAATTGGCAAATAGGCTGCACCAGCTTTTAAGACACCAAGTATCGCTGCAACTAATTCTACAGAGTAATCTAAAATGACAGCAACCACATCATTTACCTTCACACCATTTTGCTGTAAGTATGCCTTCACACACTCGGCTTTTTGATTCATTTCTGCATATGTTATAGTGCCCTCAGCAGTCATGAGTACAATATTTTCTGGTACTTTTCGCACCATAACTTCAAACTGTTCAATCACAGAATAAAAGTTCTCATCCTGATATTTTTGATTAAATTGTTGCACAACAAGTTTCCTTTTTTCTGTTGTTGAAATTTCAATATTCTTTACAAGAATGTTCAAATCCTCAGCTATCTGTTCTATCATATAGTTCAAGCTCTCTACCATTTGCTCGATGCTGCTTTGCTCAAACTTTGCCTCATTAAATGTAAGTCTAACGTCAATGCTATCTTTCTTTTCAATTGCCATTATAAGACTGTTTTTTTCTGAATGGATAAAGGAACTATAATCCTCTTCCTTATGTAAACCATCCATGTAAATAATATATTTTTGTGACACTTCATCTAAAAATTCATCCGAAGTTAATCCTGCTATATCTTCATTCTGATACTTATAAGAAGTAATTAAATCCAATCTTGTTTCATTTAAAACCTCCTTAAAGGTTTTCATTCCATCAACTATACAAGAAATTGGTAATATTTTTTTAACTCCATTAGAAATACTAGATTCTCTATAAATAGGCGTTCCTGCTGTAATAGATCCCTGTCGTGAATTCTTTCTTGCAAAACATTCAAATACAGAAAAAAAGAAAACGTAAATTAGAAAGTCATTATTTTTACATACCTTAATAATCTGCTCTATAGTATTATTCGTTAATGGCAGGCTCATCGTGTTTTCTTTCCATTGTTGTCCTGTACTCTGTTCCTGGTAAAAATTAATTGCTTCTAACCGACTTAACTTTTCATTCCAAAACTGTTCTTGTCTACTCTGCAACGCTATTCCTCCTAGTCTAGTTTTCTAAGTTTACTTCTTCAAGTTTCTTATTACTAATTAATCAAATTTGAAGTCTTCCAAGTCACAATGTCCTTCCTCATCAAATTGTTCATTCACATTAGTTTCAAGGATGCTTCTTTTATACTCATCATATTCTGAGTAGAATTTAAATGCGAGGTCAAAAACTTCTCTTGTATTTTGCACATCAGTACACTTCTTAACGAATTCATCACAATAATGACAGCTGAAGCAGTCATTTTTACAGAAGTTTGGTATTTTTACAAATGGTTCAAGAAAATTCCCTATCTTCTTATTATCAAAATAAACTTCAAATGAATTAGTTGGCGCAAACATGTCCAGTAATTCCATTAGATTCCCTTCATAGTTTTCAGATAAATAAGCTTCGGCTGCACGTACTGGATCTCCATTTTTAACTGCTTGTCTGCCTTGTAACTTATAATACTTAATTCCTATTTCTTCATAATACTTCATATCTTCAGGTCTTATCCAGCACATTTTTAAAAGATTATTTACATGTTTACATCGGTTCATCATACATCTATGGGAATAATATGTAACACTTCCATTTATAGAATCAATTCCACTATCATGTGATGTCTGATTATGATGGAACATTTCATATATACAATTCTTATGACAGATTACGTTTGTAATCAATTCTACATTTTCACCAAAGGAATTTCGAATTCTCTTTATGGTATCAAAATCACGGTTAATGGTTTCATCCAGAACAATTTTGTCCACTCCAAGGTCCTTGTACAACATTGCCTTATTTGCATTAATTATCTGGCAAACTGTTGAGGCTTTGATTTCAAAGTCATATTTTTTCAAACGTATGATTTCCATAATTGAAGGAAGTGTAACCGTTAAGGAACGAACTCCTGCATCATATAAGCGATCAAGAAAACCGAGTATCTCTTCCATTCCACTTTTTGTAAACTCCATATTGGACATACAAGTTGTATTTAGTGTATAATTAAATCCAATCCCATTACCCTTAGAAAATGCAATATATTCTTTCATATGCTGTAGATCAACATTTGGAATTAAATCGTAAGCTCTTCCTGAACCTACCTTGTTCCCAATTGTGATTTGTCCATAAGTCTCATATATTTTTCCATCTTTATATTTTTCGTTTAACTCTGCGAATTTTTCAATTGTTCTATTAGAAAAATCAGCTGGCATATTTAGAAGTTTCATAACTGTTATCACCTTTATTCCTTCCTAATCAAAATCAGCAAAATTATTATTAAACTGATCTAATTCTGCATTATCAACCGTATCCTGTTTCTTCTTGGAGAAATAATTTTTATATCCATCAACACTTTCGAAGAAGTCCTTTGCAGATTGATTCAGTCTTTCTATTTCTTCATAGTTCATGGATTCTTTTGCATATTTTAAACAATAATTGCACTCTGAACAGTTATCCTTACAAAATCTACGATTCTTATAAAATGTCTGAATAAATCCATCTAGTTTTCTATTTTCTATATATGGCTGAAAAGAATTATATGGACTGAATAAGGTTATTAAATCCATTAGATTCCCATCAAATTCTTCTTTTATGTATGCTTCCAATACTCTTTGAATATCTCCTGTTACAATATTCTGCCTTCCCTGAATTTTAAAATAATGAATGCCACAATCCATATAAAATTTTAAATCTTCTGGTCGAATAAAGTTCAGTCGAATAAAACTTTCTGGGTTCTGAGCTTTCTGTAAGGAACAGCGGTTAAAGTAAAAATCTCTTATTTCTTGTGGACTTTTTCTCGTACAATGTGCTTCATGATTATAATGAAACATTTTATATGGACAGTTTTTGTAGCAGACATTATTCACAATAATTTCAACTCCATCGCCAAAAGCCTTTCCAATCATCTCTAACCGGTCAAAATCCCTCGTTACATCAGGGTCTATTACTACCCTTTTGGCGCCCAAATCTTGATAGAATTTAGCCTTATAAGGTGCGGTTATTTCACAAATAGCAGACATCTTCACTTGAAATTCTACATCTAATGAATTTACAATTTCCATAATGGCAGGAGATGTAACTGTAAGCCATCGTACCCCCGTATCGTAGAGTTCATATAGAAAATGGGTTATATTTTGAATTCCCTCGATTGTAAATTCCAAATTTCCGAAACAGGCTGGATTAATCGTATAATTAAATTCAATTCCACTTTTTACGGAATATGAAATGTATTCTTGAAAAGATTCTTTATCAATGCGTGGTAGAACTTCAGTTACTCTACCCGAGTTTAACAGCTCTGTCTCTGTCATCTGCCCATAGGTTTCAAAAATTTTAATTCCGTTATATTTCCTGTTGAGCTCTACATATTTAGAGATTGTTTCCCTTTTAAAATCAGCAGGAATACTAAAATATTTAATCAAAATTAACACTCTCCAACTCTGCTATGTCATTTAGAATTACATTTTCCTCGTTTTTTGTAAAATAAGTACTGGTTATTTTTATTTCTTTCAACGCCTTCGAATCTCCTTCTAAAAAATCAGATGAGGTCAACTGATTAAGGAGGGAGATGTAATCATCTGCAAGCGTTTTTACTTCACCTTCTGAAAATGAGTACGGATTGTAGTCAAAATCAAAAATAATATTATCAAATACCCGGATTCCCAAAAGCATCTCAACTTCTGATTTATAAAACCTCTCGTTTAACTCTAGCTTTATTTTCTCTGTACCCGCTAACAGTTCATGGGAAACGGGGTAATTCTGCACTACTATAACATATTTCAAAAGCTGCTGGAAGTCCAGATTACCACAATATTCACTCAATTCCGTTAATGAGGTGTACTCAAAATCTTTACGGTTAAGCATAAAGCGATTAACATCCTCAATTAGCTTGATAACAGTATCATTTTTATGAAATTGGATTCTCATGAGTGCTGTATTAATAAATAAGCCAAAAACCGTTTCAACATTTTCTACTTCGGCTGGACGACCAGAAACCGTTGTTCCAAATACTAAATCATCTGTTTGCTCTACTAGGTGTATTAATAATGCCAAAACTGAGTACAAGAGACATGAAAGTGTAATTCCCTTCTTTTCTACGAAATGGTATAATCGTTTACGCACCTCTTCCGCTAAAGGAATAGAATATCTTGTCTTTGATTGAATTACATTTCTTTGCCTGCTTTTATTCTCAGTTGGTGTATACCCCTGCAAACAACTTCTCCAAAAAATTTTTTCCTCTTCTTTTTTTCTTTCAGCCATCCATTTTACATAATCTTTATACTTACCCTTACTTATTGCCTGGGTATCGTTTTCGCCAATAATTTTAAGATACTGTCTGAAAAAATCACTCAATAGAATGGCATTACTCCAACCATCGCTGATAATATGGTGGCAATTTACAATCATGATAATATGTTCATCATCCCACTGTAGTAAGTTAATCCGAAATGGATGCTTTGCTAAATTGATGCCTTCTCGTCTCTCCCGTTCCATAACCGCTAGAAGTTTCTCATGTCTAGCGTCTACAGGAATGTCATTGAAATATTCCACCAAAACAGGAATATCCATTTCTTTTAGCGTTACTTGGACAGGCGTCTTGATTCCCATCCATCGAAACACTGTGCGAAGCATCTCATTTTCCTTTGCTACTTCATTCCAGCATTCCACTAATGCGTGAATATCAAGCTTCCCAATCAAATCATAACTTGTCTGTTCAAAGTAATCCGAGCTTTTTACATCCATAACATAATGAAACAGCATACTTTTCTGCATTTCTGTCAATTCCATTACATCTTCAACATTGTTACTATCTATTTTTTCATGATTTAGCATAAGTTAACCATATCATCTTTCAGTATGTATTCCTTCACAAAGTCACCTAACATTGTCGTTGTTTTCGTTTCCTCCATCAACTGGCTAAAACGTCTTGTAATTTCTTCTTTTGTTGCTTTTTTCGTGACCATAATCTGATTCAGAAGACGCATTGCTTCCTGCATTTGATTAATATCTGGCATGGCCTGCTGTGCTTCTAACGACTGATGTATTGCTTCTATCTTTTCATAAGGCTTTTCTACGCCGCTTTCATACTCTTCCTTATTCCAGTTAAAGTTTTGCGTACAGACTGCAATGGCAAGACATCTTCCCATAAAGGAAGGTTTACGGCTTTTATGCTCTTTCTCCTGTTCTTTTTTATTCTCATTTGCTTGCTCTCCAAACAGAAGCTGTAACTTTTTCTGGTCTTCCTTTTGACAGAATGAATAGTTCTCAAAGTGATTTTTACTATCTTCAGACAAATTCTTTAAAATTGTCTTTGCACCAAATTCAATAAGTGTATCAACTTGATTGTCTGCCATAAAATTTAATGATTCTTCCCACTGTACTGGCATTATAAGCTGCAATGCCAGATTTCTCTTTATCTCCTCTGAATCTTTTACTGGAGCTGCTGTAACGTTGGAAATAACATTCCATTTTGGGTTATGGAATATAAATGTATCTAAGTAGTCCCTAAACTCCTCTGCTTCTTCTCTTAGCAGGTCACAGTGAAATGGTGGACTTGACAGCATAGGTGTAATGGAAGCATCAAGTGCCGCTAACTGTTTTTCTACCTTTAACACAGCTTTTTCATGACCACAAATTACTACTTGTTTTGGTGAATTGTAACACGCAATGGATGCAACCCCATCACTTCCTGAAGCACTTGAACAGATATTTTCAATAATGCCTTTACTCAAGCCTTCTACTACTGTCATGGACCCTATCGAAGATTTTCTTACTGAAAGTTCGCTTCTTTTTTTCACAAGAAGTAATGCATCTTTTAAGTCCAGGCTCTCACTTGCTACTAATGCAGAATACTCTCCCAAACTATGACCAGCTAGAAATTCTGGGTTTATATCGCTATTTTCTAAAAACACACGAAAATATGCTATGCTTGTAATTAAAATAGCAAGAAGAGTATTTTCAATTCTGTTCAATTCTGAGGTTTTTCCATTAAAACATAATTCTGCAAAATCTTTATGTAAGACATCATTTGCCTCTTCAAATGTCTGTCTGACAACTGGGTATGCATCATAGTGCATTTTACCCATTCCCTTATACTGAACTCCCTGTCCTGGAAATATTAAACCATACTTCTTCATGTTTATCACTCTCCAATGCATACTATGTATTTTAATTCTTCACAGCAAACACCCTGATTCTACCTAATGGCTCTGCTTGGTAAACTATGATTCCATTACTATTTACTTTAACCAGCCAAAATACGTTATCTGCAGCTTCAAAAGAAGTATTATTAAGAAATACCTTTTCCAAAAAACTGTGGTTCCCAATCTTCTGCTTTTGAAACAGTTCATATCCTGCCAAATGCGCCTTCTCAGTAAATTGTTCAATTTTTTCGCAGTGTACTTCCAATTCTGGTATTAATGGAATTTTCATATTCGTACTGCAATCATTCTGAATCCATTCAGCAAAATAGCCACCTGGCACTGCATTAATTTCTTTACATAGTTCTTCTAATTTTACTTTCTCATTGAAAAGCAATTGATATTTTTCCTCTTTCGGCATGAACTTACGCATAACCTGATAATTTACAATATTATGTTCGTAAAACAGATCGTTTCTAACAAACAGTTCCTTACGTACCATATTATTTTCCATTGCTTCTGTCAATTCTCTTCTTTTACGTTCCACAACATCCTGAATATCCAATTTGTTGTTCATTGAGAACCGGATGGACCAGTCGTCAATAAAAATAGTAAGTGCCCCTTTAATTTCTTCATCCTTATAATGATAGCAATTCATTACACCTGCTCTGATATCTTCTTGTCTTTTCAGAAAGATTTTTTCATCCCAAGCCTCATGGGTGAGATATTCTAATGGATTTACAAGCATTCTCCGCGGGTTATCCATTACTTCACTAGGTAGGGGCGCAGTACTTGCACCACATTTTTCAGCACACTGCATCAGATAAGTATCTTCACCTACACGTTTGTTTGCATACCCACCAACTTTAAGATATAAATCAGCCGTTAATGCGTGGTTTCCGCCAAAAAGTTCTTTGAATAACCTGTTTTGATACCGGTATTCCTGAGCCGCTTTAAACACCGTATATAAATCTGAGTCTTTTGGAAATGCCTCGTAATTATATCCGAATTCACCAAGCAGCAAATCTGCATAGCTTTCACGAAATGTTTTCACAATACACTTTAAATGATTCCGCGGAATTTGTTCATCTGCATCTCCACCAACAAAGTAATGCTCATCTTTTACCCCACCAGCTCTGGAATACATACGGTACAACTCAAGATCCGTTCCAAACTTTCTTGCACTGCCGACACCTTTTTCTCTCTCTTCAAAATCAATATTCACTACATATACTGGTACTTTTGCAGTTGATTTCTGCAAATAATTAATCGCTTTGGCATATGTATCGTCATTAGAATTATTCACTACAATCAGCACTTCATATTGACCATCCTGCTCATTGGTTTCATTCAGAATTTCCTGTCTTTCTACTGCTTGAATGGTCTTTATGATATTCTCAGATTCATTGTGTGCAGGTAATACCAGACTTAAAATACAATTATCATTCATCGGAACACCAATTAAAGAGTTGTATTCTTTAAGACGTTCAATTTTCTGTGCATCATTGTTTAAATACTCTTCTATTTTTCTATTTTGCATATTTTCCCCGTCTCTAAAAAATGTGTACGTTCATTTCCTATATTCATCATATAATCTAGAATCGACATATATGGTACAAATTCATTTCCCCATAATTGAGGATATTCCTTGCACTCATAATTTTGAAATTCTACGTTAACTCCCTGATTACGAAAATACTCAACATCCAAATAGCACTTTGCACCATCTCCTGATAAAAACGTGGAGCCGTTCATATATTTTGTAATAAAAATAATTCTATCCATTCTATCTTCTGGTTTTCCCTCAATATTTGAACTTCGTAAGGTAGGCTTTTCATATCCAAAATACTTTAAAATCATCTTTGTAGAATAGATATTAAGATCTACCAGAAATTCAAAATCCACATACAAAATATCTTTCATAATAAGCATTACTTCTTCGAAGTATTTTGCCTTACCATAAGCATGCTGCAACGTTGTGAGTAATTTCTTTTTCCAATTATCATGATAGGATATTCTAATATCTTTTAAGTTCACTTTATATCGTGGACTTTTTAATGGAACTGTTATCCATATAGTTCCTTCTTTTGTCAGTATTCTATTTCTATTCTGAAACTGCCCATCTGCAAATTGCACATCATCTAAAAACGTGAACTCATCTGCTGCAAGAATTTTGGCAATGCAACCTGTGTATGGCAAAAACATCGGCTGATGTATAGTAATCAGCTTATAATCCATTGTTTGCTATCCCCATTCTTTCGTTGATTTTTTAATCACCAAGCCGTAAAATTTGAAATGCTTCTGCATATTTTGTTCTAATTTTATACCCACGGAATATTGCAACGCCACTTATACTATCTCCAGAAAGTTTACTCAGTTCTCCTCTATTTTGTGTATGATAAGCTTCTGCTGCATGTATCTTATTTCTTAACTCTTCTTCTGACAAACTCACAAAATAATTAGGTTGAAAATCTTTTTCGTTCTCGACTTCATATTCAACCAAATTACCACAGTAAAATCCTGGTCTTGATGCTGATAGTATTACTCGATTGTAGTATTCATGATCCTGATTTGTTGAAACTGCAGGAAGCAGTATTGCATCAGGGTCCAGCTCAATTAATTTCTGTTCAATCCTTTGAAGTAATTCTGCAAAATCAAAGTTATACAAATTATTATGGTATTCAGCCGGACACAAGAAAGAAATTTTCTCTTTATCAACACCTAATAAATTACAGCTTACACACATTTCTTCTGTTCGTTCCGAACCACTATACTTTATGTACTCCTTTTTCACATTATCATATTTTACGAACTCATTTGCTACTTGCGTAGCGTATATTATATAAACCTCTAATCCATCTTTTACACATCTTTGTATCAAACCACCGCATCCAATCATTTCGTCATCTTGATGAGGTGCGAAAATCACAATCCTATTTTTAGCAATCTTCATGTTCTTCCTCCGTTGTTGTAAATTTCCCATAGCTTAAAAATTTGGTAATTGCAGCCACTATCTTCACATGTTCATTATCATTCCATATTGCATACAAATCATTTTTCAGATCTTGATATTCTGCATACTGCTTTTCATTCTTAAAATTATCTACAAGAAAACCAAATATCTGATTCATGACTTCTGTTCTTTCTAAATTGTTTTTTTTCTGTATTTCCAATTGCTTTGCAAGATATTCTGCTATGTAAAAAACAAATCCTCTATATTCTTCTTTTTCTCTTTCATCCATTCTCTGATACATAAATTCAAATTCTTTTTCCCGTAATCTATTATTAGTCAACAAAAGAAACGGTTTTCCAAACTCTGTATCCGGTTCCTTATCACCCTTTAGAATTAGTTTTACTTTTTTATTTCCAACCGCAATTTGCCTATCTATGCAATCGTAAAATCTAATTTCAAAAAAGTCATTATAATAATCTGGAATACTATTTTTATCGCATTTTAACACAAGTACAGGATCCCAAATAGTGAGTTCTTCTAAATCTTCCAGATCCAGTTTAATCAAAAAGCGCTTTTTATTAAAGAATTTTTCTTTAAATAATACGTATTCCTCTTTCTTATAGAACCATGAAAGCCAATCACTATCACTTTTGTTTACTGCTATACTGATGATATCTGGAGTTTTTCTTATTCCACCAGATTTAAAACAACCATAATTTGCTATGTACAAATAATGTAAGTCCTTCAGGCATTTGGTGATTCTTTCCTGATCCTTCTGTAAAAGTTCCTCTTTAACAGTGCGCTTTACTTTATCTCGTAGCTCCAAAGCTGACATCCAGGGAATACAAAACATATCCTCTCTAGGCAAAATACATGGTTCTAACTGATTTTGGTGTGCTATTTCAAAAAAATCACATCGTTCACGATAAATGGAATCCTGTAAGTCCAGATTCTCACCAATTGATAGTTCCGCAGCTCGATCATCTATAAATGATGTGATACCCATTTTTATCTCCTCAAGGGCATACTCCTTATATTTTTTTCCGCTATTGCGTATCAGCGAATTCACTTCTTCTGAATCCATTTTACTTTTTTCCCACGCATGACCAGTCATGAACTCAATCGGATTTAATAACATTCTACGGGCATTTTGAACAATATAAGAATCAAATCCTCCTACTGTTCCTCCCAGACGTTCTGTTTCTATACCCATAAAGGTATCATGCACAGTCTGCCATCTAGGATACCCTCCAATTTTCATATACATCTGAGCTTTAAAAGCATGATTCTGCCCTGTTAGTTTACTTGCTAAAGGTTTTCTCTTGAGTAATCCCTCATAATATGTATGTATGGTATCCGCTACAGCACGAAGTTCTGTTCCTTCTTCAAATACCTCGGGACTAAATGTACTATAACCACATAAAGTATCAATATTTGTCTCACGAAATGCCTTAACAATCTTATAAAAATGCTGTTCTGGAATGGGATTATCCGCATCCAGGCTTGCTATATAGAATTCATTGGATGTTTTCTTGTTCCTATTTGCCAAACGATATAATGCAAAATCAGCACCCAATCTTCTTGCAGAACCAACTACCTTCTCATTCTTTTCAAACGTTGCAGATATAACACGAATAGGAATTGCACATTTTCGTTGTTTAACATATTCACGTGCAACAGTATACGTATTGTCATCTGAATTATTCTCAACTATATAAACTTCAAAATTTTGAGGTTCAATTTCGCTAGTTGAAAATACTTGTTTCTCAATACAATCGATTAACTGTGGAATATTAAGTTCTTCATTATGTGCAGGTATAAAGATTCCACAGATACATTCATCAGACATTGGTTCGCTTATCCCATCGTTTAAGCTTTTTAACTGTTCAATCCTACAATCATTGCTTTCTAGATATTTCTGCGCTTCTTTACCTAAATCCATTTTTTCTCCTAGCCCTTCCTGTCATCCTTCGTTCTTTTCTACTAACGCTCGGATAAACTGCACAAGTTCTCCTACACTTTCAAAGTCTTCTTCTACTAATGTATCTTCATCAAACATAATACTAAATTCATTCTCCAGATACACAAGAAGCTTTACCATTTCAATTGATGAGATTTCCAATTCGCTTAACATAGTATCTTTCGTTATTTCCATAGATTCATCTAAACCCTCAATATTGTGTTTTAAAACCCATACAGTTCTATCCAATAAATTATCCATCTCTTACTTGTATGATATTTGTAGAAGCTAAATAGCATACTTTCCTTTCTTTTTAGATTTGTGATTTATATTACATTCAGATTCTGTGAACCTTGATTCATCTTATGTAGTTCAACTACTTTCGATGAGTTTATTGCCACATCTTTATCTGAATCATTGTCAAAAAGAGGTTCTAAGCTTATCATAGCTGGTCTCCTCCGTCTTATTTAGTGGATTTCTTTTTAAAAAATATTTTCAGCATAATATGTACACATATAAAAATAAAAAATGTGGCTAATAATATAAAAGCTGGAATTATAGAATAAGGTCCCCATTCTTTGATAAAACTCCATGATACTCCGTAGAAAAGAATATTAGGAATATGAAAAAGTACATATAGTACGAAAAAGGTAAGACCCAAAAAGATAGCACTTAGAATACTTTTTAAAACAATTCCTTTTCTATACTCCTTCTTTTTATGTTTAATTAGTAAAATAAAATGAATTATCATAAATCCTTCAATTAAAGTTAAGGCACCAAAAAGTCCAACTCCATATGAACAATATCGATCTAGTTTGGCATCAAAATCATAATATTCTACACTAATACTTTCTTGCCCAGAAAGAAATTTTGCAATCTGTTTTGCTGTCCTTCCTACATATCCATCTCCTGTACTCCCTCTGTTTGCCAATACCACAACTGCCAAACTACTATCTGGTATCAACATGATGGCAGATGAAAAACTTGGATTTGAACCACCACTATCAATCACTTCTTCTTTTCCAATTTCCCAAGAAAATAACCTGTACTCATCCAATACCTCTTTATCAATCGAACACTTATCATAATAGCCATTAATAACTTTTAAAAAATTACATATATCATTCAGACTCGTAATAATATACCCCGCAGGTACATTACATCTGTATTCTTCTGTAACAAATTTTCTTGATTTCAAAAATCCAATCTTGTATCCATCCTGAAATCCTGCATTTACTGCATCCTCACGATATACATAAGTCTGTGTCATATTTAAAGGTGTCAGTACCTTCTGCTCGACAAAATCTTCATAACTCATTCCGGAGGCATATTGTATGACTAGTCCAAGAATATCATAGGATACTGTGGAATAAATAAATTCGGTCCCAGGGTAGGCAACTAATCCCTGACTCATTACCCTCTTCACCAGTTCTTCCAAATCTTTATCAGAATTACCTGACCGAACTTGTTCGATTGCGTTAAAGGAAATCCCTGATGTAAAATTTAAAAGCTGCTTAATGGTGATATTTTGTTCTTTTCCCTCGTACTTCATGGTAAACCAAGGTAAGTATTTGCTTACTGCATCATTGATGCTAAGTTTTCCTTCAGATTGTAATATAAAAATTCCCAACGCAGTTATCTGTTTACTATTTGATGCCAGTTCATATAAGGTTTCATTAGTTGCTTCTACTTTGTTTTTTACATCACTATATCCCATACTATTTTGATATAGTACTTTATCTCCACTAATGATGCCTATTGACATTCCTGGAATATATCCTGACTCCATATTATCTGTTATAATCTTTTCAATCTGGCTTATCTTTTCTGTAGTAAGTGTTAATTCATCATTACTTGTGGCATTTACAATTGCATTATTCGTGCAAAACAAAACTGCCAAAACTAATATGTACAAATATCTTTTTACTCTTTTCATTAACATTACCTCTCTTTGTTTGTCACTCCTCAAAAATCGTTAAAAACGATGTTATTTTCCCTTTTGTATACTCTTCTGTAAATTCACCAAACTCCGGATCCAAATAACGACCTTTAAAAAATAAAACCCAATGAGTATAAGTTTCCATATGAACCGTTAAAATTGCGATCTCTGGTATCGTTGGATTCTTTTGAGACAACCTCACATTCTTTTCCGCATGGTGAATATAGTAATTATCCAACCCTTCAATAATCTGACCTATCGACATTGCTCTTGTCATTTTCAACTCATTACAAACTGTTGCCACATCCCTATTTGTAAGCATAGCAATACAAGCTTGTCCACACGCAGCAAAATTTGTCTGCATTTTTAACATAACATTTTCTATCTTGTAATAGTTTTTAACCTGATTCTTTGATGGTTCTTCTTCCCTCTTTGGCTCACTTTTTTTGGTAACCGATATGTACAGTTCTTCCCCATAATCTGCACCTATTGCTTTCTGCATTTTATTTGTCATTATGAATCCATAGCTTCCATTTCCTCGGGGTATCAGGTTAACCTCCTCGAAATTAGTATCATTGATTTTCAGTTCGCCTTTAATGTTACCCTTCACTCCAAACTCTTCCCATAAATTATACGGAATCATAATTAAATTTTTTTGCTTTGGATTCTCAGGCTGATGTAATATTCTAACAAACTGTAACATTTTATTGTGATGCATTTAGGATTTATGCACCATCCTTTCTTTACCATATTATATTATTATAATTTCAAAATATTAAGTTGAATATTCTATTAATTAGTGCTTGATTCATAAGCGTTAAACCCGACTTTACTAGTGAGAAAGTTAGTTAAGTAATTTCGTCAAGTAACATTTTACCACTTTATAAACTAATGTCAATATTTATCAATTCTTGGTTTCAACCTATTTTCAATCCCTCAATAGGATTCCCTCTCACCTATTCATTTTTTACATACTGCATATGTAACCGGAAACTTTAACCCGGCTTTGTAGAGTCACTTACGCCCACTAACACAAAAACACCCGCAATGTAAGCGAGTGTTTTTGGTATATATAATGAGTAAGTCTATAAGCCGGGTTCTGTATTAGACGATCATCTATCTAGGCCATACATTTCTGTATGGCTCAAGCCACCTCCACGGGACTGACGGGCAGTCATTGCGTCCCTCCACGGCGTTGCTCCAGGTGGGGTTTACATAGCCGACAAGTCGCCAAGTCGCTGGTGAGCTCTTACCTCGCCTTTCCACCCTTACCAGACTAATGATTTAAACTGAAAAAACAAATACTCATTTCAGCTTAAATCATTAGTCTGGCGGTATATCTCTGTTGCACTTTCCTTAAAGTCACCTTTACCGGGAGTTACCCGGCACCATTGCCCTATGGAGCCCGGACTTTCCTCATTTACGCCTTTTCAGGCTGCATCTGCGATCATCTGGCTTACTCATATATTATTTAGTTAAAGTGTCTTATACTAATTTGTATTTAAAATAATCATATTTTAAATAGCCACATATGCGACGTTAGGGCAAAGCCCGCAAATAGTATTAAAAAATATCTTTATCAGACACCTTATTATAGTAGCTAAAAAAATATTAGTCAAGTAAAAATAAATGGATCTTCTTCTAGTGAACTGCATATTATCTCTATACTATTGAATCGTTTTTCAAAAATCTTTTTAAGCTTCTTTACAATCAAATGTTCAGATGCATAATGACCTACATCAAGGATACACAAGCCCATTTCCCTTGCATCTAATGCTGTATGGTATTTTATATCTCCGGTAATTAGCACGTCCACATTTTGGCGTTTAACGCTTCCTAAGTCACCATCAAAGCTACCACAGAATGTTGCGGCCTTTTTAATAGTTTCGGGCTGTTCTCCAATAACTCTTAGATTTTTGATATTAAGACTTTGCTTAATACGACTAATGAAATCATCAAATAGCAACTCATTAGGCAGCACTCCTACCTTTCCCATACCCATATCCACAGCAAAGCCTTCCGGTATATAAGATTTGAGACTACTACATTCTATTAAACCAACTGCTTGGGCAAATGTATCATTAACGCCACCTACAGCAACATCAAGGTTTGTGTGAGCACTAATAACATTTATATCGCTTTTTATAAGTCTTGATATTAGTTGCCCCGTCATTGTGCCAAAATCTACTGATTTTAGCTTTGAAAATAAAAATGGGTGATGTGATATTATCAGGTCTGCGCCTTCGTTTATTGCCTCTTCAACAGTATTTGCAGTTACATCCATACAAAGCATAACTTTGTTTACTTCACTTTTACGGCTCCCAACCATTAATCCAACATTATCCCATGTCTCCGCATATTTAAATGGTGCAAACTCATTAATATAATTAAGTATCTCTCCTACAGTCATGTTCTATCCTTGCTCCTTAATCGTTTAAGAATTTAAATTCAATATCATTTATAATCTTGTTTAGTGTACAAACTCTATAAAATACTGTCATGGACTAGGTTCCACATTACTTATATGTTTAGTCTTTCACACTTATACTCTCTATTAAATTCGTGTAATTCTTTTTTAGCCAGGAATAATAGCTTTGTAGCTGGCTATTGTCCTCCATATCAACCAATTGCCCTAACACTCTGTCTACCTGTCTGACCTTCATTTTACAATAATCTACTAACAAAGGATCGTTTTTATTAACTAGTTTTTCGCCTATATGCAGTTGAAACTCCTCATAACGCTTGTCTATACCATCAAATTTGGCAGATATTACACAGTATATCTTTTCCCCTTCAGCAGCCAACTCCTCATCATAAATATCAAATTTATGATCAAACAACCATTTTCTAACCACGTGTAAATCATTCATAGGCTGCAATATCAATGAGGATGCCTTACTGGCTTTTTGTTCATTTGTTTTCAATAGTTCTGTCAAAAGCGTTCCACCCATACCTGCAATTATTATTGTATCAGCCTCATTTTCAGCGATAGTATCAAGCCCACTTCCTAACCTAGTTTCTATTTGATTCTTCAAATTATATAAATTTATATTTTTGTCTGCAACTTTAACTGGTCCAATTTTAACATCAGAAGCTATTGCTTTTTTGCAGACACCCTGTTGAATTAAATAAATTGGTATATATGCATGATCAGTACCTATGTCTGCTGCAATATCACACTTTTGTACTTTATCTGCCAACAATTTTAATCTGCCCTTTAAAATTAATTTCAAAACTTGCCTCCCATTCCTATCAAATCAAATTATCTCAGCTGAAAACAAATTTATTAGCTATCACAAAATAATTGGCTTTGCTACTAGGATATTTATTTAACTACTTATTAATTACTTATTAACTCAACTTTACCACATAAAAAACCCATCGGTGTTCAGACTTATCAATGGTTTGTTGCCAAAACAACTCAAAAGTATAGTTATCTGATACAATCTTTTTTATAAATTTTAGATTTATTTGTATTACCAAAGTAAATTATACACATAATAATACTAATTAATCAACTTGAACCCTCTTATATCTTACAATAAAAATCTTTCTTATTAAAGTGTGAAAGAAATTTAAAACTCAAATTTTCATCTGAAAATTACATGTTAAAACTTATCAATGAAAATTTGGTTTAGAAATAATTTTATTGACTTAGGTAATATTAAATTACAACAATACCATAATATTTAGGTTAAAATTTGTTTATAGAAAGGTATAAATGAAATGCCACACTACAGCAGGAAAAATAAAGTTAATGATATTGAAAAACCCATCACAACTATTATTCTGGGAAGAGATATTTATGGAATAAATGCAAATATTCCATCAATGAGTAAAACAAGCATTGATTTACAAGATGAAGAGCAAAGCCTTGAATTCATTAATAAGATTAAATGAAAAATACTACCCTAACTATTGGCATATAGCCGTATTGATAATTTTAACACCGTAAAAAAAGAACACGCTTCACGTGTTCTTTTTGGTGGGCCTTCAGGGACTCGAACCCCGGACCAACCGGTTATGAGCCGGTTGCTCTAACCAACTGAGCTAAAGGCCCTAGTGGCTCCCCCTGTTGGACTTGAACCAACGACATCGTGATTAACAGTCACGCGCTCTACCGACTGAGCTAAGGAGGAATATCTTTGCATCTTGTTCAATGCCTTGTGCCTTTAAAAACCGCTGTCTCTCAAGCACAAGTAATATTATACTTACCAACCATCGACTGGTCAACACCATAAACCCTGTAATTTTACGTTCTACTTCAATTATATTCTAAATTCTATCTCTTTTTAAATATATCTCTCTATCTCTTTTAATTTCAAAATCAAAAACACCTCAATGATTAAGGTCATAAACTCAACTTTATCTTGAATTTATGGACTCTTCGATAATAGAATTGGATAATAGAATCGGATACTAAAAAAGGTAATCACAGAATGGTATACAATCAAAATATATCATACATAAAAATACATTTTGATTGAAATACACCATGTGACAACCTCTTATTTAACAACCATTTATAACGTCTATGCGCAATTTATCTATTTTATAAAAGCACTATGATTACTATCAATGCCACGATTATAATTATTCAAACTATTAACCATCCAATTAAGCTTAGTTAATCTAGATAATCCTTTAACTTCTTACTTCTACTTGGATGTCTCAATTTTCTCAAAGCCTTAGCCTCAATCTGACGAATACGTTCTCTTGTAACATTAAATTCCTTACCAACCTCTTCAAGAGTTCTTGCACGTCCGTCATCCAAACCAAATCTTAACCTTAAAACCTTTTCCTCACGAGGTGTTAAAGTATCAAGTACATCAATAAGCTGTTCCTTTAGCAAAGTAAATGCAGCAGCTTCTGCAGGTGCCGGGGCATCATCATCTGGTATAAAGTCACCTAAATGGCTATCCTCTTCTTCTCCAATTGGAGTTTCAAGAGAAACTGGCTCTTGAGAAATCTTCATTATCTCTCTAACTTTTTCTACTGACATACCTATCTCTTTTGCTATTTCATCAGGTTGAGGTTCTCTGCCTAACTCCTGTAATAACTGTCTGGACACTCTAATCAGTTTATTAATAGTTTCAACCATATGAACAGGAATACGAATAGTTCTAGCTTGATCCGCAATAGCTCTAGTAATCGCCTGCCTTATCCACCAAGTTGCATACGTACTAAATTTAAATCCTCTTCTATAGTCGAATTTTTCAACTGCCTTTATAAGTCCAAGATTACCTTCTTGAATCAAATCTAGGAACTGCATTCCTCTACCAACATATCTCTTAGCGATACTTACAACAAGTCTAAGATTTGCTTCTGCAAGTCTCCTTTTCGCTTCAATATCACCATTCTCCATCTTATGAGCTAGCTCAATTTCCTCTTCTGCTGTCAAAAGGGGAACTTTACCAATCTCTTTAAGATACATTCTAACAGGGTCATCAATGCTTATTCCTTCAGGAACACTTATATCTAATTCCTCTTCATCATCAGAATTTTGAATTTCCTGCAAGTCTGCTTCCATATCACCAATAACATCAATGCCCAAATTTTCAAGGGTTTCGTAAATCTTTTCAATGTGCTCTGGTTCTATTTCAATTTCATCAAATGCTTCAGTTATTTCTTTAAAGGTAAGCATACCCTTAGTTTTACCCTTATCAATTAAATCCTTAAGTATTGCTTTTCTAGTCTCCTGATTATGCTTCATTGATTTCCCTCCTTTCAAACTTATTTACAATCCTTTTTTTAGCATAGCTATATTTAATACAATATTGCCTAATTCTTGATTTAATAACTCAACATCTCCTTCTGACAAATCACTTCTTTTTTTTAATTCAATTATTTCTTCTTTCCTAGCTTCTAAACCATAAAGGTCTATTTTTTTTATAATGTCCAAAGCAGCTTTTTTATTATTTTCAAAAATGCTCTGGGATTGAATTATATTTGCAAAACTTTCAGCCATAGGCGGAGAAAGTTTATTCAAAATCTCACCAACTAAAATACCCGCCTTATTTTCTATCTGTTTACAGGCAAAAATTAAAGCTTCCTTTACTTCAATCGAACTTATTTTTTCAAAATTCAGAGTATCCTTTATCTGAATATATACATTGTTTTCTAAACAAACTGTAGCTAGAAGCATTAACTGTAATTTAATAAGTCTTTCTTGATTTGTTTCTGCTGTTTGGTTCTTCTTTATAGTATTCTTTTTAATTATCTTAATATCCTTTTTTTGTCTAATTTCTTGTTCATCAGTGTGCTTTTTACGCTTTGCAATTTCAGAATAAATGGACTGTTCGCTTACGCCAAAGTCTTTGGACAACTTTTTCACATAAAGTTCTCTTTCTACATTATTGTCAATTTTGTCCAAAATAAGCACTGCTTTATCAATAAATTTAACTTTTCCTTCATTAGTTGAAGTATCAATTCTGTTATCTAAAATTTGCAATTTAAAATCTAATAATGTTTTAGAATTTTCAACAAGTTTTCTAAACTCATCAACCCCATAAGTATTTATAAACTCATCAGGATCTTTGCCTGCTGGAATAGTCAATACTTTAGCATTACAACCAATATCATTGAGCAAATCTAAGCTTCTAAGTGCAGCAGCTTGTCCTGCAGAATCAGAATCAAAAGATAGAATTATTTCTTCTGAATATTTTTTTAAAAGCTTGCACTGGCTCTCTGTCAATGCTGTCCCCAGTGGCGCAACTGTATTTATTATTCCTCTTTGGTGTAATGATATAACATCCATGTAACCTTCAGCTAAAATAATTTTTTTTGCACACTCACTCTTTGCAAAATTCATTGCATACAAGTGATTTCCTTTTTGATAAACAGCCGTTTCAGGAGAATTCATGTATTTAGGTTGTGAAGAATCCAATACTCTACCACCAAATGCGATAACATTTCCTCTAATATCAAATATAGGAAACATGATTCTTCCTCTAAACCTATCAAAAACTTTTTTAGTTTCCTCTTTATTTATAACAAGTCCACTTGCAAATATAGATGAGTCACTAAATCCTGCTGTTCTTAAATGATTATACAAACCATCAAACTTGTCCTCAGCATAGCCTATACCAAACTTAATAATAGTTTGCTTTTGAATTTTCCTTTTGGCCAAATATTGATTTGGCACTTTATTCTTTTCATTAATTAAATTATTATGAAAGAATCTAGCAGCTTCAATATTTATTTGTAAAAGTTCCTTTTTAAGCTTAGCCTTTTCATCATCATAAGCTCCATTGTTCACATCTGGAATCTGTATTCTAGCTCGATCCGCAAGTAGCTTTAATGCTTCTACAAAGTCTAGATTTTCAATGGCCATGATAAAATGTATTACATTTCCACCCTTTCCACATCCAAAACAATGAAAAATCTGTTTAACTGGCTCTACAGAGAAAGAACCCGTCTTTTCATTATGAAAAGGACATCTACCAAAATAATTTTTTCCTTTCTTTTCAAGCTTGACGTACTCAGATATTACACCGACTATATCATTATTGACCCTTATTTCTTCTATTAAATCCTCAGGGAAAAAAATTGCCATTATATCTTACATTCCAATCCTATAAAATAACTAATTATTTAAATATTATAAGCAAATCTCCTAATTATTATTTTAGTTTTCACCAAAATCACTTAATACTTGTTCGACATTATTATTTAGAATCCTTCTTTTTTAATAATATTTTTAAAGTTAATTAATTTGGGGCAACAAAAAAGTATGCATAAGCATACTTTGACAAAGAGTCTGTGGTTAATAATATATTTATCTACATTGAGAGAATACATATGTATTTGTTAATCTATGACGTAAATTATTGAGTTTTAAGCTATGCAGTCATAAATAACATCAAAAGCACTTACTGGGGTAACCGTATTAGAATGAAAAAGCTTTATGAGATCAATCATACTGTCTCTTGAGATAAGGACATCATTTATAACAGCAGTTTCAACCTCACCAGTATCCTTTGTCATATTTATTTGCATGCCGTAGGAACAATAATCCTTATTTATGCATGTTAATAAATAGTACTCCAAATAAATCTCTCTGCTTTTGCATTCTAATGTCTCGTCAAGTTCAAGTTTCTTTGAGCAAACAAGTTCCATTTAAAATCCCCCCTATTCATTTTTTTTATCAAGTTCAAATTAATACTATTTTAATAATAATTATTATATAATATAGTTTAACAAATATTCTACACAAAAGTTTTTCGGTATTTCGACTACTTTACATAAAATTAGTATAGCATCAATATTTTGTGTCGAAGTCTGTGCTTTTATCATTTTTTTACATTGAACTTTCATATTGATAATGTTAAGATTTTATGTATACTAATTATCTACCAATGTGTATAGTAATTTATCATAAGTATATCATTTTCATCTAAGGGGGGGGTATACCATGGGTAGTCAAGAGAATAAAAAAGCATCTAAAATTCATTTACTTAACTCAGAATTTTGCAAAATGGCCGATTTGTCAAAAAAAATAATTAAATATGCAACACCAGCAACTCTGTGTTTGATTGCAATAGGTACAGCTTTATTTGCTTTAAATAAAACCAGTAATGACTTTAGTTTTGAATTTGAACTTATGTCAACTACGTTAATTACAAATGGTTTTTTTGTATTTGCCGAATTTATTATAGCATCTTTACTGCTTGATATACTAATCAGAAAATCCAAATAAGAATTTTTTACTTCAATTATTTCCTCGATTTAATTATGTAAAAAAGCATACCTTACAGCGTAAGTCAAACCCAACTTCAATTTTATGTATGACAAAGGGGCTATCGCAAAACATATCTTAACCTCACAATACCTTACAGTTTATTATGTGTCTGTACAGATATAGTTGTTAAGTGTCTTTTGCGATAACCCCTTGTAATTTATACTTAAATAATATTAAGCTTTAACTGGTTTAGCTTTGCTTTTCTTCTGGCTTTCTTTCCACATAACCCATAATGGGGTAGTAATAAATATTGTAGAATAAGTACCACTAACAAGACCAATTATAAGTGGGAAACTGAACTCAGTAATTGACTCAATAGCATTTATTTTACCAAATACAAAGATTGTAATAACAGCCATTAAAACAGTTACTGTTGTATTTATTGATCTGTTTAAAGTCTGAATAATACTAGTATTTACCAACTCTGGGAAAGGTACTTTTTTCATTAACCTTGTGTTTTCTCTTATACGGTCATAAATAACAATTGTATCATTCATTGAATAACCGAAAATCGTAAGCATCGCTGCAATAAATGAGTCATTAACTGGAATACGGAATACTAAATATACTGTAATCATAGTACCGATATCATGTAATAGTCCTACGACACCAAATACACCCAATGAAAGACCTGAAACTACTTTAAATCTCCACCAAATGTAGAATATAATAAGAATAGCAGCAATTATTACAGCTTTAACACCATTCTGGCTTATTTCCTTACCGATAAATGGCTCAACACTCTCTTCACTTATAACAGGTTCTTTTGCAGTAAGCTTAAGCTCTTTAACAACTGCATCTTCAACTTTCTTTATTTCAGTACTTGAAAGCGTTTCAGAACTACCTATACTAATCTTTATTACGTCAAAATCAGATTTATTATTAACATCATAAGTAGTTGATTTTTGTACATAAGCAGATTTACCAATATTTTTTTCAACTAGCTCAGCAACTTCACTTTGAATCTGTTGAACATTATTAGCATTAAATGTGTCTTTATTAGCACGCATCTCAATAAGTGTTCCACCTTGGAATTGAATATCGAACACAAAACCTTTTGCAAAATACGTAATTACACCTGTTAACATAATTGCTATAGAAAGAATGAAGAATATATATCTTTTACTATATAAGTTTATATTAGGCATTTTTTTTACCCCCTCTCATGGTTATACCATATAACCAAACATGCTTTGCCATATCTAAGCCTGATATAGATTTAAGCATAATTCTTGAAGCTGTTACAGCTGTAAGGAAGCTTAGAACAACACCTATAATCAAAGTTAATGCAAAGCTCTGTATTGCGCCTGTACCAAATTTCCAAAGTACAGCACCTGCAATTAAAGTGGTTACATTACCATCAAGAACAGCGGTAAATGCTCTTTTAAATCCTACATCAATAGCGGCACCAAGCGTTTTCCCACTTTTAATTTCTTCTTTTATTCTTTCGAATATGATTACATTAGCATCAACACCCATACCTATCGTAAGGATAATACCGGCAATACCTGGTAGTGTAACTGTAATGCCTGTCCATGATAATGCTAAAACTTCAAGAATTGTATGAAGAACTAATGCTATACTTGCAATTAATCCTGGTAATCTATAGTAGAATATCATATATAAACATATCAAAACTAATGCAAAAATCAGTGCTTCTACACTAACAGCAAGTGCATTTGATCCAAGCGTTGGGCTGATATTCTGAACCTGTTTAGCTTCAAGCTTAAATGGTAGTGAACCAGATTTAATAACTCCTGCTAACTCAGTAGCCTCTGCTTTTTGCTCCTCTGAACCATTTGTTCCTCCAATACTAATAGTAGCACTACCACCAGTAATATGAGCCTGTACAGTTGGTGCACTTATTAATTTGTCATCCATAAATATTGCTATAGGCTTTCCTATAAGTCTTCCTGTTGCCTCAGCGAACTTTGTAGCACCTTCTTTTTTAAGCTTTAATGCAACATAACAGGAACCGTCTTGCTGTGAAAATTCAGCTTTTGCATCTTCAACGTCACTACCAACTATAACATTTTTTCCTGTAGGTAAATAATTTCCAGATTCGTCTACTTTACTCTCATCAACCTCTTGGAATGTTAACAATGCAGTAGCACCGATTTCCTCAATTGATTTTTGGGGATCAAACTCCTGACCACTTTTATGTGGTATTTGCACAAGTACATATCCCTTTTGAGTATCGATTGTTAGAACTCTGTCATAAACACCTTTTGCATCTAATCTTTTACCTATTGTAATCTTTGCTGCCTCTAAATCCTCTGCAGAAGGCAAACTTCCATCCTTAGTAACTGCGTATAGCTTTGCGTCTACTCCTCCGGAAATATCAATACCTGGACGGAAATCACTAAAACCAGGTACATCAAAGCCTAAAATAGAACCATTAAACCCTATCCAAGCTAAAATTCCGATGATAGCAATTATCGAGAAAAACTTAACTGCATTTTTGCCTCTCATTTGTTTACTCCCCCTTGTTTATTAATACCACTTACGACATTATATAACTATAAGAAATTCTAGTCAATAAACATGTCTCAAAATCAGCTAAGAAATTACATTAAAAACAAAGTTTTTTTGTTAAATTAGCATAATTTTTTAGCTTGTTAAAACTTATTTAAGTATTTATCTTTAGAATACCAATATATTTTTTTAATATTCAAAATTATATTGACTATTTATAAAACTTTAAAAGACTTACATATTCATTTGCGTTATTTTTAATATTCAAAATTTCTTGCTCAGACAAAACTCTTTTAATAGCTGCAGGACTTCCAACAACTAAACTATTATCTGGTATTTTAGTTTTTGAAGTCACAACACTGCCAGCAGCAATCAAGCAGTTATTGCCAATTTCTGAATTATCTAGTACTATTGCACCCATTCCAATAAGAGTATTGTTACCAACACAGCAACTATGTAAGATTGCTCCATGTCCTACTGTAACATTTGATCCAATTTTTAACCCCACACCTTTTTTACAGTGCAGAATGCATCCTTCTTGAATGTTAGTATTATCACCTACTACTATGCTGTCAATGTCACCCCTCAAAACTGCATTATACCATACAGTAGAATTTGCACCTATTACTACATTTCCTATAACTGTACTATTTGGTGCAATAAAAGCAGTTTCATTAATTTGGGGTGTAGTATTTTTAAAATCTTTAATCACATTACAACCCCTCTTATTCTTGAGTTTTAATCCAGATTGCACACTCAACTCTCTTTTTTTCAAGTTCACAGCCTATCTTATATGGTACATTGATGTCATTGTTAAATTGATAAGCATTAGCAGCACAACCTCCACTGCAATAAAATTTTGCCCAGCATTCGGAACAATCCTTCTTTGTATATACATTTGACTTTTGAAAATTCTTTTGGAAATTAATGTTAAACTCACCGTTGTGGATATTACCCATTTTAAATTTCTCGTCACCTACAAACTGATGACATGGGTATAGATCTCCTTCAGGTGTAACAGCCAAATATTCATGACCCGAACCACATCCTCCCAACCTTTTTATAATACAAGGTCCTTGCTGCAAGTCAACCATAAAGTGGAAGAAATTAAAACCTTCATTATTTTCCCTTCTTCTCATATATTCCATAGCAAGTGACTCGTATTCATCAAAAAGTTGTGGTAGATCCTGTTCACGAATATCATACCCAGAATCCTTTGCCGCGACTACAGGTTCAACGGATATCTGTTTAAAACCCACATCTGCTAAATGCAAAACATCTTTTGAAAAATCAAGATTCTCTCGTGTAAATGTACCTCTTACATAATAGTTATCTTGGTTTCTTGAATCTGCCATATCTTTTAGTTTTGGAAGAATACTATCATAAGTACCTGTTCCGTCTACTCTAGGCCTCATCCTATCATTTGTTTCCTTGCGCCCATCAATGCTGAGAACAACGTTGTGCATATTTTTATTTATAAACTCTTTGTTGTCTTCATTTAGCAAAATAGCATTAGTAGTAATTGTAAATCTAAAATTCTTATCAGCTTCTTTTTCTCTGATTCTCGCATACTCTACAATTTGTTTTACAACATCAAAATTCATCAGAGGTTCACCGCCAAAAAAGTCTACCTCCAAATTTCGTCTACCAGCTGATTTTTTAATAAGAAAATCAATAGCTTTTTTCCCCGTTTCAACATCCATCATTGTTCTATGTCCACCAAAGCTTCCTGTAGAAGCAAAACAATATTTGCATCTAAGATTGCAGTCATGGCAGATATGTAAACAAAGGGCTTTAACAACAGGTTTTCGTTCCCAATTTTTTATAGCTTCTGAATATACGTCTTCACTAAAAAGCAATCCTTCTGATTCTAATTGAGCAATTTCATCATAAGCATCTAAAATAACTTGTCCATCATACTTTGGTGATAAAGCTTCAATAATCTGCCCTTTTGTTTTAGTTTCATATAAATCAACAATATCAAAAGCTGCAGAATCAAATACATGAACTGCTCCACTACTTATGTCCATAACTATGTTTGTGTTATGCATTGTATACTTGTGGATCATTAAATAAGAACCTCCTAAAGCCCTACAAAATACTTTGTTACAAGTAAAAATTAAAATTTTCAAACCAATAAAAGAGTATCCTCGCAAAAAATAATTTTTGCACAAAAATACTCAGTGTAAAAGTGTTTTGTATATTATTGATGCAGTATTACTTAACATCAATAAAAAGCGAAAAGTGTCATCAACACTTTTCACTTATCTTATACATAACAAGAATATAAACTTATTATTTCTTTTCACAGCTTTGATTTGCAACTGTACAAGATGTCTTACAAGCTGATTGACATGAAGTCTGACATTCTCCACATCCACCTTTTGCAAGGCTATTCTTCAAAGTAGCAACATTAATTGTTTTTATATGCTTCATTGTATATTACCTCCTATAAGTTTTCTCTGCCGATTATAGCATATTTGAATAGTTTTGAAAAGTCATTTTTTAGAAACACTCTATCTCAGATTGATTCCCAAAATACCTCCCAAACAACCCACAATTGCTCCAATAAAAAATGTTAGTAATCCTGAAACATTTAACATAAAGTTTCTATCAACTATGCTGCTAGTTAAATACAGTATAGCAACATAAAGTAGACCAACAAAACAGCCATTCATCCACCCTTTGTGTTTTACATTTCTAGTAGAATACGCCGATGCTACCAACACACTTACTATAGTGGTAATAAGAACAGCTGTAGAAGTATATTTTTCAGGAAAATCTGTATAAGTCAAAATAAATGCAAACACAAAAAAGCAAGGTAGTGTTATAAGAAAGGAAAAAATTAATCCTTTAGCAACCCTAATCAAATTTACATGCTCGTCAAGTGACTTTTTAAATCCTGTTGTCTGTCCGGCCATAAGTATACCTCCACAAAATATTATAGAATGTCTTCCATATATCTTATTTTTGAGGTACACAGGTTAGAACAGCATATAAGCTAAAAAGAATATTATTTCTTATTAACCCTCAATTGGTTTTATTACATCTTTTATAGACCAACGCTTAACAAGAATTTTTGTCTTCTCAATACCAGACTCAATAGTGATTTCATCATCTTTAATATTAATGATCTTACCACAAATGCCACCTATAGTTATAACTGACCATCCAACCTGCAATGAGTCTAACAACTCTTTTGTTTTCTTTTCTTTTTTCTTCTGTGGACGAAGAATCATAAGATACATAAGACCAAAAAGAATTACCATAGGTGCCACAAATGTAATAAGTGCTGATGTCGATTGTTCTGACATAGTAAAAACCTCCTAAAATTTATTTAACACAGTGAAACTGTATTATCCATTATTGTATAATATTTCTTAAATCATTTATAATAAGTTGTTATATTTATTATATTTATTTTAATTTTGTTTTTAATTTTGTTAAACATTATATTTACTTTTGTTTAATATTTTTCTTAAAGTTTACTTTTTGTAGCCATACTTATAATAAAATTCATCTCTAAAGCTACCCAAGCTATCATTCATTATAGCTTGTCTTACTTGTTTCATCAAGTTTATTAAAAAATATAAATTGTGCCATGTTGTAAGTCTTAACCCCAACAACTCACCACATTTTATTAAATGTCTAATATATGCCCTTGAATAGTTCCGACAAACATAACAATCACATTCCGGATCAAGCTTCGAGAAATCTCTGGCGTATTTTGCATCACGAATAATAATCCTTCCATTACTTGTCATAACTGTACCATTTCGACCTATCCTAGTAGGAAGAACACAGTCAAACATATCAAGTCCTCTGATAGCACCCTCTATTAAATAGTCTGGTGATCCAACTCCCATAAGATATCTTGGCTTATCAGCAGGCATTAATGGCACTGTGTAGTCTAATACTTCATACATTATTTCAGCAGGTTCACCAACGCTAAGACCTCCTATAGCATAACCTGGGAAATTCAAATCATTTAATTGATATGCACTCTCTATACGCAAATCCTTGTACATACCACCTTGAATTATTCCAAATAATGATTGTCTCTCAATGTCTTTGTGAGCATCTATGCATCGTTTTGCCCATCTAGTCGTTCTCTCCATCGACTTTTTTACATAATTATATTCTGCAGGATATGGAGCACATTCATCAAATGCCATAATAATATCCGCACCCAACTCGTTTTCAATTCCCATTACTGATTCGGGCGTAAATATATGTTTTGAGCCATCAATATGTGATCTGAATGTAACACCTTCCTCAGTAATCTTTCTAAGGCCACTGAGGCTAAACACCTGAAATCCACCACTATCAGTAAGTATAGGTCTATCCCAGTTCATAAAACCATGTAAACCGCCTGCTTCCTTAACAATATCCTGTCCAGGCCTCAAATAGCAGTGGTATGTGTTGCTTAATATTATTTCCGCATCAATTTCTTTTAATTCCTCAGGAGACATGCCTTTAACTGTCGCCAACGTACCAACTGGCATAAAAGTAGGAGTTTCAAAAGAACCATGAGGTGTATGAACTCGTCCTAACCTTGCACCCGTTTGTTTACAGGTTTTAATCAATTCATAAGTAACTGCTGCCATATATATTACCTTTCCATTTTTCTCTATTTTGTATATTATTTTTTATTCTTTATTCTTTATTGTTTTTAATTCTTTACTCTGTTATTTATGTTTTAGCTTTTATATTTTAGCTACTTTTAACGTTTAATATCTTGTTCGTTTTTTTCTTCAGCTATTCTTGCTTATTAGTCATTCTGTTTTAGTGTTTTAGTGTTTTAGTATTTTAAAATTTTTAACATTTGTTTTTAATCATTTTATAAACATTGCATCTCCGAAACTGAAAAATCTATATTTTTCTTTTACTGCTTCTGAATATGCATTTATAATATTTTCTCTACCTGCCAATGCGCTAACCAGCATTATAAGTGTTGATTCTGGTAAATGAAAATTAGTAATTAGCCTATCGACAATTTTAAATTGATAACCAGGATATATAAAAATATCAGTCCATCCTTCAGAGGTATGCAGTTCTCCATCACATCCTACTGTTTCTAAAACCCTAGAGCTTGTTGTTCCAACGGCTATTACCCTTTTACCTGCCTTCTTAGCAGTATTTATAGCGTTACAAGCATCCTGACTAATTGAATAGTATTCTGAATGCATTTTATGTTTTGTAATATCTTCAACCTTTACAGGTCTAAATGTACCCAAGCCAACATGAAGCATTACATATACTATTTTTACGCCTTTATTTTCAAGAGTGTTTAATAATTCCTTTGTAAAATGTAGACCTGCTGTTGGTGCAGCCGCCGACCCATTATATTTTGCATATACAGTCTGATATCTCTCAGGATTTTCAAGCCTTTCAGTTATATATGGCGGCAATGGCATTATCCCTACTCTATCAAGTACCTCTTGAAATACACCTTCATATTCAAACCTAACCAGTCTATTTCCTTCTTCAAGTACCTCAAGTATTTCAGCCTTCAATTCTCCATTTCCAAAAACAAACCTTGCTCCTGGCTTTGCCTTTCTCCCTGGTCTTAGGATAACCTCCCAGTCATCCCCTTTTACACATTTCAAAAGAACAAATTCAATTTTTCCGCCACTTCCCTCTTTTTCCCCAAGCAGTCTAGCTGGGATAACTCTAGTATTATTTAGCACGAGGCAATCGCCTTCATCAAAATAGTCAACAATATCTTTAAAAAGCTTATGCTCTAACTGACCTGTCTTTTTATCAAGCACCAACAACCGAGACATATCCCTCTTTTCCATAGGATGCTGAGCAATTAACTCTTCTGGTAAATAGTAATCAAATTCCTTCAAATCCACGCTTATAATTCCTCCAAAAAAACATCTATTTTTATAAACCTTTTCACAAAGTCTATGATTGCTAATCCCGCAAAATGGTGATTATATCTTTTATTATGTCCCTATAATATAAATTGAATATTAATTTTAAAACATTAATTAATAATAGTGGCTATTCATATTCAAACACTAAAATCCAAATTAATATATGCTTTTAACACATTAATAAATAATAACGGCTATTCATATTCAACTAAAATCCAATTAATATATGCTTTTAAAACATTATAAAATAACCATTAATTATAATACATTATATTTGTTTATATTACAAATAATTATTGCCATACATAATGTTTTTTTGTATAATTTATCCGATAGCTCAGATTAGAGAATGTAAAAAATGTTCTCTCATCTGAGCAATCTGTTATACTACTAAAAATATACAAGGAAATGTCTCAGCCTTAGTAAATATTAAAGATTAGTTAGTTTATGTTAGCTAACTTAACATTAAATTTATATACTATATAAAGACAGTTCCGTTTAAGTATAAAAATTTTTATTAATTGGAGGTTATAAAGATGAAGGTTGCAAAGTTTGGAGGTACTTCGTTAGCTAACGCAGAACAAATTAAAAAAGTTTGTGATATTGTTCTCTCAGATAGTGATAGAAAAATTATTGTTGTATCTGCACCAGGTAAAAGAGAAAAAACTGATACTAAAGTAACAGATTTATTAATTGCGTGTGCAGAAAAGCATTTAGCAACTGGTGATGCTGCCATCGAGCTTGATGCTGTAGTGAAAAGATTTAAAGACATAGCTGATGATTTAAAACTTGGAAATGAGATAGTAGATGAAATTGAAGCTGACTTAGAAAATAGGCTAAAGCTTGACACAAGCCATGTAGGAATGTTCATGGATGCTATGAAAGCAGCCGGTGAGGATAACAGTGCCAAATTAGTTGCTGCATATTTAAATAGTATAGGTAAAAAGGCTCAATATGTTAGCCCTAAAGAAGCAGGTTTATTGCTTAGTAGCGAATTTGGAAATGCTCAAGTGTTACCAGAATCATTTGAAAATCTTAAAATGTTAAACAGCATTGATGGAATAATCATTTTCCCAGGCTTTTTTGGTTACACAGTTGAAGGAAAGGTTGCAACTTTCCCACGTGGCGGATCAGATATTACAGGTTCAATATTAGCTGCTGCTTTAAAAGTTGATTTATATGAGAATTTCACTGACGTCGATGCCGTGTATGTAGCTCATCCAGGCTTAGTACACAATCCTGTTGCTATTTCAGAAATTACTTACAGAGAAATGAGAGAATTATCATATGCTGGTTTTTCTGTTTTGCATGAAGATACATTAGTCCCAGTTTTCAAAGCTGGTGTACCTGTAAATATTAAAAACACAAACAACCCTACTGCACCTGGAACAAAGATAGTTCTCACCAGAGAATATTCACCTAGTAGCCATGTTGTTGGTATTGCAAGCGATGATAATTTCTGTTGTATATACGTAAGCAAATTTATGATGAATAGAGAAATAGGCTTTGGTAGAAAAGTTCTTCAAATTTTGGAGGATGAAGGTATTTCCTATGAACATACGCCTTCAGGTATTGATAATATTTCCATAATATTAAAGCAGAATCAATTTAAGAATGCAGATGTAGAGCAAAGAATTTTAAATCGTATTAAAAATGAATTAAATTGTGATGATGTATCTATTGATTATGGTTTAGCACTTATAATCATTGTTGGTGAAGGCATGAAAAACACTGTAGGTACTGCATCAAGAGCAGCTACTGCTTTAGCAAAAGCTTCAATTAGCTTAGAAATGATAAACCAAGGCTCGTCTGAGGTTACAATGATGTTTGGTGTAAGACAAAGCGAAGCACATAAAGCCGTTATCTCTTTGTATAATGAGTTTTTTATGAATAAATAGAATTAAGTATAAACAAATCAACGTTATTAAAGGTCATAATGTGGCGACTTTCATCATCACACTATGACCTTTCTTATTAACTGGTTTTAACAACTCAGCTTTTCATTGATAAGTTTGAACGATTACTATTTCCTAATTATATTTAAAGCTATTTGATTAATTCTATCTTTGTTCCAGTATAGTAATGTGCTAATATCTGATCATAGGTATAACCAGCATTTGCATAGCCTATCGCTCCATCTTGGCTCATTCCTACCGCGTGGCCCCATCCCTTTCCGACAAAAGTGTATCCTGAAGAGCTTGCTGTCTGGCTTGATGTAGTACTTGTATTTGTAGTTGTGCTTGTAGTTGTATTTGCAGTTATATCTTTCTTTACTCCATTCGCTCCAATTATCGTTATTTTTTTATATAAATCTAATTGTTTAGTCTCGCCATTTGCAGTTTTAATTTTTAATTGATTTTGTTGTTTAGTAATATTTTTATTCTTTACATAGAAATTAGTACTAGATCCACTATTATCTGAATTACCAGAATTAACTGTATTATCAGTATTACCTGAACCATTAATTGTATACCACTGACTGTTTAATCCAAGAAATGTTCTGCATCTATCCCTCGAAATAACCACTCCTTTTGGATTTAAGGTTCCCTTAATAACAATTTCAATTGGTCTGCCTGCATCGGAGCATTTAGTTATTTCTATGCTGGTAACTGTTCCAACACCAAGGCTTTTCAATTTTTCGCTAATCTGTGCAACAGTATAGGTTACACTCCAATTATAATTGGCATACTTTCCTGATTCATATTTGTCCTCAACACTTCTCAAGTAAGGGAAATCAGTTCCCCAAACATTTACAGCTGACTCAGTTTTTCCACCGCTTGATGAAAAATATAGAGTTTCGGCCAAGCTCCCATTATAGGTTACTACCATATCTTTAGTGTCATCCACTGCTTTGTTAGTGTTTAGATTTTCAGAAGCATATCCCTTATATACATGACATTCAGTAGTTGTACAAAGATTGAAGCCATAAGCAACATGTTTATTTATCATTTTATAGGCATAGGTTCTAGCAGCAATAGCCTGTGCTTTCAAAGCCTCAGGATTAGATAATGCTGGCATTTCATTTGGTACGACACCATAAAGGTATTCTTCCATAGATAACACATTAATTATTGTCATATCACTATCTGTCTTTCTGAAAAACTCAACTTGCCCTCTGAATGAATTAAATTTGGCGTTACCAATATTTATTGAGTTGGGAATTTCATTTGATAATGACTTGCCTCTTAAAAGATTTTTATCGGAAGCATACATAAACTTGACTTCTCCAACACTGTTTACACCATAAATTCTTTTATCCGCCTTTTCAATAACTGTATATGTGCTATCCCCTAGTTTTGTCTTAACATCTGCTATTGCACTATCGGCAGACCCTTTGCTAGTATAGAAACCTAACCATACATTCCAGCCCGAATCAGTATATACAGGATATGAATCTATTCCTTTTTTTATGTTGTCTTGAACAATTTTTAACGCATCGTTGTATGTACTGTAATTTCCCCCGAATTGAATATGATACGGGCCACTTGTGGGGACCACAGGATCGGCAGTTTCACCAATAGCTGTATACTTTAGACCATTATTAGTAAAAAAACCATCTTTTCTGATTGTAATTGCTTCTCCTTCATTTGAGTTGTACACAGGAAATTCATTATTAGTTGCTGAATCAAAAGCAAAAAAGGAAACTCCTTTGTTACTGCTTATATCAACCTGGCTTTGTGCCGTCGTCTTAAAATACAGACCAATTTTAACTATAGAATTTGATGTTGCATACGTATACGAGCTAATAGCACAAGAAAATACCAAAATTAGTAATATAGTGCTTAAAAATAAGTAAAATTTCTTCATTTGTAATAGATCCTTTCATTTTTTATTTCAAGGATAGTATTTTCGACATATTTTCTGTCACCTCCTGCCAAATCATAAAATTGTAACATTAATGAAATACCCGTAATATAATATTACTGATACATATTTTTATATTTGTGTTAATTTACTTGAAATTTTTTTACAAAGAAATTTAAATCCTATTTTTACCATACGTTCACTAAGCTCACTAAATAAGCGTTGACATATTCAATAACCAATGATATTATTAAAAAAAATGAATAGAATTTAGATAGAGGTGCGTTTTTTAATAGTAAAAACAATGAAGATTTTTTGGGGTCTTATGATTTGTTCTCGAAAGGAAAAAACGCCGAAGGTATTACTCACCCAACAAGTTCTGTAATACCTGGTTATAAGGTTAATAGCTTTGTAACTGTCATCATTTTGCATGATGGAGCGCTATCTGTTTATTATGATTTTATAATTCTTATTATAAATTGTGGTATGTTAAACAGACGTTAGCTCATGCTAGCGTTTTTTGTTGATATAACGTTTTTATTTCTAAAGGAAGGGTGTTATGTATGAAAAAGCCAATTATTTTTACTGGATCAGGCGTTGCAATTGTTACCCCATTTATCAATGAGGGCACAGATTATGAAAAGCTTTCTCAGCTAATTGAGTATCAAATTAAAGAAGGCACTGATGCAATTATCATTTGTGGTACAACAGGTGAAGCTTCTACCATGTTTGACAATGAACATAAAGCTGCAATTAAATATACTGTTGAGAAAGTTAATGGAAGAATACCTGTTATTGCAGGTACAGGTAGTAATCATACTATTCATGCTATTGAGCTTAGCAAATATGCTCAAGAAGTTGGTGCTGATGCTATTTTAACTGTTACTCCATATTATAACAAAACAACTCAAAAGGGATTATATGAGCACTTTAAATTAATTGCTAACAGTATTGATATTCCAGTGATCCTTTACAATGTTCCATCAAGAACAAACTTGAATATTGCACCTGAAACTGTAAAAGCTTTA
The DNA here is from genome assembly GCA_023444055.1 of Bacillota bacterium. Lineage (GTDB taxonomy): Bacteria > Bacillota > Clostridia > Acetivibrionales > DSM-1351 > Ruminiclostridium. Next base: position 123,583 of record JAEZRV010000044.1, read on the forward strand.
TCAGAGATAGACAATATCGTTGCAATTAAAGAATGTAACCAATCACAAGTAGGAGATATTGTTAATCTATGCGGAGATGATATTACTATTTATTCAGGAGAAGACGGAGCTATTGTTCCTTTCCTCTCAATGGGAGCAAAAGGTGTAATCTCTGTTATGGCTAATATTATTCCAAAGGATACTCATGATATTGTTGAAAAGTTTTTGTCTGGCGATATCGAAGGAAGTAGAAATCTTCAATTGAAAACATTAGGCTTGATAAAAGCATTATTTAGTGAGGTAAGCCCTATTCCAATAAAAGCGGCAATGAATTTGCTAAATATGAATGTTGGAAGTTGTAGATTGCCTTTAGTTGAAATGACTGATAAGAATTTAGAACTCCTTAAAAATGAAATGGTTAAATACGGTCTGCTTTCTAAATAACATATTAAAATGTAATACTGAACATATACTTATTTTATAGATTAGGATGTGAAATGCAAATGATTAATATACTGTTAAGTGGATGTAATGGACATATGGGTCAGGTAATCACCAGACTTTCAGAAGATTTCAGTGAATTAAAGATTGCTGCAGGATATGATTTAAATGATTCTATTAAAAACGACTATCCTGTTTTTAGTTCATTAAACGAATGTGATGTAAACGTTGATGTTATAATTGATTTTTCAAGTCCCAAAGCATTCAACGCGTTAGTAGAATATGCACAAGAGAAACGTACTCCAATTATAATGTGTACAACTGGTCTTTCTGCCGAGCAAATTAGTATTTTGAAGAACGATGTTTCAAAGAGAATTCCAGTATTTTACTCTGCCAATATGTCACTTGGTGTAAATTTACTTATTGATTTAGTTAAAAAGGCTACAAAGATACTTGAAGGACAATTTGATATTGAAATTGTTGAAAAACACCATAATCAAAAAGTTGATGCACCAAGCGGAACTGCTCTTGCAATTGCCGATGCTATTAATGACACTCTCGATGAAAAATGTGAGTACACATATGACAGACACTCAAGAATGAAAAAGCGTGGTAAGCAGGAAATTGGAATACATGCTGTTCGTGGCGGTACAATTGTAGGCGATCACTCAGTTATTTTCGCAGGAAAAGATGAAATTATTGAAATAAATCATACTGCAACATCAAAAGAAATCTTTGCTGTAGGTGCATTGAAGGCAGCTATATTCCTTCCTTCAAAGAAACCTGGGCTATATTCAATGACTGAGCTTATTGCAGAAACCAAATAATTCTCTCTTCTAGCTAGCGAGAATTATTTTAACCAACCAAAGCTATTTTAACTTGCTAAAGATATTTTAATAAACTAAATATGTTTTAATCAGCAAAAGCTATTTTAAGTCAGCAAGTAAATTTCAATCTTACAAGGTGGAATAATTCACTTGCTGACTAAATAGTGTTGTTTTTGAATCTTAATGAGACATAGTAATAATACTACTTCTAGCCTATTTCTCAATAGATTTTGGCAGACGTAGATATCAAACAGAGTTAGATGCAATTTCGCTTTATACCAAAAGCTGGTGTAAAGGGTATATGAGGAGGAATTTCTTATGGCAAATAACCCAGTTACAAGTATTAGCACTATATACAATGTAGCACTCATTTCCGTAGACAATCTTCCAAACGATATGACTGTAATTTCAAATGTTTTTCGCAAAATTGCCGATGAAAAAATCAATATTGATATGATTAGTCAAGCTCCCCCCTACAAAGGAAAAATCAACGTTTCTTTTTCGCTTCCAGTTAAAGATATCACAAAGGTAATTGGTATATTAAATTCGTTTAAAAATGAAATACCAAATCTAAGAATAGAAATCGACTCAGATAACACTAAAGTTACTGTTTTGGGGGAAGCAATGAAGAATATCCCTGGAGTAGCTGCACAGCTATTTACTCTATTAGCTGTAAATGAAATTGAAGTAAAATTAATTTGTACATCTGAAGTTGAAATATCATATCTTATTTATGAAAAAGATATTGATAAGGCTATTTCTGCAATTAAAAAAGAATTTAAGCTTTAATGGAATAATTACTCAACTTTCCCACATGTAGTTTCAAGCTAATTACAGGGGAAAAGTTGAGTTTGAATATCTAATAACATAAAAATATTTTGCCTTTATTAATCTTCATCTTCTGAAACAGACTTATAATAGCTTTCGCCATTGTTATTATCATTAAATAATCTTTCCTCGTCGTTTTTATCCTTTGCATCAGGTATCGCAACATACTTCTTTATCAGTGGATCAACATAGAAGTTATTCATTAGACCTACGATACTAGGTAATATCAGAACATATAAAAGAATTCCCAGCAGAGGCATGTAAAATGCTAAAAATGCAATTAATAAATTTAAAATTAACATTAATACATTAGGAATAAGCTTCATTACGCTGAAAATCAAAGCATTCCTGTAAATACTTTTTATACTCAAATTAACTGTAACTAGCATTGGATAAATATACAAATGCATTATTAAGAAAATTACAACTGATACTAATATAAATGTTGTTCCAAAGACTGATAACATTCCTGCCATACTTGAGTATACATTTATTGCAATACTAAATATAACCATAGCAATAATATCTATAACAGTGATTATCATTCCCTGCTTAAAATTCTTTACTATGTTTTCTTTAAAATCTCCCCAAATAAAAGAGTGCTCTTCTCTCGAATAATTTCTTAATACATACGTAAAGCCAGCCTGTACTGGACCTGTTGTAATAACTGGAATTAAGGTCAAAATAGCAGCAAAGAATATTCTTATAACCAAATCCCCTGCTCCACCGTCAATACTGATTCTTTGAAACAATAGTGTAGATATATAATTAGCTACTACTAATGCAAGAATATTGAATATCACAAAAAGTAAATTTACCTTCATCAAATGCCAAAACTTTCTTTTAAGAACCTCAAAAAACAGAAAAAATCTTGGCTTCTGAGGTGCATCTTTATCAACCCCTGGACCTGGCTTATTATAATTTGTACTTAAAAACCCCACAACTCAACTCTCCTTTTTTTGTTGTCATTTGTATATTGTATCAATCCTACCATCAGACTACAATATATATTTTCAAACAATTTTTTCAATAAATCTTATGAAACTTTTTCAATAATTCTTCTGAATCTTATTTCAACCTTTTTTAACATAAATTTCAGGTTAAATCCTCGTAATTATACCAAAACAGATTTTAATAAGAATTTTCTATTTATTATAGATATATCCATATATTTATTTTAACTTTGAATTGTAAACTTAATATTAACTGAATATTATTTATTTATGTTATACTAATTTATTTATAAATTTAATATTAACTGAATATAACTAATTTATGTTTATGTTATACTAATTTATTTATAAGCTTAATATTAACTGAATAAACTCATCTATGTTATACTAATTCATTTACAAGCTTAATATTAACTGAATAAACTTATCTATGTTATACTAATTCATTTTATAATTATCATTTCTAATTTATCACATAAAAAAATATATCGGTACTGAAAAAATCTTGAACTGCTACGCTTATTTTTACCCTATCAACTCAGTGCATTCAAAAAATATAGAAAACCGCATCTAAAAAATTTAATTTTTTTCGAATTTAATATTGACAATGTACAGCATATGCTAGTATAATCATACTTGCTGATGCGGAACACATCAGTTACATGACAGATGCGGTCGTGGCGGAACTGGCAGACGCGTACGTTTGCGGTGATGACACTTCATTGTAACATCAGCAAGTACTTAATGTTTTAAATGCAATTTTGTTTCACAATTTTATATGTGCGGTCGTGGCGGAACTGGCAGACGCGTACGTTTGAGGGGCGTATGGGAGACCGTGTGGGTTCAAGTCCCACCGTCCGCACCAATTTTTTAAAAAACTACTGGATATGATTCAGTAGTTTTTGTTGCGTTCCCCTTTTCTAGGCTTATGCTATATTTTAGTTCTGGATTTATAAAAAGTGCGTTTGTTGATAGTATAATCAATAATTAATTTACTACCTTAATCTTTACTTCATCAATTAAATTGCTTTGTTCAATATCTTCAGTTAATGAAAATGCCCCACCAACTTTGATGATATACTCCCCTTCAGGCAAGTACAAATCTTTTTCTTGATAAAATTTCTTCCAATAGTCTACATTTGTGTCATCTTCTGAATAACCACCAGTTTTAACATAATCGTATTTATAAAGTTTGTCCTTAACTAATATCGTTGATGTTAAAACATCGTCAAAAATACCACCTGTTTCAAATTTCTTTCCATCCGTAATTGTAAAACTTATATAAGGGTTGCTGTGCCAAATTTTAATATGGTTGTCATTTCCAATATATTTAAGAGTAGCCCAGATTTTTATTTTATCAGTGGTTTTATACGTCTGTTTATCAGTATATAAATTTAGTTCAAATAACTTATTATAATCCTGTTCATTATTGATTGCTTCATTTGAAACATTGATATTAGTAGAATTACTACTATTTTTATTATTAACATTTATATTTGAACAACTTGTTAATAATAAGCAGAAAAGCAACCCAAATATCATTATTTTAATTGTTTTCATTATTGAATCCTCAATTCGATTTTTATTTGATGTTATTCTTAATTATTTTTCCAGTATAATTATTACTTCGTCCTATGATTAAAGCTGTCTTTAACTTTAATCGGGAGAACCTGAGATAGAGTGGCTCTTTATCCTCAAAACACCATAAATACCATTTATATACTTATATATTGAATATCCAATAACAGCTCCTATGGAATTCAGAATCAAATCATCTATATCACAGATTCTGCCTATGGCAACTCCAAGAATATTTTCAACCAGCTGCAATGTTTCTATTAAAAAGGATGTTAAAAAGCAAAAAACAAAGCACCATTTGAATTGCCTGCACTTATTCCAGATTATTGAAAGCAATACGCTTAACGGTGTTAATAAAAACAGGTTGCCTCCCACATTCATTATTAATAACTTCAATTCATAACCAATTGAAAATGAGTTATTTTTCAAAAGATAAATTGACTGAGTTATTGAAACAATCGGAATGTAATTAATATATGTCGAAGCAGGCACGAATACCCTTTCGCCCCAAACAATATTCACGGGTAAAAGGGTAATCCCCGCCAATCCCAATAAATACAGCCCCAAAATGCCTAAAGCTATCTCCCTTGCCAAACTTATATGCACTTTCTTTTTCTTTTTAATAACTAAAGCTATTCCTCTTGCCAGTATCCAGAGAGCTGATCCCACAACAAACAAAATCTCTCTGTTAAGACTAATTCCATGAACCAATTAATTACCCTCCTAGACTCAATCATATACAAACCTTACACTTTAACGTTATACTTCGTCAACTACCAAGTCAAATAATTTCATCTAATAGACATCAAGTATACTTTAATTCCCAATAAATAAGGATTGAAGCGCCTTAATATACTTAAACCGCCACTTCCAACCCATCAGTTATCCCAACATTTAAATAAGGAGTATTCCAGACCACTTATATATCGAGCTTAGCTCTGTTATACTCCCCTATTTCATCGGTTTCATGCTATTTTGCGAACAACAAATGATATTCATCCTTAGTCAAAATATATTTTTTTGCATCATAAGTTTTGTCAAAGGATTCATATGTACCATCGCAATAATATCTAAATCCGCTTTTTTCGATTACTCTTTTCGATTGTAGATTAAATGATTTATGTCCACACCACAAAACATCTACTTTAATCTCATCAAAAGCATATTTGATTGCTTCTCGTACCGCTTCAGTCATAAGACCTCTGCCCCAGTATGCTTTGCTTAAAACATACCCAATCTCTCTTTGTATATCAGCTCTATAATTTGGGTCAGCAGTTCTTTTATGAAAGCCTAAAGAACCGATTACTTTGTTTTCTTCTTTTAATACCAATGCATATTCTATGTCATTATCAATAAAGCCTTTTAATATTGTTTTAGTAACTTCAATATTCTCATGATGTGGCCACCCAGTCATTTCGCTGATACCTTCGACACTGGCATACTCATAAAAGTCAAATATATCAGATTCTTTCCAATTTCTCATTATCAGTCTTTCGGTTTCTAACGTTTTCATAATACACCGCCTAATATAAATAATCTCCAGTTAACACTTTTAAACTACTCTTCTAATAATTAAAAAACATTACATCCATTCTATATTTGGAATTAATTGGAGTCAACAGTATTATTGTTTAGCAGATACTAATATCCTGAATAATTAAACCGCCACTTCCAACCCCTCAATTCTCCCAATATCCAAATAAGGAGTATTCCAGACCACTTCTATATCGAGCTTTGGTCTGTTATACTCCCCTATTTCATGGTTTCTCTTATTATGATTTTATCTATTACCATTGAAATGTTTGTGTTGGTAAGAGATTTTTTCTGAATTAATTCTTGAAGAACAGCTGAATAACTATTTCATCTATATCTTCCTCCATGATTCTATGTCCTGTGCAGAATTGTGAGCCAAATTGGTATGTATGCTGTGGACTTAATATTTATAAGGTCATTATTTTGATGCGCTCCCCTTAATGTCAATAATTACTACCTCAGGTGGATTAAATATTCGTGGCAAGCGAGGATTATATGAGACCCCTCTACTTACTATATGTGTCAAAGAATCATACTTATAAATACCACCTGCATACTTGGGAAACCAACCTTGATTAGGAGCAAAGAGACCATTTAATATAAATGGGATTCTTACCTGTCCGCCATGTGAATGTCCAGATAATACCAAATCAAAACTGAACTTTTTATATAATTCAATTAATTCAGGTCGATGAGCCAAAAGTATTTTAAAATCGTTTTTATCTTTAAGTTTATTAAAATTAGTATTCATTTCTCTCTGCAAATCAAAGTTTGTTTTTTCATATATACCAACATCAGGATCATCTACCCCACCAATAATAATGTTTGAGTTTTTAACTTTAATCTGCTTATAATTATTTTCAAGAATAGTTACGTCATATTCTCGAATTGTGTCTTTGATGTTTTTGATATCATTAGACCAAAATTCATGATTTCCAGTAACATAGTATATAGGTCTGAATCCCTTTAACCCTTCCAGGAATAATTTTGTGCCTTCAATTGATTCCACATCATCTGCGATATCTCCTGCAAGTGCAATAACATCAGGCTTTTGCTGCTTAATTAATGAAACAATCTTTGTTTGATTATCGCCATAAACATGGCTATGTAAATCTGTTATCAGTGCTATCCTTATTGAAGCTTCTGCACTTAATTTATTTGAAATAGCATTATATTTTTTAACTACTAACCCGTTATAAAAAGCCAAGAAAAAAATTATTATAATTAGAGTTAAACAAGCTAAAATACAGATTTTTTTATTTTTTAGTTTTACTTTCCTACATTTAGTTAATAGTCCCTTTTCTCCTATTTGATTAGTATTCATAGATATCTCCCAAAACGGTTACTAATTAAAATGATATTAGTACTCTACCATTTTCCTCAATCAAATCCATTTATATGGATTTCAAACTTCTTTTTACTGTTTTCTTCTCTTTTTAGTAAGCTATTTAAATGATGCACAACCTGCCTTTAGCTTAATCTAGTTTCGAATTCAAATTTATAAATCGGTAATAGGCTATACATTTTTTCTCCTAATTGTTTTAGTATTCAATTACATTATGTTTTTCTAATCGCTAGCTAGTAGTTCAAACTATTATAAACCAATAAAGTAATCAATTTGAACCTTTAGAAAATTTGTTTAGTATTCTTTGAATCATAAATACAAGACAATAGATATCATAATAAAACAATTTTATGTAATTAGCTTATGTTATCATATTTTCTATTTATTGCATCAATAACTAATTCTGTAGCACTATTAACAAAAGTACCATATTCATCTCTTGACATTCCTATATATATGAATTCTCCTGTTTCTCTTTTTGGCATATACCCCATAATAGCTACTTTACGAACAATTGCTCCAAACGGCAAATATTCAATATAATCTGGAAACGATTTAAGTTCAATTATTTCTGTAAAATATCCAGAATTCGGATTCTCCTCCAGATATTCTTTTTCAATTGAATAAATATCTTTCATTCTTTCTTTTCCGTTAATAAGAATTTTAACTGAATCCCAATTTTCCACCATTCCCTGTGATCGTTCGCTTAATACAGCATGATTTTTTATCCTATTCCAAACTGCTTTAACTCTCTTTTCATCTCGAATATATCTTTGAAACTCGGCATCCGTTATTAAATGTGCATAATATCCTAATAGAAATGATTTCTCCTCAACCGAATTTAATCCTTGCTTTCTCTCTCCTATATATTTGTCATAAAATCTATCGCAATCAGAGGCCACTTTTCTCTTATCAGTCATCCAATGTGTCACTTCGCGAGGTGGTGTAAACTGTGTCCAATTTTCATTTTCCACATTACAATCTACTGTGAACAATACTACCACAATTTTTACATATTAAGTATTCTACTTTAGAACCGATTAATCCTGATGAACTTGCCATAATACATGCGTGTGATTGATGATAACCAACTCCCAGATCTATATTATTACAATATGGGCATTTTTCTATAATTGTTTTTTCCATCCTAATACCTCCCTGTCAAATATAAATAATACTTACTTTGTCTTTCTCAACTATATCGAACTAATTCTACTATAATTATACAACAGGTAATGTTATTAACCAACTAAGGTCTCACAGGTAAACTTGATATTTCCCTACACTTAACTGTCACTAATGCTGATGTTGCGGTTCTCAAAAGGTTATTCCCTTTCTCAGTCAATTTTTTTAGCATTCAAAATCTTGTGTATCCATATAAAGGCTCTCCTATCTTACGGATTGATAGACCATTAATCATACATTCTACATATTTTTCCCAAACATTAAGTTATTTCCTTGTTACTGCTGTAATGTAATTGGCATTAGCAACAAATGTTTATATACAAATCTTTCTCTAATGTAGCAAAGTCAACTGAAATTTTTTTATTGAAAGATAAGTCCTAAGTAAATATACTGGAACAGTGATGTTTTTGTAAAGGTAAAAAGTGTGATAAAGTTTTTACTATTGCAAAAACTTTATCACACTCTCCGATATTAAAAAAGAATTAGTTTGTTTTTTTATGTAATATATAGGTAATCAGAACAGTTATTGCACAAATAATACTAATAAATAAAGTAATAGCACTTATCATAGAATGCTTATTTAATAAATAAATTATTGTAACTAATACAGTACATATCCAAGTTATTATTAAGCATACTAGTAACAAATTCTTTTTCATTTTTATTCTCCTTTTTCTAAATACTTCTTAGTCATTCCAAGTAGCGATACCTATGGTTATACAAGAAGCTCCAGCTAATACAGTAGCCCATCCACCAACTTTTGTTAAGCCAGTAGGTTCAGGTGCTAAAAGCATGCAAGCTCCTGCAACCACACCACAAACACCACCAAAAACTGCTACTCCAGCTAAAAATCCACCTCCTTCAATATCAAATATTTCGTTATTTGATAATTCCATAAAACTACTATTTCTTAAAACTAAAGTATTTGTCATTTATATGACCTCCTATTTTATTTTTCACAAACGTATCTTCTACTTCTTTTTTCTGTTCTGCGCACAAGCTTCAATCCAAAGTTTCTTTACATTCGTAGTATATATTAAACACTGTTCCATGGTTTACAGTAGCTAATTACAGAGTATTTGGGTTCACACCTATATATACGTCAACAACCATATCATCTGGTGTCATCCCTAGCATCAAATCCTTGACCTAAACATTGTAAGCTGCTGTTATTTGTTGCAGCTTTTTCTGTTGAATATATGCAAGCATATCATTATATGTATTTTGTATGGTCGCCGGATTACCCTCATGCCTTGCATAAACCTCATTTACTATGTGAAACATAGGTTTAGATGAATATTCGTTTGGCAATTCAATTTTCTTATCTTGGGTACTAGTATCTCCATATCCAAGAGAGGCATTCCTCCTTGTGGTTCCATCGCAAAAGTCACAGTACAATGGGTCCAGCTGAATCAATAGTAGCTTTATTCTTGTTGCTTGGTATTGATACAGATTTATTTAATAATGTATTATAACCATATCTATTATTGATATTATTTGAAATATAACTCATGGTAGACCATTCCTCTCAACTATATTAAGATATCCATTATTATTATCGTACAATACAGTTATACTGTTTACTATTATTTTACAGTTTTGTATTAATGTAAATAATTTAATTTACCTATAACAGAACTTATGCTGTTTATTATAAAAAAAATATACATAAAATGTAAATGGATCATCTGATATTACTTCAATATCTGCTGAAGAATACCCATGAGGAAATATTAATGAAATATCTCCAACCTTAAATTTCATTTCAGGATATTTTTTTGCTAAATAATGTTGGATTATGCTCTTTGATTCTTCTTTAAATTCCTGATCTTTATAATCAAGTACGAATATTCCACTTAACAATACAATAATTGATGAAAATATTATTATAATAATTAACTTAATTCTTCGCATTATATTACCTTCTGTATCATTATATAATTTATAAAAATCGAGTATAAAATTCAATATTTTTTAATTCAATGATCCACACCACATAAGATCAGTTAGTTCGCACTTTCTAACTACTCTGCTTTAAATTAAAAAGCTATTATATCAATAATATATTTGGATTTAACTGGAGTCAAAGTATTTTTGTTTAGCTGTTTTTTTTATTATAAATTTATCTATTAGCATTGAAATGTTTGTGTTGGTTTGGGCTCCATGGAGGTGTTTCGTTATTAAAGGGCGGCTGCCTAGTTAAGCCCATTCTTTCTGCATAATCATCCAGCATTTCAAGCACAGTGAACCTATGAAATCTTGCCACATCACAGTGAGGTTCGTTTCTTCCTTTAGGATTAATTGCATGTAAGAATGTTATATCGCCACTTGTGAAAGTACCAAATTCATTTATCAACTTTCCTTTACATCCTTTACGCACCAGTAAGAGCCACTTTTAATAATCTTCAAAGTATTAAATGTCGGCTCCATATCTCCTGTTGAACTAGTCCAGTAATATTTTATAACAATCTCGTAAGTGTTATTATCAATTTTATTATTTTTAACAATCTCATACTCCCTAAGCCAAGGGCTTGAACCACCAATATGCCAAAAGCTCTCATCAGCCTGTCCCAATTTTTTTATTATTTCATTTTTTAATTGATTGCAAGCCACAGAGTACTGGTAAACACCATTTCTCGTTTCTTCAGCCTTTGCCCATAAATTAGCAACCTGTAATGGACTTGTTGCACCCAATTCATCAATTGCATCCTTAAAGTGAGAAACTTGTGCTTTAAGCTGCTGGTAACTTGCAAGAGTGTCTTGATAATTAGGTTCTATATTTTCGTGACAGGTTGCATATGATGTACTAGTACTTATGAGTACTATAATTATTGCTGATAATATACTTTTAAAAAATTTTATCAATTCTGTTCACTCCCTATTTATTTACTTAGTATATTGTTAGTTTTCCTTTAGAATATAAATTTACAGTTGTAATTTATGGATTGGTTACTTTAACTTTGTAATTTCTTTTTATTCTTTTATTAATGAATTTTCTATACGCTGTTCATTTGTAACTATCAATTAAGTACCTCCAATCAAATGCGAGTTTAAAGAGAGACTCACATTTGATATGTATTTCTTTTTACTTTTTATCAAATACGCTGTAATATGTCTCCTTGCCATCTTTTACATGTACTATTTTTATTGTGCTCACCATCCAATCTTGGAACGTTAGGTAGACATATTCATTATCTGATATATTTACTATCATGCCTGTAGATTTTTGATACAGTTTATCGTTGTAATCTAAATTTGTACAGTAAAACATCTTTTCACGGTTATCTCTATATTCCTTTTCGGTTAATTCTTTTACAAGATTATTTTCAAAGGAATAACCATACCTAGCAACTAAACCTTCGGGCTCTTTAGTAACACCAAAACTAATTTGCTTTCCATCTTGCGAAACAAAGCAGCCAACCTTCATATACTTGTCTGTCAATAGTGATGAAAGATCAAATGATTTAGTAACAACCTTATTTTTCATATCATAAACATATACTCCACCACAATTAAATATGACTTTCTCCTTATCGGCATAAATAAGTTTTGGAGGTTCAGACCCAATTCTTAAGTCATCAACTGTTTTTAAGTCAACCTGACTAATAACATCTTCATTTTTATTTGCTTTGTGGCTATTATAATTAAAAAGTATAATTAAAATAGATGTACAAGCAACAATTACAATACAAAGTAGTATAAGTACTTTCTTTTTATTCATTATATAGCCCTCCAAGCTAAACACATTATGGTATGACAAATCAGTTAAATACTTCCACCTAATTAAAACTCCTCTCCTTTTATTTTAAAATTTGTTATAAGAGAAAGTATATCAAAATATTTCTCACATGGAAATATTTTGTTTTAAACGTAGCCAAAGAAATAACTATACAGTGCAGTATTATGATGCTACAATTACAGAAAGACAAACTTGATTTTGTAGAGGATACAGGAAAAATGATAATTATAATTACAGGTGCATCGCATACAGGAAAAACTCTGTTGGCTCAAAAAATGTTAGAAAAAATGCAGTGGCCATATTTTTCTATTGACCATTTAAAAATGGGATTAATAAGAAGTGGAAATACTGATCTGACACCAGCAAACGAAGCTGAACTTGTGGAATATCTTTGGCCAATCGTTAGAGAAATGATAAAGACAGCAATAGAGAACCATCAAAATCTGATTATAGAGGGATGCTATGTTCCTTTTGACTGGCAAAGTGATTTTGATAATGAATATTTAAAAGAAATAAGGTATATTTGTCTTGTTATGTCCAAGGAGTATATACTTAATCATTTTGACGAAATTAAAACACATGCCAGTGATATCGAATGTCGTTTGGATGATTCGTATTGTAATGCGGATTGGCTGATTAGAAATAATACTTATAATCTGGAAATGTGTCAGAAAAATGGATTGCAGTATGTTTGGATAAATGATAAATATGATTTTGTAATTGATATTATATAACGGCACCATTGATTATTAGATGGTATTTTTTACCACATCTCCTTCTGTGAGTTGTTTGATATGAGGCCAAAAGTAAAAGTTCCCTTTAAGCCTGTAGATGTTTTTTAGAGGCTCTATGTATAGTCACCTGCAAAAGAACCCATCAATCAAATTAAAGGGTTCTTTTGTGGATGGATAATATTAAAATTGATATTATCTCTTAAATTGTAGTATACACATTGATTTCTAGTGGGAACCCAAAACTCTACTTATCTATGTACTCTTCCTGATGCGTCTCCACCTACTAGAGCCTTCACTTCTTCTAGTGATATTAGGTTAAAATCGCCTTCTATTGTATGCTTTAAGCAGCTTGCAGCCACTGCAAACTCTATTGAATCCTGAGGTGTAAAGTTATTTATCTGAGAATAAATCAAACCTGCCCCAAAGGAATCTCCACCTCCCACTCTATCTACAATTCGCAAACTGTACTTCTTTGAGAAAAAGAATTCGTTACCATCATAAAGCATTGCAGACCAATTGTTGTCACTTGCTGAAATGCTTTCTCTTAAGGTTGTAGCCACCATCTTAAAGCCATATAGTTTCACTAGCTTTTCTGCAACTTGCTTATAACCTTCATGACTGAGCTTTCCACCTGTTATATCTGTATTATCGGCTTTTATACCAAATACTTTTTCTGCATCCTCTTCATTTGCTATACATACATCAATATATGGAGTCAGCTTGGTAATTACCTCTTGAGCCTTCTCACTTGACCATAAGTTTTTTCTGTAGTTAAGATCAAAGCTAACCTTTATGCCCTTTTCTTTTGCTTTCTTGCAAGCAGCAAGACATATATCTGCTACATTATCACTTAGTGCAGGTGTAATACCTGTGAAGTGAAACCATTCTACATCTTCAAATAGCTTATCCCAGTCAAAATCCTCAAGAGTAGCCAAGGCGATTGCCGAAAATGCCCTATCATATATTACCTTTGAAGGTCTTTGTGATGCACCCTTTTCAAGATAATATATACCTACCCTTGCGCCACCTCTAACTATTCCAGAGGTGTCTACTCCATACTTTCTTAATGAGTTCACAGCCGCTTGGCCTATCTCATGACTTGGAAGCTTTGTGACAAACTTTGCATCTAGCCCGAAGTTTGAAAGAGATATTGCTACATTAGCCTCTCCTCCTCCATAAGTTGCTTCATAGGAGTCTGCTTGGGCAAATCTTAAATATCCACCTGGTGTCAACCTCAACATTAATTCCCCAAAAGTCACTACTTTTTTCATACGAATTCTGCCCCCTTTTACTGTGCCATTTTACTGTACCAAATGTATTCCAAACCCACCAATTTCATTTTCCAGATAAATGACCCTTAATTTATTATTTGTATCTAACTTTGCAGTTGATTGGTCAAACATATACCCTTTACTTGTAAGAAAATTAACTGCCCTTTCTATATAATTGGTTTTGATTGCAATATGTCCATGTGTGCCTTTATACGGCCCTTTCATTAGTTCGATTATATTACCTGCGAATATGGAAGTATCATCATTTTTAAGCTCAAAATTAAAAATATTTGATAATTTCGCTGCAAATTCGCTTGCTTCATCATTATCTTCACAATTAATACCAACATGAGCAAGTTTGAAACCAAGCATATTATGCATAGCGTTGCTTGCAAGAATTGTTATATTTTCAAAGTCTCCTGCGGCTATTGATCTTTCTGGTACCATCCAACTACCACCACATGCTATAACATTAGAATTTGAGAGATATTCATTAATATTTTTTTCATCAATTCCTCCAGTAGGCATAAATTTAACATTGCCATATGGCCCGGAAAGTGCTTTAAGCATTTTAACTCCACCTGCTGCTTCTGCTGGGAAAAACTTTACAACATCTAATCCTAATTCTAATGCCTGTTCAATATCACTTGGATTTGAGCAGCCTGGAGTAATAGGAATTCCATTTTTCACACAGTACTCAACTACCTTTGGATTTAAGCCTGGGCTTACAATAAATTGCGCTCCTGCCTTTACAGCTCTATCAACTTGCTCTATTGTTAAAACTGTACCTGCCCCAACAATCATCTTAGGTAATTTCTTTGTAATTCTTGCTATTGCCCCTTCAGCTGCATCTGTTCTGAAAGTTATCTCAGCAACGGGTATCCCACCATCACACAATGCTTCTGCTAACGGTACTGCTTTTTCGACGTCATTTATTTTAATTACTGGAACTATGCCTATTAAAGAAATTTTATGAAGTACGTCATGCATATCAAATTCCCCCTATATTTAAATAATTTAACTACCAAACACCAGAACATGCTGAAATTCCATCATCTACAGGTATTACCACACCATTGAGAAAGCTAGATACTTTTTCATTTGCAAGAAAAAGGGGTACTCCTATAAGCTCTTCAGCATTACTAAATCCGTCCTATGCTCCTAAATATTTTTGTATATTCTTAAAACATATTCCTTCAACAATATCTTTGAGTAACATTTCATCATTTTCAAATTCACCAGTGTCAACTAGCTCCCCTATAAAGCTGCAAAGTATTCTCCTAAAATAGTCATGCCTTACATATGATAGAAAACTTCTTGAATCAGTCAACATCCCAACGAAGTATGAAAGCATACCTTGATTGGAAATACACCTCAAATGCGAACTAATTCCCTCTTTATGGTCATTAAACCACCATGCTGACCCAAATTGAACCTTTCCAGGGACTCCGTCCTCACAATAGCAGTGAGGTAAAGATGATAGTATCAAGTTATCTCTAGAATTAAGGGAATAAAGTATTGTTTTTGGTAATCCTCCAATACTATCCAAGTCATTAAATATATTTGCTAAAGGCTCTGCTATCTGAAAGTCATTCATAATGTCAAAGCCTGTATCTACCCCGATTTTCCTAAGCATTTCTCCATTTGTATTCCTCATCGCTCCTATATGCAGCTGCATTACCCAACCTGCTTTTCTATATTCTATAGCTAAGAGTTTAAGTGTAAATACTTTATACTTTTCTGCTTCTTTCTTTGATATCTCCCCACCACTAAGCTTTTTGGAGAATATCTTTTCAACCTCTTCTGCATTCGTTGGAAAGTATACTAAGCTTTCTAGCGAATGATCTGCTAATAAGCATCCTACCTTGCTAAAAAAATGGATCCTAGCTTTTAAAACATTTATCATTTCTTCATATGATTTAATAGTATTCTTATTGCATTGTGCCAATTTTGTTATATAGTCTGTAAAAGTCTCATTCAAAATGTTCAATGCCTTATCAGGCCTAAATGTTGGAAGCACTTTAAAGTTATATTCTTTTTTCATTTCTATAAGCATGTGATATTCAAGAGAGTCTATTGGATCATCTGTTGTGCAAATAAGTTTTACATTAGAATTTGTAATCATTTTTACTGGACTTAGTTCATTATCTTTAATTTTGCCATTGCAATAATTATATATTTTCTTTGCATTACTCTCTTTTAAAAATTTATCTACACCAAAATAGGTTTTTAGCTCTAAGTTTGTCCAGAGGTAAAGTGGACTTCCAATAAGCCTTTCACATGTAGTTGCCCACATTTTGAATTTAGTCAACCCATCTCCGTCTCCGGTAATGTATCTCTCAGGAATTCCCGCATATCTCATCGCTCTCCATTTATAATGGTCATGCCCTAGCCAAAGAGAAGAAATGTCTGTAAATACATTGTCCTCATATATATCTCTTGCAGAAAGATGGCAATGGTAGTCATAAACGGGTGCATTTTTTGCAACTGTATTATATAATAATTCTGCTGTTTTTCCACTGAGCATAAATTGATTATCTAGCATGTTAATACCTCCATATGAGTTTTTATAGTTCAGTGTTATTTATTACGATGGTTGAATTATAACAGTAGTTCTTTTTGAAAAATATGTCTTGATTGCTATTTGAATTGTAAAAATTGCTGTGTTAAAATAGCTTGAAGATTTAGCGGAAGCTTCATACTAGACTTCCACCATTCAGGACAATGGTATTTAAGATCTCTAAAATATGCATAAAAATAGCCTGTACCGTTTTTGGGTAGAGGCTGTGTCTTTCCAATTTTCACCATATATAAAAACCTGTCTAAAGCAATATTTGAGGTGGATTTTTTATATTCTCAATAAAACTATTTTTAAGTTCAGTTTCTGTATTCAACCAGTTCTGCAAACAGGTAAATAAAAGTAAGCGTCTGTAATTTATAAAAGTTGTAAGTTCCTTGTACCAAAAATCTTCAAGGTGATTTTCTTTTTCATAGCCATTTATAAAGCTAAATAAAAATCGTTTTAACCTTTCAACGTCTCTCATCGGTGACAACATACCACCTGTTATATCAAACATAATTCCCTGTGCCGAAGTGGTAATATCTTGAATGAAAAATTGTCTACCTGCAACATCAAAATCTATTAAAGTTATGTTTTTGTCTGACACCAGAATGTTTCTTTGATGGTTGTCATTATGAATAAAGCCATAGTCATCCTGGCCTTTGGAAAGTGTTTCAAGATAAGATCCCATTTCAGCCCAAGCTAATTTAACAATAGGCTCTTTACACCAGTTGATAAAGAATGATAATTCTTCTTTGATGCTAAAATTACTATCCATTTTACCTTCTAAAAATGTCTTTGAAGCTTTGTGTGATTTACCAATAATTTTACCCCATTCGTGTACAAGTTCATCTGTTAACTCATGACTTTCCGGACTATTTCCAGCACAGAATTCCATGACATATGCAATGTAAATGTGCTGGTTGTCAATACTTGTTTCATATAGATTTCCGTTCTGATTTTTTATAGGATAAGCAATTTTAATGCCACTTTTTCCGAGATGATTTGCATATCTGACTCGAACCTCAAGGGAATGCAATTTTTCAATTTGATTTTCTGGTATCGCAAGAATTTTCAATACCATTTTACAATTATTAGAGTTATATGTATACACGCTTCCATCGGAATCCTCACGACCTCCTCCAATAAATTCAAGCCCCTTTTCGTCAATAGCAAGTTTACCACAAATTTCAGCCATTGCCTTTTCAGTTACATTAATCATCTTCATAAGGAGTCATTGTTGCGACAGCTTCCTTAATTTCTTCGTCATTAAGGCTTCTTACCACTATGGGTTCAATTCTTGTATTACCTTCAGGAGTAAGTGAAAAAGTCATTTCAATTTCATGATAAGGTGTACCGTCTACATCACTTAAATAAAACTTTGCATAATACTTACCCTTCTCATTTTTTAATGATTTTAAATCTAATCCAAAAGGTGCAGGGTCACCTATAGGATAGTCATACTCTTTTTTAGGTGTTATTTCATAGTCAAAGATTGCTTTCATCAAAATCTTCACATATTCTCCATTTATTTTGGGTTCTACAATTTTAGTTTTTTCTGGTGATATGTAAGAGTAAAGATTAGGAACATAATTATCTATAATATATTTTTCAGATGTTTGTGCAATCAACATCAGAATAAAATGTTCAGCCTCATCTTGGTTAATTGAATATGTCCCATCATAAAATAAGCTGAGTAATGCAACAACATCATAAGCAACACATTCTATTATATCTTTTGATAGACTTTCTCGAATTATTATGTCAGATTGTTGAGAATTTTCATATTTTGTTATAGACGTAATTATTTCACTTGATTGAGAGGAACTTATTTCTGATGAACTTGCTTCTTCGATACTATTCTCAGAAGAATTTATGTCGGAGGAAGCAGATTCTGTTTTAGTAGTAACGCTTTTTTCAGAAGAATTTTGTGTGTCCATGGTTTTTAAATTACTTGTTTTCCCACATGAAGTTAAGAATAAACAAATAATCAATAAAATGAGAAATAATTGTTTCATTTTCTTATCCCTTTCCTTTTTATTTTAAAAATACTGACAAACAGTCATTGTTTCTTTCTCGCTGTAAACTCCGCTGTGAGTTCTGCTGTGAGTTCTGCTGTAAGCTCCGTGAAATTATCCAGAATACGGACAATTTCACTCTGCATTGGTAGAGGTGGAACAGGGATAGTATATGCTTTTACGTCAGCATCAGAAATAGCTGGGTAACTTGCACCTTTTTGAAACCTTTCAACGTGTTCAAAAAAAGCTGTTGATGAAATCTGATAATATACCCATCTCCTTAAAACGACATTAGTTTTTACCCTAAGCACACAAAATCCTGTACTACATACTTGGTTATCATAATCCTCTTTAATCATACAATACCGTTTTAACATGGGTCTTGTCGTACCAAGTAAAATATCACCGTCATTTACAATTTGTTGTGCTCTGCTTGGAGCATTATCTTTATCTACTACTTGTGTTTCTGTAATAAGGTGGGTATCTCTATCAACAGATGTCAAATCTATATATTTGTATTTTTGGCCATCAGTAGCAGCCCATTTTATATTTTGAATTTTATCAATGCAATCTTTAATGGCGATATACTCCACCCCATCCGGGCAAAGCTCTGCAATCAATTCCTCTAATCTACTCATTGTATCTCACCGCCTTTTACCAAAAGCTTTTTAATCTCTTTTTCAAAATCAGAGTTTATTTTTTGTGTCTTATTAAATGCGTCATATTCCGTTTTAGCCTTTTGGTCTGCAAGCTCTTTAGAAATACTACCTTTACCCTGCAAAATATCATATTTACGAAAGGCTAAAAACTCATTGATACTTTTAGCAAACGCCTCCATTGTAAATGTGTTTTCTCGTTCAATTAAATCCTCTATATAATCAAAGTACCCTATTACTGCTCTTTCTAATTGGCGAATTTCTTTTTCACGTAAGTAGTTTTTTGCCACAGTTACATCAGACTTCAGTATTCTGCCATTAGGGGAGTTTTTCCATGTGGTTAGTCCCATGTTTTGTGCTGTTCTATCCGCTTTTGTGTCAATAAGCTCGGCAGCAGTTTGCCCTGTAATTGCATAGTGAAATTTGTTTTGAACCATTGCATAAAACTCATGGGTAATTTCTGCATTTTTATCATAATCTAAGCTACATTCTGCAAATATATCGGTAATTTGCAGCCATATTCTTCTTTCACTTGCACGAATGGAGCGAACACGCTCTAAAAGCTCTTTGAAATAGTCCTTGCCAAAAGCTGTTTTACCTTGCTTTAAGCGCTCATCATCCATAGCAAAACCTTTTATCATATATTCCCTTAAAACTCCTGTTGCCCAAATACGAAAGTTTGTCGCCTTTCGTGAATTTACTCGGTAGCCAACAGAGATAATGGCATCAAGGTTGTAGAACTTTGAATTTCGTTTAACATTTCTATTACCTTCTTTTTGAACTACCGAGATTTCCTCGGCAGTTGACTTTTCAGCTAATTCCCCATCAGCAAATATGTTTTTTAAGTGCAGAGAGATATTATCAGTCGTGCAATCAAACAGCTCTGCCATTGCCTTTTGGGTAAGCCAAATCGTTTCGTCCTTTATAACAGCATTGATAGAAATATTTTCTTCTGGAGTGTTATAGATTAAAAATTGTAATTCATTCATACCTACACTCCCTCAATTTCTTCGATAATGTTACGAATGGCTTCCCGCAATTCATTCTCACGCATGACGATTTCTTCGATTTCCGCATTCAGCTTCACTATATCCACCTTTTCACGGGTGTCCTCTGCCTCCACATAAGTAGAAACTGAAAGGTTATAATCGTTTTCTGTAATTTCTTCATAGCTTGCCAGATGGGAGAAGTGCTGCACTTCCTCACGCTTTGCAAATATGTCTACTATTCGTTCAATATTCTTCGGTGTCAGCTTATTGTTATTAGTTACCTTAATACATTCATTGGATGCATCAATAAACAGCGTCTTGTTATCATTCTTGTTCTTCTTCATTACCATAATGCAGGTTGCAATACTCGTTCCAAAGAACAGGTTACTTGGCAACTGGATTACGCAGTCCACATAGTTGCTATCTATCAGATATTTACGAATTTTCTGTTCGGCACCGCCACGATACATAATGCCTGGAAAACATACAATTGCAGCTGTACCATTAGACGCAAGCCAAGAAAGGCTGTGCATAATAAAAGCAAGGTCAGCTTTGCTCTTTGGTGCAAGTACTCCTGCAGGAGCAAAACGTGGGTCATTGATAAGCAGAGGATTTTCGTCACCCGCCCATTTGATAGAATATGGAGGATTAGAAACAATCAATTCAAAAGGCTCTTCGTCCCAGTGCTGTGGTGCAGTTAGGGTATCTTCACAAGCCACATTGAATTTATCAAATCCGATATCATGCAGGAACATATTGATTCGGCAAAGGTTATAAGTAGTGATATTTATTTCTTGTCCATAAAATCCATTGCGGATAGCATCTTTTCCAAGTATTTTTTCAGCCTTTAAAAGTAGAGAACCAGAACCGCAAGCAGGATCATATACCTTATTAATCTCTGTTTTCCCAACTGTTCCTAATCTTGCCAATAGTTCTGATACATCAGCAGGGGTATAAAATTCTCCCCCAGATTTACCTGCATTAGAAGCATACATGGACATAAGGTACTCATATGCATCACCAAAAGCATCAATCGAATGATCTTTCACATCACCAAGATTCATTTCACCAACACCATTTAATAGCTTCACCAGTTTTTCATTTCTCTTGGCTACGGTAGAACCGAGCTTGTTACTATTAACATCAAAATCATCAAACAAGCCTGCAAAATCATTTTCTGCTTCACTACCCTTGGCTGATTCTTCTATGTGATTGAAAACTTTTTCTAAAGTTTCGTTGAGATTTTCATCATTTGCAGCTTTTGAACAGACATTATCAAACAACTCACTTGGTAAAATAAAGAAGCCCTTTTCTTCAACTAGACCTACTCTTGCTTCTTCTGCCTCATCATCAGACATTTTTGTAAAGTCAAAGTCTGTGTTTCCTGCAGCGTGTTCGCCACTGTTAATATAATTACATAGATTTTCTGAAATATATCTATAAAACATAGTGCCAAGAACATAATTTTTGAAATCCCATCCGTCTACTGCACCACGTAATTCATCTGCAATTGCCCATATTGCGCGATGAAGTTCATCACGCTCTTGTTCTTTCTTTGTATCAACCATTGTTTTTTCCTCCGTCCTCTAGAACAAATTCCAAAATATCATCTACGCCACAATCAAGAACACCACATATTTTCTCTATACTATCAAGGGAAACATATTTATCCCTTTTAAGGCGTGTGATGATATTTGCACTAAAGCCTACTTTATCAGCAAGTATAGCGTTAGTAATTTTCTTATCAATCAATAACTTAAAAAGCTTATTTTAGCAGACATGTGGCGCCCCCCCATATGTCTATATTAATTGGTAGTATATCACGAATGTGTGAATTTCTCTATGTTTAAATGATTTGTTATCATATAAATTCATTACACTATAATCATAACTGTCCAATATATGCTTCTGTCTTATTTGGCATGGTCAGCATCTCATTAGCAGCGTATTTATCAAACAACATTTCTAATTCCGAAACGAAACTTTTATATTCACTATCTGTCTCTTTGAGAGAGTAGGAAGCAGATAGGCACCTTTGTATAAATTTTGCCTTATCAAATATCAAATCATTAGAAAAAAATATCTGTTCAAAATTGTTATTGAAAAACTTGGCAATATTAATATCTACATGTTCAAGTCCCCCACAAAACCCATAAAAGTTTGGACAATACTTTTTAAATATAAAGGCACTTTCTTTGACAAGTTCACTTGTACTTTCGCGAGAGTTCCAGACTAAAATTACTTTCCTGTTATGCTTCAGTATCCTTTGGCATTCAGCCTTAAAGCTTCCAACATCAAACCAATGGAAAGCCTGAGCGACGGTTATAAAATCAACGCTACCCATATCAAGAGTAGTTTTTTCAGCTGTACCATTAACGGAATGAAAATTAGGATAATGTGCCAAATTATTTTCTGCTATTTTACGCATATCTTTGTTGGGTTCAATACAATAAACATCACTACCTTTTTCAAGCAACGCCTTAGAAAGGATGCCTGTACCAGAGCCAATGTCGGCAATAGCAGAATCAATATTTATTCCAACATCGCTATATAGGTAGTCAATAAACTCTGATGGATAACTTGGTCTTGCCTTAGCATATATTGTAGCTTTCCCTGTGAATTTAAGTGTATTATCCAAAATGCAACAACCTCCAACTATATAAATAAAACCTATTCACTTTCTAAATAACTAATTAAAATGATATAAGTACTCTTCATTCGTAACATTAACAACTATGCAATAAAATTCACTTTGCTTTATAATTAAAGTTACTCTAAATCAGCTGAAAATGAGAACTCCCCTACAAGTTCTTCAATCTTGTTTGGGGAGAAATATTTGTTTATGTATTCTTCTAGTAATTGATTTTGCCAATTCAGTTCTTTCGTATAAGTATTACTCATGTAACTTCCTTTCAAAAAAGTTAATCATCTGTAATACTAAATTTTATTTGTTCAACATCTTTATGAAGGTTTTCTAATGCAGCATTCCATTTTCCTTGGGTTTTTAATAAGTTCAAAATATTATTATAACTATCATCATTAAGTAAAACTGTAGCTACTGTTGCGGAATAATCAGAAGTAGGTAATGCTTCTTCCATTATTCCCATTAGTGCATTAATATCACTAGTGAGTGGATTCCATCCTTTTACTATACGAGAATTAATTTTTTCAAATAATTCTAGCAATTCATCCTTTACTTTTTCACCGATTAAAAATCTTTTCTTTCTTATTCTCTCAAGGTCATTTAAGTCAAGTGTTTCTACTGTTTTGATTCCTAAGTCACTGCTATTTTTTCCTTTTATCATATATCTTGACAAAACAAAATATAAATGCTCTTTCGGATTATGAATACATGGATTTAATATTTCTTCTTCAAAAGCATTCTTTTGTCTATTACACCTTAAACAAGATATAATGAGATTATCCCAATCCATAACCTTGTTTTTATCAATACTTTTAGGTACTATATGATCAATTGTGGCATCGTTACTTTCAATATTTATTTTACACTCACAATATGAGCATTTCTCATTTGTCATATCCGATAACGTTTTTTTCAAGAATGGTTTAATGCAATCCTCATTCCATACATCTTTACCAGTAAGTTTATATTTTTCTGTTAACCTATTTTTTAGTTCATCTGTCAATTCATTAGGACAAGAAGCTCTATTGATTTTTATCATTCTCGTTGTCCCCCAAACTTGCAATATCTAATCTAAGAAGTTTCTTTATTTCGCTTTGCGGATGAAGCATATTATTTAAATTCATAAAAAGTTCTTTTGCTCTTTTGAAGTTATTGGAATCTATAGCATCCTCAAACTCTTTTAACACATCTATATAATCAGGAGTCTTTTTTGCGACACCCATCTCATATTCTTGTATTTCATCTATAGACCAACCATTATATTTGCCAGAATACTCACTTTGTTTTTCTAAATTAATAATTTCGTTTGCATCTAATGATTGGATAATAAAAGGGGAATGTGTTGTAACAATAAATTGACAATTGGGAAACGTCCTTTTCAAATCATTTACAATTGTCTTTTGCCATTTCGGATGAAGATGCAAGTCTATTTCATCAATAAGAATTATTCCTTCACTTAATAATGGATTTGCACTTTTGGGATTTGCTAAAGCAAGTCTACTTGCAATATCAGTTACAAGAGAAAAAATTGCTTTATAGCCTCCACTTAGTTGAGTAACATCAAAGTCATTTCCCTGACCGTCAGTTATTAACATACGAACAGGCTGAATTTCTGTTCTTAAATCAAAATATCCATTTAGCATTAAGCTTACAACTTCTCTAACTAGCTTTAACTGCTTAGAAATATGTTGAGGGTTTTTTCTAAGGTTTCTTAATTCAATATCTTCTTCCGATTTAAACCATTCAAAAAACCTTCTATAGTCATTTTTTATTGAAAAAGCATTATCTAGTGCTTCGAATGGTTTTCCGGTCTTTATCTTCTTGTTTTTACTTGAAGTACGTTTGGGTAAAGAAATCAACATTCTGTTAATACTATAATAAAGAACAACAGGTATTGAGCTATTTCCTTGTTCATCATTTAAAATATATGCTAATGTTTCCCGAATCTGCTTTTGGGATTTTATCTCGCTCACCCCTGTAATATTCGCTCCAGAAGCAAGTTTTCTTTGATTATGCCATTCATAGTTTTTGTTATTTAGTGTAATTGATATTTCAATTGCTGTACCAAGTTTTCCATTTTTTATATCTGAATTTTTAATATCAAAAAAGTCACCTGCCACATTTGGGTTTATAGTTCTTAGTACTGGAACAAATGCTTTGGCTATTGCTTCAAGAATTGTTGTCTTGCCCACACCATTATTTCCAATAATCGCTGTAAAATTTTTAATTTTATCATCACTATTAATAAAACTAATCTTCTTTTCATCGAAACATCTAAAATCATGTATATTAATATCTCTGATATTCACAATATCACCTCAATTTTATTTTACCATTATTACCTATTTAAATCCATCAGATAATTTGGCTTAAATGTATTTATATCTTTTACCATTTTATAATTCTTTAATAGAAATTGTCGAAAAATTATTTCTAAGGAAACCAAATAATCTCTGTGGAATCAAGTGGTTTTTCCGCAATTAATTTACCACTAGACAGTTCTTCAATTCTTATATTATAAGGTTTTAATAAACTTTTCCAATCTTGATCCTGAGTGAATGATGATGAGTTTACAATATACGATTCTATAATTTCTTTCAATTGCTCAGGTGTTATTTTTTCCATATCCATGTTGATTCCTATTTTAATCAATTTCTTACCTGGATCAGCGGCAAATCCTGTCAATGTTATGCCTGGTGTGTTTCTAAGTTGGTTTAAGTTCATTGACATATTGCTAGTAATTCCCTTAAATGTATTAAAGTCATTGTCATTAGATCTTGATACAAGAAAAGTTATACTGAACACGGTAAGCATGACAACTAGACACAATAACGATATTTTCATTTTAATAGATGTTTTCACTGTTTTATCAGCCCCTTTATTTTAGCACCTCTTATAGTTGAGACTACATGGAAAAGTTGCTCTATTGGTTATTTTCATAAAAACTAGACTTACACAGAACTCTTTTAAACTTCTTCGCTACATTATTTTACATATATGTAGCAATTCTTATTATACGTATAAAATCTGCAAAATGAAATACTAATTAAATAATTATATCCTTCCCAATTCACCAATTCTACAGGTCTGCAAGGGCTTATATATTTCTTAATCTTAGGTATTATGATATTATATTAACATATCTATAGAAAACTCTAATCATTGAAAGTGAGGACATAACAGATGAAGAAAAAATTACTTAGTATAGTTCTTGTACTATGCATGGTGCTACCTCTACTGCCATCACCTGCAAATGCCTTAAACAGAAGCATTGTGTATCCACGCACAAAGCTAAAGGATGTGTATGTCAACGGATTTCCCTATCAATATTCTTCTGTGAGCAATTGGATTACAAATAAAAACAATGTAATGTTTACCGACAAAAACGGAAATGTAGGTTTATTCAGCTATAAAGACGGAAATAAACCTAGGGCTTATATCTTTGATAAGGATTACAAGGTTCTTTCTGATACAGTAATTAACCTGCCTTCTCACGATTATTTCGGTACTTTTGCTGTTGCAGCTGATGGTGATTATTATGTGGTTGTAGGTCATAAAAACACCGAAGAAAATACTGGAAAGACAGTTGTAAACCTGCTCAAGGTCTCCTCTAAAACAGGTGATGTAATAAAAAAGGGAGATCTAAAAGCAAAGCAATTTGGGTCTGATTTTTCTAGCATCACCGTTCCATTTGAAGCTGGCACGGCCGAGCTTGTAGAAAATGGCGGAAAGATTTATATACATATGGCATATAAAATGTTTAGAGCAAAAGATGGTAAAAATCATCAAGCAGCAAACCTCTTTGTTTTTGATTCAGGGTCACTTAAGCCCACTTATGTAAAAAGTGATTTTTACGTCAGCCACAGCTTCAATCAATTGATAAAACTCGATGGAGGCACAATTGTCACGCTGTCCCACGGTGATGCTTATCCAAGAGCAATTCGCCTAGCCACTATGGATAGCAAAGGCAATTTCAACAAGTCAGATATTTTCTCATTTAAGGGTGCTTCTGGAAAAAATGAAACTGGCTCTACTGTAACAGGCTTGGAAATTGGCAAAAGTAATTATCTAGTGACAGGAACCTCTGTAACTCACAATCAGCCTGTCAACGGGAAGTATAGTCCTTCAAATGAATGGTACAAAGGACGAAATGTGTATCTTTCAGTTGTTAATAAGAAAAACTTATCGCCAAAGCATATTTGGCTTACTACTTTTGACCCTAATAATAAAGACACTACCATCACTGATCCACGTATTTTCAAATCAGGTAATTCATTTGTTGTTGTATACTCTGTCTCTAAAGGAGATACCACCTACACAGAGTTTGTTACTGTGGATGAAAACGGAAAAATTCTGGCACGTAACAAAAAAGACAAAACAGC
Source organism: Bacillota bacterium (assembly GCA_023444055.1). Classification (GTDB taxonomy): domain Bacteria; phylum Bacillota; class Clostridia; order Acetivibrionales; family DSM-1351; genus Ruminiclostridium. The sequence continues at coordinate 151,245 of JAEZRV010000044.1, forward strand.
ATTCTATTCAAATAGCTACCCACTACTTGTGAATAATAAGATTATTTGGATTGCGCCATGGGCAGCTGGTACAGATTACTATTATGTTGGTAATACAAAAATCTATAAATATAAATTTGACGACACTGGACGTGTCTACCTTTTTGAAGTTGATATCAGTTCTCCTTCTTCCCCAAAATGGATTGAAGGTATTCGTCCTCAGTCTGTTGTAATTGAACAAAAAAATGTATTTTTAGACCGTGGTAATGCAACTAAGCTAACTGCTAAGGTGGTACCTTCAACAAGTCCCTTTGACGATATTCTTTGGTTATCTGGAAACACAGGTAAATATAGTATAACAAAGGATGGCTATGTTACTGCACTTTCGGGAGGAGCAACAGATAAAGTCTTTGCTCAAAGCGAGATAGACCAAAGTATTTATGCAACTGTACCGATAACAACTAATGCTTCTCCAAAGTCCCCAACATCTCAGGAAAGAAAATCTGCTATAGCTACTGCAAAGGATAAGCACGTAGGATTGTACAGCACTAAGGTGTATTACCCATTGGAAAAAGGTAAGCAAACAAGCAATATTCAGTTGAAATCTGCTTCTGGCAATGTACCTAAGTATTATCTTACTTCATCTGACGAATCTATTGTCAAAATAAAGGATTCCACCATAGCTGTTGGTGTAGAATACGGTACTGCAACAGTATATTTCCATACAGCAGATAAGCAAAATGTTGCAAGTTGTGTGGTTGAGGTTGTCCCTCCAAAAGCTGACGGAACCTATATAATTAAGATGCCAAAAACAGATTATAAGCTTGGTGACCCTTTTGAAACAGAAGGCTTCGTTGCAGCTCAATGTAGTGATAACGGCAAAAAAATAAAATATTATACTGATAAACAGGTGTATTTTATCATCTCAAAACGGACCACTACAGAAATCACCGAGGCATGGGGTCGTGGCAAACCACTTACAGATTCTGGAACAACTGAAGTTCGCGTGCTAGTCGGTGGCACAGTGCTTCGCTACAACATAAATGTAGGTAAAAATTCAAGTAACGGTGCAGATAATAGCAGCTATACCAAGGGGCTTCAAGATGGCCATTATAACTTGCGCTGCATGAATAATTACATGAATATTGCAGCAAATGGAGGTGCAGAGCTCAGAAATGTAACTCCAAACCCCGTCTACGACATTAAAAGACAAACAGATGGCAACTACACCATCAAAACCTCAAGTGGCAAATATTTAGGAATTGCCGACACAATTAAGGACGGAATTCAGTTAAAGGAGGTCAGTACTCCTTATCTCTGGAAGTTATACTCTGAAAACAATAATGACATTTTCAGCTTACGCCCTGCCACCAATTTGAAAATGGTAGTAAATGCTGCAGGAGAGAAAAATATTGACGGTACGTGGATTATTCTATGGACCTACGAGAACACAAATTCACCTAATCATGCAGAATTTAGATTTATACAGGCTCAATAACTGAGTGCCAACAGGTGAGCTGACGAGATTCGGTGCAAAATAGTGACCATAAAGTAGCGCCACTATGATTAGCATATTGGAAACCGTGTAGGTTCAAGTCCCACCGTCTGACCAATAAAAAAAGCAATCGATATGAAAATGTCGGTTGCTTTTTTTGTGAGTATTCTCCTTGTATTTTAAAATCAAATTCAAATTTTTAAAGATACGAAGCATTAATTTTGAACAAGCTATACTCTTAAAACAATTTCACCAATACATCTAATAAGTTAATATTTATATCTTGAATTTCTGAATCAGATCATGCAAGTCTTCTGCTACATTTGCCAATTCATCTCCATAATTCGCAATATCTCCTATGGTAGCCGCTTGCTCTTCCATTGATGCAGATGCCTCCTCAGTTCCCGCAGCATTTTCCTCAGATATAGCTGACAAGTTTTGGGTAAGATCAATTATCTTATTCTTATTAGCTGTCATAAGTTCTGCAAAACTGTTTAATTTTTCGATAATATCTTTTACAGAATCTATTGACGTTGCAATCAATACAAACTCATCTTCCGTATTTTTCACACTTTCTGCCTGAGAGTCTACAAGACCTTTCAAATCTCTCATGGTATCAACTGCTTCTTGAGATTTTAACTTCAGCTCATCAATGACAATCTTAATTTCATTTGTGAATAAATTGGATTGTTCCGCCAACTTTCTTATCTCTTCTGCTACAACTGCAAAGCCTCTTCCTGCCTCACCTGCCCTAGCTGACTCAATTGCTGCATTTAGTGCCAGTAGGTTTGTCTGTTCTGCAATACTTTTAATCATTTGGCTAGCATTTTCAATTTTTTCCGCACTTTCATTATTACTTATAATTATTTTATAAACTGCTATTGATGCATTATTATTCTGATTATTTTTATCAACTAGTTCTTTTAAAATTGACAAGCCTTTTTCTTTTCTTTCATCAATAGTTACAGCAGCAGAGTTAAGTTCCTGTATTAAACCAACATCTTGCTCCAAAATACTGCCTAGCTCTTCTATATTATTTGATGCTATCTCTGTGTCTTTAGCTTGATCACTTGCACCCCTTGCAATTTCTTGTATAGTTCGGGCAACCTCATCAGATGATGTAGCCGCCTGTTGAGCAGTTACAGTCAGCTCCTGTGAAGATGCAGCAATTTGTTGTGCCGATTTCGATGTCTTAACAATAAACTCCCTTACACTTTCTTCCATTGTCTTTAGAGCATTTGCCATTATTCCTATTTCATCTTGTCTAGTGTTGTACTTAACTGCTTTTGAATTTTTATAAAAAGAAAAATCAAGTTCTGATTGCCTCTTAAGAACTTCTACTATGTTAAATATGGGCTTTGTAATTGTTTTTCTTATAGTTAAAGATAAAATTGCAATTATTAATACAAGTGCAAGCGCAGCTACAACTATAAGAATCTTTAACAAAGTATAAAAATCTGAAAGAAAATGTTTATAATAAGTAATTGAACATATAGACCAATTTGTATCTGTACCGTCAAATTTTATTGGCATGAACATCTTAAGTGTCTTTTCACCTGTTACAGCAGAATTTTCAACTATATCAAATTCCTCTCCTTTTGCTATTCTCTCAATTAAATAACCGTTTTTTGCATCAACATCAAGTAGATTTGTCATAACCATGTCAGACTTTGTACCATGTGCTACAAACATTCCCTTTGCAGACAAAATAGTTGAATAGCCACTTTCCGAGCTCATATCCTCAGTCAGCTTTTGAAATCCTGTAATGTCTATATCAACAGCAACTATTCCAATAAATTTTCCTGATGAATCAACAATTGGAAGTGATTGCGTAATAAGCATGTATTTTTTACCCTTGACTTCATAAGGCAATGGTTCTGTAATTGTATGCTTGTTTTTTTTCTTTGTTTCTGAATACCACAGCGATTCTTCCTTATCATAATCAACCAATGCTGTTGTATCAAAACCATTTGCTCCTCTTGATACGTATGGAATCAGACGTCCAGTCGCATCATGGTATTCCTTATTTGCATATTCCGAATCTCTTCCATCAAAAGCATTTGGTTCAAAACATACGCAAGCACCAAATATAGAATCGTTTGAGGTCATGGTTTCCTTAAGTATTTTAATTATGTCCTCACGGTTCTTGGAAGAACTGCTTAATATAGCATATATTCTAGTTTCTAAATCTTTCGTTGTCTGAAAAGTTTTAATATAAAGCTCATGTACCTTAGCAGCTGCAATCTTATCTTCGTTCATAGCTATCTGCTTTGCATTGCTTACTTGTGAGTTGTAAACTTGATAAGAAATTAATGAAAAGATAATAACGAAAACAAAAAACATTACACTCGCAATTAGCAAGTTTAATCTTACGCCAAGCTTCCTAATTCTCATATTAATACTCCTCGTCCCAAAATATTTTTTTACATTGTTCCTTGATTTTGGTACTATTTTAACATTTTATGACTCCTTTTACAATACAATACTTATGCTATTGTTTAAATAATTCGCAACTCAACAGTACATATCATAATACCATTTACCTAGATAAAAGTCCCTCTATCATACATTTTGCCTTAATAGTATTCCAATTTGATATAAAAAACAGACCTCCCACAAGTTAGATTTTGATATACCCAGTTTCTAGGTCTAACTTATGGGGGTCAGTTCAATTTGATACAGTCCTTTTCAATATAAATGCAGGTTTATAACGAGGTAAGAAAATGTCCCCCACTTCTATAAGTGGCGGGTACCGCTTTGGTTTTCAGGCGGTGAGAATATCTCCCGCAACGCTTAAACGCCGCTGATGTAATAAAATTTCTCTACAATCAAAAAAATTTATTTTGAATCTAGACGTTATAATATGTAATTCTTTATATCTCTGTAACAGTGCCAGAATATGTTACATTTATTCTTACCATCAACCGACCTGGTGATATATATGATGGCGACCAACACACTGCACTTGCCAAACTGAGATTCCCACTATATGTACCATCGTTATAATAATATGTTTGTGGAACATATGATGCAGGTGAATTTGCATAGTTGTTGAAATATGAAGCATCTATTTCCTGAGTATACAAGTAGTTGTAAGTTTCTGTTTTCGTCTTACGTGCATATACAGTGCCAGAATATTCAGCACATATTCTTACCTGTAACATACCTTCCATATAAGTTGGTGACCAACACATTGCTCTAGTTAAACTGAGTGTACCCCTATATGTACCATCATTATAAGAAATTGTTGATGAAACATATGATGCCGGTGAGTTCGCATAATTGGCAAATTCTGAAGGACTTACAATAAAGTAATACATTCTGCTGTCATTTACAGTTTTTGTCTCATCAACTGCAAAAACAGTCAAACTCCAGCTACTTAACAAAAGAACAAAAATTAGCAGAAAACACATTGTTTTTTTGAAAACATTAGTCCTTGATGTCATTTTATTAGTCCCCTTTCAAATTTGTTTTTACATAAACCTGCATTTATTATATTCATTATAGCATTTTCTTTCATGTTTGTAAATATATGTAAATTTTATTAATATAATTAATTTTTATTAATATAAATGTTCTGATTTATCTATACTAAAGTTGTACAAAACTTACTTTTCCATAACATTTTTTAACTTTTTTTGATATAATGTGATATAGCTATAACAAAGAAACTAATTTCTATTGGTTTAGTAATTGATGTACTAGCGATAGCAATAACCACTCTATCATTAATTACTTTCTAATAAATAATTGATAAAATAGAGATTGAAGGGATGATAGCATGAAATACACCATCTATTTCCAGTTATCAATTGTATTAATAGGATTACCATTTAAAATATTTTCTACTTCCTCATACCCTGTATTGTATGCATAGTTATAGCGCGGAGGAAGAGCAAAAACATATTTACTATTACGACAAATTTCCGATGGTATGATAGGAGCTGCACTTACAATTAATTTTTCATGTACAATCTGATACCATTGAGAAAAGGTGAATATCATAATTGGAATATCCTGCCTTGGATTCTTTTTTGTCCAAAGAGGATGCCTGATAGAAATCAGTGGACCAGTTTCTATAACCTTATCTCCTTGTGAAGCATCAAAAGAACGACCTTCCCATGTATCTGTAACAATTAAATATTTATCCCAGCTATTAGGTAAGGCAAAATTAAAACCATATTCCTTATTTACATATATTATTGATTTATCATCTTCATCTGATTTATTTGCCTGATTAGGCCCACTTTTTTCTGAATCAGAATTACTATTTTGTTCTTTATTTTCAATTTTAGATGAATTCGTACTATCATTAAATGAACTGATACCAACATTGGAACTTGTTGCCCCTTCATCAGCATATTTTGTTTTTAAATCAGAAACACTGCTACTTTTGCTGGAATCTTCACTTTCTGCGGATATAGCAATATTGTTTTTAGAGCTTTCATTCACATTAGTGAAAATAATGTCAGGGCTTCCGCTATTTGCACAGCCAACCAAAATCGAAGCAATTAAACCAATGGAAAATACGCACAAAACTACCTTCTTATATACCAATATAAACACCTCTTTATATAATTTCAAAGAAATAACCGTTATTAAACAAGTCTCTTTCTCTCATTATATTACTTTTGACTTTTTTAATAGTTACAAAAAAGCAAAAACGAGGTTACAAAATAGTAATCTTTAAACTATTTTATCATTCAAAATCATATTTTTGCTTACCTATTATGCTTATAAAGTCCTGCCATATAATGTTTATATGATATACAATACCTTCTTATTTTTATATAGCTCTTCAAGCTCTTTTGAGAAGAAGTCTTTTATTTCAGCTATAAAATCTTTTGGATATAGATACTTTCCATATCCAAATTGCCCATACTTAAATTTGCGTTCTTCATCATTCATGGGTAAACTGCTCTCAGGAAACACTTGAAGTATTCTGTTTTTTGCTATTGTTGTGTACCTGTGAGATATTATTTCAAAAGTTACAGGAAATTTTAAATTATCCGGAAGTTTTTTGCTCAATTCCAGCAATAAATCATGATAATCTTCTTTCCAGTTAGGGTAAATAAATATTGGTGCTACTAAAAAACCAATAGGATATCCCTCTTTTGCTACTTTAATACTTGCTTCTATTCTTTTATCACGAGAAGCCGTAAAATGTTCATATTTGTCTATTACAAAAGAAGTATTGATACTAAATCTTATTTCTGTATGACCATTGTGATTCAAATTTAGCAAGGTCTCTATATCATTATATTTTGTTACAAATCTAAATCTTGCATTCTCATTCATACTAAAAAATTCTATTGCTTTTTGCAGTGAATGAGTATAAGGCTCTACTGGCAATGGATCTGATGTGGCTGCTCCCTCAAATATAGTTATCTCTGGCAGTCTTTCGTCAATATAATTCTGAGCTTGATTGAGAATGTCTTCTATATTTACATGTACTTTTACAAATGGTTTATCTCCTAACTGTGTATTTAAGTAGCAATACTCACATTGCCCCATACATCCTGATACCAATGGCAATTGATAATGAGCTGAAGGTTTACAGGATTGAAATTTTAAGCTTTTCTTAGTCCCAACTACCAGAGTCTTTTTACCTTCTCTATACTGAGAAAATAAATCCTCACCTGGAATGTGAGTTTTAACTTTATTAGAAGTAGAATTGATAATTTCAATATCAGCTTTATCCTTAAATTGATTATAAATATTTCTGCCCATTTGATATTCTAATGAATCTTTTTCAAATATGACTCTTGTAGGTACAAACATAACACCCTCCCCGCAAGCGTTTTAGCCGTTGCACACATTTACCAATCAAATTGTGTTGAAACAACATCTTGTCATTTTACTAGCAAAACATTACCAGCAAAACACTACCAGCAAGACGCTTAAAGCTTGCTAAACAATTGTAAACACATATAAATTTAGAGTAAATAATATTAAATTGTTTGCCAAAAAGAGTGAATATATGCATATAAGAGTGCCTATATGCATATAGAATGAGTTGCTATTAGTAAATTTTTTTATAATAAAAATTCATATAATACTGGTTTATGTATTGCTTTTTTTGCTTTAGGAGTAGTTGCACTATTTCTTTATATTTATTATATATAGTCACTCCGCTAAAGTTCTTATTCGAACTAATCTACGAATGTATTAACATATTGGCAAGTTCTTCAAAGCTAACAACGATTTTACCTGCATACTCAACATTTCGACTATTAAATAGTACGGTGTCCATCCCAAGCGATTGTGCAGCCGCTAAATTAAATCTTCTGTCATCTACATATATACAATCTGATGCTGGTAGTCCAAGTTTATCAAGTGTAAGCATGAATATCTGTGCGTCAGGTTTTTTTATTTTTACGTCACCGCTAACTGTTATAACATCAAAATAATCATTAAGTTTGAATTTATTGCGCAAATACATGCTCCATTCGCTTAAATCGTTTGATAATAACGCTAAGCGGTAATGTTTCTTTAAGATTGGAGCAATTTCGTAAAAAGATTCATTAATTTCTATTGTATCTAAATATTCTTTTTCAATTTTACTCAAATCATCTTCATAGCCTAGCTCTCTGAAAAGGTCTAAAGAAGATATTTCGCCTACATCTGCTTTATTCCAATGCAGATATACATCTTCACGGCTTAAATGTGGAAATGTACGATTAACAAATGGTAAATATCCACCCTCTGGGTCTTTAATGATTACTCCATACATATCCAAGATTAATCCTTTCATGCCTAAACCCTCCTGCACAAAATATAAATAATGCTATTGTATACCAACTAACAATCTAGTGTCTTGGTTAAATGTCAGCATCCATTTACTCCCCACCATCTTCCAAAGTGATGACACTCTGTACTTCCCTGCTAAATCTGGACTTGGGCAAATCACTTCAACAATATAGTTGGTCAAACAAAATTCGTCATGCAATTCGGTAGCAATAAATTCACTAATTTTAAAACTCTCCAACCTAACCTGTGATACCATCTGTGCGTACTCTCGTCCACTTTCTCTAAAACCTCCACAAATCATCAGAGCATCATCAAGAACTAATTCACTAAACACTTCTTGGTTTCCTGTCGCGAAAGCATGCCACATCTTTTCTTCCAAATCTTTAATTTTTCCAATCAATACTTTATTTTCCACCTAAAAATCTCCTTATCTACATTATTTCAAACGAAGTATAGCATTAAATCACCTCAAACCAAACTCTTTTCTCCCTATTTTTTATTTGATTTATTATCTTTTTTATAGTACGTTATGCTTAGGAATATATATGCCACACCTAAAATTGAAAACGCACTTCCAATTAAAAATTTTTTAGTAATCATGTTAATTATACCAACAAAAATAAAGCAAAGACTTGCAAACAACCATAGTTTCCATTCTTTTATTTTCATACCATTTCCCCCACAGACGTTATTTAGTCTATAAATCATCCTATTATTTACCCTTAAAAATTACCAACAATCTTTTAAGAGTACATCAATTACTGGCTGAGTCTGTTGTTTTTTTTTATACAAGGCCGTATCCTAGTCTGACATATTTCTATCGCAGTAGAAACACTTATCACCCATTAAAAGCCATCTATTATTAACTATAGGTAAATTGTACAACAAAGAATATTTTTTAACAACTGAGGAGGATAGTATCAATTGAATTCTGCTTTTTCTATTTTTCCATACACTATGTGATTGTAATTTTTTATATTATAATTAGTATAACAAGTATTCCAATCTGTAACTTAAAATGTATTATAAGGAGAACAAACCAATGCTAACCACTACTGAATTTAAAGATAAATTAGTGTTAGAGATCTCAAAATGTGAAAAAGTAAAAGGAATTGGTCAAACAGGTGACATTAATGCAAAACTCATACCGGGACAAAGCGATATCGACCTCTTTATTTTGTGCTCTGCTATTCCATCAGAAAAAGAACGGCTTCTAATATATTCTAACCTTGCCAGCAATTACTCAGAATGTACAATGTCTGTTTGCAATGGTGGTCTGTGGGGATATGGAGATATATTAGTTTCTAATAATATTGAAGTTATGCCTATGTATTTCACGATAGAAGAAATGGAAAGGTATATTGTTGATACTCTTAATGGAAAGAATATTAACAAAGCAGGTAGATTTTATCCCACTGGAAGATTAGCAAGTGTAGAAACTATAAATATTTTATATGAAGAAACTTCAGAATGGACTAAGTTGAAGGAAAAAGTTCAAGAGTACCCAAAGAGCTTATTTAAGGCATTATATTCCCAGAATATTTCTTGTATATTGGATGAGGAAGATTTAGGAAGAGTTCTGTTAAGAAAGGAAATCCTCTTCTATCACCAAGTTCTAGAAGAAGCTCTCGACCATTTTTTACGGGCTCTATACGCTGTAAATCATAGCTATTTTCCAAGCAGAAAAAGAATTCATTTATTTATTGAATACTTTCAACTAAAACCACAAAATTGCTACACCCGATTACATCAAATAATTATAGATTCAACTAATAGTGAAACAATAGAAAATTCAGTAAGAGAGTTAAAGGCAATTGTTGCAGAACTTAAAGAACTAGGCAGAGTATATTTATAAAAATAGCTATCCTTCATTTTTCTGAGGGATAGCTATTTTACTATTGGCTCACTTTTTTTCGCTCGCTTATAGAGGCAAATCATGTCACACTTTCTTCAGAATTTCTTTAGCACAGTAAATATAACTCTCAACCTCTGAACAGGTATTATTCTACTGGAAGCTTTTCAATAATCCCTAAAAGGAATTTTTTCATATTTGCGATGTCAATAGCGTCTATCGTGCCATCTTGATTCAAATCTCCGGTTATTTCCCAGTCCTTGCTTTGCATTGCATTCTCAGTTCCAAGCAGGTATTTTTTTATTGCTGCGAAATCAATTGCATCCACTGCCCCATCTCCAGTAACATCTCCATATACGTATATGCTTTGCTTATTGTCAAATAGTGTTTTCACTTCATCGGCATTTAAAGCCTTATTATAGATTCTGAAATCATCAACAAGCCCATCCATGTATGGATCATGCTCAAACTGAGATTTCCATATATAGTTTTGGGTTGTGTTTCCTAAACTTGACGGTTTTAATGTCATGCTTTCGTTCCTTGCGACTTCTAAACCATCCACGTATAAAATACCTGTATTCCCTGAAAGTGTAACAGTTATATGCTTCCAGGAACCTGTCTCTAGTACAGGTGCATTTATTTGCTCCTCATAACTGTTGCCGTTTGTAGTAATTGCAAATTTCAGTTTACTGTCGCCACTTTGAGGAGCCAAGAACATATATGAATTTGTTCCGGTTCCAAAGTCAAAAATTCTTGCCCATTGACTTATAGCATTCAGCTTTACCCATGCAGAAATTGTAACATCGTTTACATTACTCAATATTCCGGATGGCATGCTTACGTAACCACTTGTCCCATCAAAAGAAACAGCATTTCCGTTTTTTCCAACTGCCCATACTGCTCCCCCATTTAATTGTGCAGTATTATTTAAAAGGGATGAATCATTTACGGTCGTTCCGCTTGTTTCATCAAAATTATAATGTGCTATTAATGGAAGCGTACCTACCGGGTTTACTGTTATTGTAACAGTATCTGAGAATGCCAATACTCCATCACTTGCTGTAAGCTTAAACACATAAGTACCTGCTACTGATACTATGACATTAGTATTTAATGCTTTAACATCCTCAAATATAGCCGCACTTGGTCCGCTTTGCAGACTCCATGTAGTACTTATACTAGATCCAATCGGTAGACCATCATCGCTAACCTTTCCGTTTAGACTTATGCTAGAAGGTAATGAAAATATGTTATCAGCTCCTGCATCAACAACAGGTGCAGTATTAGTAGCTGCTGTTCCACAATCTAAAGTAAATGTCATAGGAGATCCTAAAGCACCAATATTAGCAATTTTTAGACCTGAGGATTCTCCATTCCACCACTTTGAATTTGGCGTGGTTGTGTCATCAAAAGCTGTCTTATATCCGGAATGGAATAAATCATTTGACCAACCCATGCTTAGGTTTCTTTCTAATTGGTAAAGACCGTCTGCCTGTTCTACGGATACTTTATAATGTCTTGAAGCTGTCATCTGGTTATAGTCGTTTATGCCCTTCTCATCTACATGCCATATTATCAGACCATCATCTGGCAAATCCTTGTATCTTCCTGTCCTCTTTATGTTCTCTATAAGAAAATATTCATTTGGCTTACTTCCATTCCATCGGTATACTGTTTGTGTTGCCTTTGGTTCTGAATATGTAGTAATAGTGGAGCCTTTAGGATAGTTATTCATGCTTAAAGTACTATTCCATCCACTAATAATGTTCCTACAGTATGGATCTGGAGGTGCAGGATTCTTGGGATTTAAAGAACCGCTCATCAGTGAAAAATCTCCACAACCACAGGAATCACCATCATAATCATATAAATCAGGATAGTCACAGACTAAATGTCCATTTTCATGACAAATTGTATAAATTGATAGTTCTTTTCCTATCTCTGACATTTCATACATTTGAACCTTCACTCCATCAGCATAGAATACATTCGGAAGCCAGCCCTGATGCGGCCATATTCCTTTACCCCAATTCTGCGCAATATTGCCTGCATATAGAAAATTAACAGCAAGAACATATTTTTGTGAATTAGTAGTTAAAGTTGAAAAATCAAAACCTGTTGAATCCAACCACTTCAAAGCTTCATATGCAAGTTCAAGAGCTCTGCTGTAGTCTTGACCCGAATCATAATAGGATTTCGGATTCTTGGCCTTATAGAAGCCTGTTATAGAATTTGTATAAGTCATTTTTCCACCAGAAACATCATAAAAGTAGTCTCTAATAGAGCCATTATTTCCATATCCCGTATATCCAACCTTATTGAACATGTTATCAATATCAGTCTTGGAAATACTGCTAGTTACATCCGGAAAATCAATCAATATTGTAAGTCCGATAACATTCGCCGCTGGAGGAGCCGCAAGAGGAGAAGCTGACGATAAATTAGGACTGCTTTTTTGTATTTTAGAGTCCTGCAAATCTTGATTTGGCTTAAGCATGTCCTTTACTTTATTTCTTTTTTCGGCAATTGCTTCACTCTTTATTTCCAAGTGCTTCTGACGGTTTTTATCATCTATACTTTGAATAGCTGAACTTTGTAAAAGTGCATCGTCTACTCCTTTAATAGACGGACTCTGTACAAGTGAATTGTCTATACCTTGAATAGCTGCACTCTGTTCAATAGAATTGTCTGCACCTTGAATAGTTCCATTTGATTTGTTCGTTCCTCTATAGATTTCCCCTGTTGAAACAAGTTCGGTTTGATCGCTATTTAAAGAGGCGTAGCAAATCCATCCTGTTTCTGAGTCACGGCAAAGGGTATAGCCATCGGGACTTTCAACATGTTGATAGTATTCATCACCTGTTACCCTTACTTCAACCACAGAATTATCAGGCTGTTTAAATTCCAAAGTCCTATTAACGTAGGGTGCAGCATACACCACTGTACCTAAAAATAAAATCATACACGTAAAAACAGTGGCTGCTAAAGCCTTTTTAACTATTTCTCTCAATATAAACCCCCCTCAGATTATTAATTTTGTAAGGTTTGTAGATATATTTCCAGTCCTCACATTTTAACTTAATGCTTTTTGATATCGCTTAAAAACATATAACTAAACTTTATGTAAACACTTAATCCCTTATAGGGTAATCAAAATTAAACAACGTTTTTTATACTATTTTTATAAGAGAATCAGTGATTAATATCAAGTATATAAAACATACCTTCCATGTAATTAATAATCCAACCATATTATAGGAATGCGAAGCATATGTATTTTTAGTGTTGGTTTGGATAAATTCAGATTTGAGTGATATTTATGGGGAGTGGCATGAGGATAATAACTTGAAAAGTTAATCATAAAACTTTTATTTGACAATATAAAAATATCGCCCCACTAGACAGCATGAAGCGATATTTTGGAGTAAATTTTATTGTTCAATTAGCTTTTTAGGCTAGTATTCGTAATAACAAAGCATATCCCTTCTCGAAAAAATTTTACTACCACGCATTTTAATGTATATAACTTTTGACTATGCCCAGTTTTCTATATCTTTCTTTGATTTCGGTAAATAGTCAACGTACTTTTTATCAAGTAAGTTTCCGTCCTTTTCAAGATAATCATTCAGTACCTTCTTTAAATTCAGAACATCACTCATTTCAAAATAACCTGATTTTTTTGCAATGAATTTGATTGCATGTATTGCTCCAAGTGCAAACGCTTTTCTAGAAAATGACTCATGAGAAATTTCAATTTTATCATTTTCACCAATGATCATTACCTCGTGTTTTCCTATTACTCCTCCTGCTCTTACAGAATTAATTGGAATGTTAAAGTTTCCTTCTTTTTTGCCTGATGAATACATGCCCTTTTCAATTTCTGTAGCAATTTTAATAGCAGTTCCTGAAGGTGAATCCTTTTTTTGTTTGTGATGGATTTCAGTAATTTGAAAATCATAATTATTTAAGATATTTGCTGCTAAATTTGTTAATAACATAAGTACATTTACTCCCATGGTAATATTGGGGGCATATACGATTCCAGTATGGTTCTTTTTTGCTAGTACAAACAGCTTTTTCATAGCTAGTTTTGAAAAACCCGTAGTTCCAATCACCATATTCACTTTCATTAAAGAAAATATCTTTGCATTTCTCAACGCTGACTCAGGGTTTGAAAAATCAACTACTACATCAGGTCTTGTTTTGAAAATAACCTGTTCTAGATTGTCCGAACTTTCTAAAACAATTCCAGTATCTCCACAACCTAGTACTTCACCTAAATCCTTACCCTTTTTATCACTATCGGGACTACAAATAGCTGATACCAGATTTATACCCTCTTCTTCCAGTAAAACCTTTGCAATTTCCTTGCCTGTCTTTCCCAAACCTGATATACAAACTCTAATCATTTAATAATTCCTCCATTTATATTAGTCCTTAACACAAAAAAACGCTATGGAGAAGTATCCATAGCGTATGCAAAAAATTAGTGTCCTAAATAAAAGGTATAACTAATGCATATCAATCACCTTCTCTTCCAACGCTTACGAGATTAGCTGACGGGTTTGGGTCGAAAGATAACCCTACCAGTTACACATTGCACCGGACTCACCCCCATAGATTGGTTCTCCCGTTCCATTTCTGGACTAAGCGTATATTTAAATATATTAAATTATCATTTTATTTGCTTCAAATTTATTAAAATGGTAGAAAGCTTTATCTAAATAGCTTCCCACCCAAGAAGCCTGATTCTTGAAAGCATATAGAAAATTAACTTTTTATCTATTATATTAATTATCAAGTATGATTATTACTCTTTTTTATCAATTTTCTTAAAACCTATATAAACTCATACAATAAAGTTTTCTAGTCCAACAAAGTATACTTGATCCCCTTAATGTGCTCTTATCCTTCTTCCGATCTAAATGTTCTTATATTTGTATTTCCATGATATAATTATCCTAAAAAAGGAAAGTTAATAAACTCAAACTTCACACATCAACAAGGTGCATAGCACAAAATCATGTACCAATTTTGTGTAATAAAGAATTTCAATATAGAAAAGGAGGTACCAAGCCCACGCCATTTCCTTACGTCTTGTGCAAATGCTGGGCATGGACATATTCATGAGAAAAACAATAATTGGTTCTGTGCTATTACTATCAGGTGTAATATCATCAATTAGTATACTAATAACAACATCTCTATGCTTGCCCAATGTAAATACATGGAGAGGTAACTCCAAACTTTTGTCTGCTATTTTTTACAGCTTAGATTTAGGAATTCCTTTTGTATTAGGGATTGCATTATTTGCAATAGGAGTACTCATTTTAGGCAACGAATATTTTAAGAAGGATTAACCGTTCTTATTATTATCGTTGCAGAGATTCTCAATCGACCTATCATATGTCTTTTCACCAGCTTTGGAAAAGAAGCATCCAGGCACTTCTCCACTTTTGCGGTGATAAGATACACATTCGCAACATTTGCCATGTCTTGAGCATGGATATGTGCAGGTACAATTTATTTTAGAATCACATGCCATTTTATAGCCTCCAAAAAATGTATTTTTTATATTCCTATTATATAGAAATACAAGTGACATTTCAATCTTTTAATTCTCAATTAAGTAATTATTTCCCATTTAATAGAATAAACTGATTTAAGAGGTGGATGAAATGTTTCATATAGAAGTTGATACAAATAAGAGAATATTATCATTATTTAATGATTCAAACTTAGTAAAGACATATCCAGTTGCTGTTGGTAAACCGTATACCCCTACTCCTTTGGGTAATTGGACTATAATTAAAAAAGGGTTATGGGGAGAACAATTTGGCGGACACTTTATGCAGCTTAGTATTCCATTTGGAATATATGGTATTCATGGAACTGACAAGCCTTGGTCAATTTCACAAGCTGTCAGCAATGGATGCATACGAATGTATAATCAGGATGCCACTGAGTTATATAATACTGTTACAATAGGGACACCAGTGAAAATATTTTAGACCAAGCAGTTAAAGTAGCAAGAGTTAAAGCAACAAGCTCTCAAGTAGTCCGAAGATTCAGAAGATTAATTGTAGCATATCAATAATTCCCATTCAAGTAATTGCATTCCTGCTTTTGTTTTAGACAGCCTATAATGACAAAGTTTTCTCAAATTTGACAAAACATTTTATTTTTAGTATAATTTATACACGGAAACTAATTTATAATTAATATTATAATTATTACCCAGAACATTAAATGCCCTAATTCAAAATATAGTGACGTTGCACTATATTTTTATATAAAGACCATAACGGAAAATAGGTTTTATCAGTGCCATACAAATATTATTAGTTTTAAAATGAATATTACCGGAGAATTAATGTATTTCTACTAATCCAAACTACGAAAGGACTGATACTTATGCAAATACCTCATTTTGATGAAACAGGGAATGCAAAATTGTTTGATGTTTCTAACAAGGATATTACTGTTAGAGAGGCAGTAGCCACAGGAAAAATATATATGAACCCTAAAACCTTATCATATATTTCAAATGTAACTCTTCCTAAAGGTGATGCTATTTCAACTGCAAGAATCGCTGGTATTGCAGCTGCGAAAAAAACTAGCGCAATTATCCCTTTGTGCCATCAAGTACCGCTTGATGCAATAACAATTGATTTTACTATTTCTCAAGGTAGCATAGATATCACATCAACAGTCAGATGTACTTGGAAAACTGGCGTTGAGATGGAAGCTTTGACAGCAACAACAGTTGCTGCACTTACCATATATGATATGTGCAGATCAATTGATAAGGAGATGGTAATTGGAGAAATTATGTTGATTAAAAAGATTGGTGGAAAGAGCGATTATACTCGAATTTCCTTATAATATTATTTTACATACACTCAACTTTAGTTAAAATTTTGGAAAATGTAGTTTTAGAGCCATATACTCAAGCTGTTTTGCTGGTAGTATATGGCTTTTTTTATTTTTAGCAGAGCACTTATGCCACATTTGCATTGTGATTAATGCTATTAATTACTTTTCTAATTCCCATCCAGATATTCATATCATCAAATATTTCTGCTACACTGCCCATATTATTAAATGGTTCCTCTCCAAGCACACTCAAGTTCTTCATCATGCCGTTCTTTACAACATATGTAATTATCATATTAACAAAATTAATCTGATTACTATTTAGATTCGCGTTGTTCAAATACTCGGAAAAAGCTTCTTTAGCCGCTTCCATTGAAAGACCTACAATTGAGCGTACTAATTCCCCAAGAGGAGTGTCTCCAAACTCCTTTTCATAGTCCTGTTTACTGCCTATTTCGTTCCACAGTATTCTTTCTAACTCCTTAACGTCACTTTCTGTCAAAGGCTTATTTGTTTTAAGTTTTGATATTACTAAAATATCCTCATGCTGCTTTAAATAATATTCTACCTTGGCTTTGTAGTTTACTAAATAATCATTTGAAAGATCAGCCTCTCTCCATTCCATTGATAAAATATCATCTGTAAAATCGGTTTCATAATTTGCGCCAGATTCAAACTTAACATATTTCATTAAATCACGTAATTTTGTTCTGATTTTCTCAAACTCATTGATTCCGGCATTGTCAATATAGTCTGTATGTAATAATTCTTCAATAAAATCTTTTTGAGCAGTTATTTCAGGAAGCGTTGCAAATCCTGCTAGCACTGATAATTTCTTATATAAATCAGTTCTAGCCCTTCTATATTTTTTGCCTAACAAGTACGCTAATTCAAGCCCATGCATCAAATTATCAAAACGTAGGGCTGATATATCATCTTTGTCTGGTAGCACTAATGGTGCAATATGCTCTGCCAACTGTAAAGTCACTTCATAGGTTAATGCTTGATACGCTTCAACATTATTGTAGCCATCAACATATTTTAAGTGCTGTTTAACTGCAAAGTTGTCACGGTTAAGCTCATTAACCTTGTCTACCAGATACTGCACTAGCTCTTTTCTAAATGGTATTAAATCCTCAGTTTGATACTCTAGGTCTTGTAATTTATATGCAATCTCAACTTTTATACTAAATAGTCTTGCTTGCAATGAGCCTACAGCAACAGCTTCCTTACCATTCTTATTCTCATCAAAAAAAGTAAATACATCACTAAAATCAAATATATAGAAGAGTTTTTTGTTTTCCCCATCAATTAATTTAGGACAAAGTCTGGTTCCACGACCTATCATCTGCCAAAACTTTGTTTTGCTCATAACAGGTTTAAAGAAAACAAGATTTAGAATTTCAGGAATATCAATACCAGTATCCAGCATATCAACCGAAATTGCTATTTGTGGCAGTTTATTTGCATCAGAAAATTCATCAATTAAGCTCTGTGAATAATTAGTGTAGTTATCTATTACTCTTGCATAATGCTGTGAGTACTTAGGATATTCCTCATTCCACACTTTTAAAATTTCTTCAGCGTGGTTGTGGCTCTTTGCAAATATAATTGTCTTTCCAATCTTATTTCCGTAGTCCACCTTTAGACCATAAGTCATAATAGTATTTAATGCTTTTCGAATAGTATCCTTGTTAAACAACCATTCATTCAATGCTCTAGGGTCTATGCTCTCCGGTATTGTACCATCTTCGGCAGCAAATGTATCTTCATATTCTTCCTTTTCTTCTTCTGGAAGGTCTTTATATAAAATACCCTTATGCATAAATTTCAATTTAGTATCTGCTACACGATATTTTACTAAAAATTTATCTTCTACCGCTTGATCCAATTCATAACCATACGTCGGTATATCGTCTTCCAATTCAAAAATTGAATATGTACTCCTATCAATTTCATTTCTTGGCGTAGCTGTTAAACCTATCAGTAGAGAATCAAAGTAGGTAAAAATATCTTTATATTTGTTGTAAATACTTCTATGAGCCTCATCTACTATAATCAAGTCAAAATGACCGCAAGTATAAAGTTTGCTTCCATCATCATCCCTTGTATCATCAATACAATTCATCATAGTTTGATAAGTAGAAAAAACTGCTCTCGCATTTGTATTATCTTTTTCTTCACATAAGTTTGTAATTGATAAATCAGGCATTAGGTTGTGAAAAGCTCTTTTAGCTTGCGTAACAAGGCTAGTCCTGTCCGCTAAGAAAAGTATATTTTTAACCCAGCCATGACGAAGCAGCACATCAACTAAAGAAATAACTGTTCTTGTCTTTCCGCTGCCAGTAGCCATAACAAGAAGAGCCTTTCTCCTGTTATATTCATCAAAACTCTCACAAACAGCCTTAATTGCAGCCTTTTGATAATATCGGTTAGAAATATCATCGTTTATCTTAATATCATTAAGGTGAGTTCTCATGTCTAATATATTAAACAGTTTTTCTAAATCCCGTTTAGAATATATTCCTGACACCTTTCGTTCTGGATATCCTTTTTTTCCATCTATCCATATTCTAGTATCAAAGCCATTACTTAAGAATATAATAGGTCTGCGTTTGAATTTCTTCTCTAAAAAGTTGGCATATAGAACAGCCTGCTGTCTACCCTTTGAAACATCAACACAGGTTTTCTTTGCTTCTATAATAGCTAAAGGTCTGCCATCATCACCAAATAGTACATAATCAGCAAGTCCAAAATCAGATGTATTAGGCATTTCTTCGATTGGATATTCATCTTTCCAGTTCTTATTATATTCCCATCCTGTATCTGTTAGCATTACATCAATATATGCTTTACGGGTTGCAAATTCAGAAAGCTCTAGTGGTTTTTGAATATAACTTTCTTCTCTAGCTTCTCTACGCTTGGTTAATTGTTCTTTTAAATTTTCATTCTCTTTGATTAACTTTTCAACATCAACTTCTGGGAATTCCTTTATAGTCTCCTGTTTTACCTGTTCAAGCAACTTTTCATTATAGGTTTGAGCGGTATAATCTTTAGCATAGCAATAAGCCACAAAATCCATAAAAACAAATAGATTCTGCAGTGCAAGCTTTGCGTTATCTTTTGTAATATTCTTTGCCTTATGAGCAACATCGTTTCCTACGGTGCGGATATATTCCATTCGTTTATGAATGTCTGGACCTACAATGTCTTTAAAGTTATTGTTATTCATCAAAGTACCTAGCTTATCCTGATAAGGCTTACTTAATGAACTATCTACACTGTAAAGCCATTTTATAGCAAACTCCATTGCTCGTCTGCAATTTATAGCAGAGGTAGCATAATCTATGTTAAAAACTTTTTCGGCTGATATTGCCACATCTGCAAATGCGGCAAATTGGGGTTCTGTTTTTAAGAAATCAAAGTTAGTCATAATACGCTACCTCTCCCTCTTTTTATCCGAAATATTGTTGCATAAGTGCTTTATAGTTTAGTTCTAGTTTTTCAAGTCCTTGCTGTAATTGTGCTTTTTGTTGTTCGACCTGCTGGACGAAGGATGCGAATTGGGTTTGCAATTTGATAGGTGGAATCAAAATTTTTATATCTTGTAATTCTTGTGCATTAATATTTGCCTGCCCTACAATTGCCTTACACATCTCATACAGTGTCTTTTTACCATAGGCTGAATTTAAAATTGCTGATACATATTCGGGATTTGCCCTGTTGTTTGTCCTTACTCTAATAATATATCCAGCAATCACCATAGGTTCATCTTCTCTAAACACACAAGTTTTTCCAACTAACTCCTTACTATTTGTGCGATTAAATAAGATATCACCTTTCTTAACAGTATATTTTGTAAGTTCTAAATTAGTCATATCTATATACTTAAGATTTGACAAATCTAAATGTCCATCATAAGTAATATTATTCATTCTCAAATAGGTATATCTCCCATTTTCAACTGCTGGTTTGCTAGTTCCATAACTTACTTCACAAACAACATCTCTAATAATTCCCTTATCCCATCCCATAGGATTTAACACTAGATCACCAAACATCTCCACAAACTTAGCCTTAACCAACAAATCCAATTTCTCAATTTGCTTCTTTCGAAGAAAAATAAAATTACTAGCCTTATCTAATATTTCAGCAATTTTCTTTTGTTCTTCTAGTGGTGGAATTAATACATCAATGTTTTGTAATGTAGACCTAATTATTTGTGGTTGTGCTGAGCCACTAATAACATCTGCAAAACCACGATTAGATAAAAAATAGTATAAATATCTTAAATGAATTTCGTCAGATAAATTATCAAGAGCCATTGCATTTCCATTAACATAAGAATACGGTTCACATACATTTAAACTTCCACATGTTGCCCCTCTACATGTAACTAGTAAAGTTTCTTTAGTATGTGTATATTCAGAATAAAAGCCAATTTTCCCATTTGCTCCATAAACAGGATACCCTTTATCAATAAATTTATCCGTGGCTATAGTTTTCCATTGTTTAGGATTGCAAATAGCTCCAAGTTTTACACTTTTTAACTTACTCACCCAGCATCCCCTCCAGTTCTTTCAAACCTTCAGTTATCTGCATTTCAATCTCCTGTATCTCCTTTATAATTTCTAAAGGTGCAGGGTATTCTTCTGCTACATACTCAACCTTTTTATATTTATTAATTGATAAATCATATCCATTATCAACAATTTCCTGCTTGTCTACAAAGAAACTCTTATCGGTTCTCTTTCTGCCTTCTTCATTTGCAAGATTGTGAAAGCGTTCAATAATATCTGGAATATCATTTTGTTCCACTGGTGTTCTCTTATCATCAAGGCTATAACCATCTGCCTGCATATCATAGAACCAAACCTTGTCAGTGCCGCCATGCCCTGTTTTAGTGAAAATTAATATCCCTGTTGAAACTCCTGCATATGGTTTAAATACACCGCTTGGCATTGAAATAACCGCTTCTAAACGATTGTTTTCTATTATTTCTTTACGAATATCTTTATGCGCCGTTGATGAACCAAACAATACCCCATCTGGAACAATAGATGCACAACGTCCTCCAACCTTGAGCATACGCAAAAACAATGTTAAAAATAATATTTCTGTTTTCTTTGTTTTTGTAACCTTTAACAAATCTGCTGAAACAATGTCATAATCCAAACTTCCTTTGAAAGGCGGATTTGCTAATATCATAGAATATTTATTATTATCAGTATTTTGATCTGAAAGACTATCTCTATACTCAATATTTGGATTTTCAATTCCATGAGTCATCATGTTCATTGCACCAATTCGAAGCATAGTTCTGTCCATATCATATCCATTGAACATTTCATTATTGTAATGCTCTTTATTCTTTGCATTCATAAAAATTTCTTCAAGATATTTCTCTTTCAAATATTCACCAGCACTAACCAAAAATCCACTCGTACCGCATGCCGGGTCGCATATGATATCTTGTGGCTTTGGTGCCATTATATCAACCATCATTCTAATAATATGTCTAGGTGTTCTAAATTGGCCATTACGCCCAGCAGTAGAGATCTTTGACAATAAATATTCGTATAAATCGCCCTTTGCATCTTTTGTTTGTTCCTTTTTAAGCAATCCATATATCTCATCCAAGGAATCAACTATTTTTGAAAGCAACTGAGGAGTTTCAATTTTTAATAAAGCATCTCCCATATATTTTGAATATGCACTATTCTTGTCTGCATGTAATCCTTTTATAAATGGAAATACACCTAGCTGTACTATTTCATGTACCTCAGCAGCTGGTTTATCTCTAAAGGAAGACCATTTTAACTGTTTGCCGTCTATCTTCTTATTTCCAACCTGAAATTCTCCATCAAATATGCTCTTAAATGGTATTTCAAGCATAATACTTTCTTTTTGTTTTATATTATCTACATCATCTAAGTCTCTAATAAACATTAAGTAAGTAATTTGTTCTATAACATCAAGGGGGTTTGTCAATCCACCTGCAGCAAAAACATCCCATAAGCTATCAATTTTATTCTTTAGTTCACCTGTAATCATTTGTAAATCTCCGTTTCGATTATTTAGTATAAATTAGTGCAACAGCAAACTAGCCATTTAAAAGCAGTTACCAAATATCTTCTATTATAGCACTGATACTCTCATTATTATCTGAATATAAATTATACTTTATTAACAACGTATACCAAAATATAAACTTGTAAAATTCGAGGAATTCTTTCCCACATTATACCATGATAATTTATAAACACTCAATCTTTTTGAGAGTTTGTTTTTTAGGGATATTAAAAATATTGATTTCTATATTTTTCTCACTGCTTGATTGCTAAGTTTGTATACGATTATTATTCACCTGTTTAAGATGACATAAAAAATTAGCGTAAAGATACTTTATACAAAATAACTTCACGCTAAATTTTTTATATTTATAGCTTGTTTTTGTAGCTTATTAAATAGGTTCTTACAAAACGTAGTATCACAAATTTTTTTATTTCTTTCTACACAGCAAAAACTTAAGAAATTAGCGTTCTATAAATATTAACTTCTTTTCAACACATATCTATTTTGTTAACAAGTCAATTATGTAATTAAACGGTGAATCTGGATTCTTATTGTCAATTAATCCACCATGAGATTCTTTATATTTTTTTCCGTTAAATATTCCAGTCTCTGTTGTTCCATCAAATAAAAAGCCATTCATTGTAGCGCTCTCGGCTGTTACTACACCATCTCCAATGGTATCGGATTTTTGTTTCCATCCCAAAATCCCGTTGTTTTTGTAGAAAGATACTGTTTGTAATTCATCTCCATATATAATTGTAACTTTTTTACCAAGACTTAGAAAGTTCTTAAATCCTTGAGAATCCCTATCATTCAATGAGTTTAAAAAAGTATTATTATTGTCTGTTTGGAAATTACTTATCCCCACTGGAAGCATATCTTTTGCACATAGCAATTTCTCTTTTACAAACTTTATTTTAGAGTTTTCACTCACATCATCATCTAACATTATTGATCTAAGCCCAATAAGTGCATCATCTTGAAAGTCAGCCATAAATTTTTTTTCATCAAAACTTGATATGTCTACTGTCTTAGGGCTTCCAAAGTAATAAATCCCATACATTTTTGTAACCCCACAATTTGGAGGTGCCACCATCACAAATCGATCAATATTTTTATAACCATCAAAATTTTGTATATATGCCCTTGAAACTAAATTTCCTTGACTATGAGCTATAAGCTTAACCTTAGATGCTTTAGTAACTGACAATACATATTTAATATATGCATCTAAATTTTTAGCATTCTTCGATATGCTTGTTTCAACAGTATCGTAACCAAAAACGAAAAAATTTTTATCCTTTTCATAGTTATATTTTCCCAAGTTTGTAATTAAGCCTAAGTATGTATCTGCTAAAGGGTCAATATAATAATCGTATGACTCCCCTTTATCATTAATACAATTTGTCACATATCTTTTAGCATCTAGGTTTACTTTTTTTTCTTTTGCTTCATTAAACTTGTTTGCTACAATCATACTAATATCATATTTAAATTTAAAATTAAACCTTTTTTCAGTATCAGAAGTAGGTATTGCATTTAATTCAGCTGCTTTTTTCTCATTCCATTCTAGAATATTGTTATAATACTCAGCCGGCCAAACACCTGCAGTTCCTGGAACAAAAACAATTGGAATAATATTATTTGAAAAATTATTTCTTTTTTCAAATGTCCTCACCATAACAGTTATTGCTTCTTCCTTTGAAGCATAGTCATTTGGCGAAAATATATTTTTTCCCTTACCATTCATAATTCCGTTTTTAGCCATAAATGCTATTGCATTTTTATCTGTACTTGAAATACTACTAATATCATTAAACATAGATTTACTATTATGTGAAGTTAAACCCGGATATAATTTTTGCAACATATTGTAAATCATTATACAAATTTCTTTTCTTGTTATTGCCGAAGTAGGTAAAAACTTATTACCTTTTGCACCACTTGTTATTCCTACTGCACGTGCCTTTATGACATTTTCATCATTATAGTCAGAAAACCTTTGTGTGTTTTGTATTTTTTGTTTATCAACACCTCCTGCTAGTTTTTCATATAGCTTTACTGCCAGTTCACAGAACTCAAGTCGTGTTACTTGTCCACGGAAATCATACATGGTCTTTTCAGTGATTAAACCATTATTATATGCATTTGTTACTATTGGTTTTGCCCAACGTGATGGTACATGCTGTTCAGCAATCATAATGATGTCATATGGAACAGGAGCTTCTTTTGCTGAAAATTGCATATTTAAGTTTTTTTCTTCATAGCCATAGTATTTTGCATGTACTATGTGCGTTCCTGGTGCTATTCCAGCTATATTATATTGTCCACTTGCATTTGTCCTGCCAACATATTTCCCTGCTTCTTCTGGGGTATCTAAATTTAACCATACAGTAGCACCGTTTAAAACTAGATCTTTTGAGGTAGTATCATCAAAATAATTACCATTATACACAGTTCCATATACCTTAGTAAGCTCATTCATGACGATATTTACTTCGCCTGTAGAAGGAATTTGTACATTGTATGAATCCTTTTCTGGAGCATAGCCTTCTTTTGAGGCAATAATCAAATGTCCTCCTGCTGAAACCTCTGGAATAGTAAATTTGCCATTTGAATCAGTCCTTACAGCAAATGAATCATATTTTACATCTGGAGCGAATGGTTTAACTTCAACATCAGGAATTGCATCTCCATTAGGAGTTCTTACATAACCAGTAATACTATATCCCGTGTTTGCAACCATATATAAATTAAATTGATTAGTTGTTTCATTAAAATACTTATTAATTTGTTTAACAGTATTTCCATTTTCATCAATTAGTGAATAGCCCTTTATTTCAGCAGTTACAATATGAGAACTTGCTGCTACTTTTTCAAAAGTAAACTTACCACCTTTTACAGTAGTCGTTTTTAAATTGCTCAATGTTAATGAAACACCTTCTAATGTATCATTCGTATATTTACTTCTCACTACTCCTGAAACACTAATTAATTTAATAACCTCTACTTCTTTTATCTCTCCAACCCTTTTACCTACTCCATCTTTATTCTTAGCCCATACTTCTACCCAATACTTTCCGGGTTTCTTCATCCAAGTTGCTCCCGATTTAAAAGAAGGAATACTACTCAAATTAAAAGTCGAAGAATTTGGTGATTTTGATATGTATTGACCTGCTAGAGTCCTATCATCAGGTCCTTGAATATTAATTGTCACCTTTTCGATTATTCCGCCATTACCAACAATTTTACCAGAGAATGACACATTTTCGCCAATCGCTATTGTATCTTTGTTTAGAGAAAAGTCTGACATAGTAGGCGAATCAGCTAATACTTTTACCATGCTTATATCTTTAGTAGTACTACTTTTAACATCCACGTTCTGCTGATAACTTGTATATCCTGTCTTTGAAGCAGATATAGTATATTTATTTGCTTCCACATTATTCAGCTCATAATATCCACTTGAATTTGTTGTTGTATTCAGGTTACTTGATCCATTTA
>JAEZRV010000047.1 GCA_023444055.1 Bacillota bacterium
CAGGAACATTAATAGGGACTTGTGCTGTTGCAGGTACTGGCGGATGGAAAACTTGGGCTGATGCAACATGCAGTGTCAGCGGAGTTACTGGAGAGCATGACTTATACCTGAAATTTACTGGAGAAAGTGATTATTTAATGAATTTGGACTGGTTCACATTTATTTCAAAACCTATTCCAGTAGGTAGATTGGGTGATGTAAATGGGGATTCATCAATAGATGCATTAGATCTGATGGCGATAAAGAAGCACCTGCTTGGAACTGAAATATTTGATAATACAGGGTTAGCGTTGGCTGATGTAGATGGCAGCAGAACAGTAGACGCACTCGACTTTGCATTGGTGAAGCAGCATTTACTTGGTATTATTACTACTTTTCCAGGAGAAAAATAAGAAAGATAATACCTATACCGACAATTACTCTAAATATACTACCAAGTTAGAATTAATAGGTTCATTTTGCTGAATATTAGACTATAAGTGATAAGGATTTTGGTTTTAATATTCTGAACAATATTGGTGCCTAACATCAAGCCTTGCCAATATCCCATATGTTCAATATTAAAAAATTGGGATATTGACTGGGCTTGAAATTTCTAACGAGAGATAGCAAGACTAATATGATTCATGAATTTAGAGAGGAAGGGTAAAATATGAAGTTTAAAAATATATTAAGAAAAATTGGTGTTTTTACCTTAGCGGGGGCATTAATGTTAAATGGTAACTTTTATTTAAACGGTTCTAAACCAGTTTCTGCTGCAGACCAGACTGCGGAAGCTAGTTATACAGATAATGACCTAAAACTAAGTTATAACAGTATGGCGGGCACGAATTTCTCAGGCAACGCCTACGATAACAACGAAGCCTTTTATAAGGCATTGCCATTAGGAAATGGTCGTATAGGAGCAATGGTTTATGGTAACTATCCTGATGAAAGGATTGATTTAAACGAGGCTACCTTTTGGAGCAGCGGACCAGGCAACAATAATAAAGCTGGAGCTGCAAATTCCTTAAAAACAGCTCAGGATCAAATGTTTGCAGAGCAGTACGCTGCTGGAACCAACACTGTTAAGGGTATGATAGGTGGCGGTGAGGCAAAATATCAGTCAGTTGGTAACTTAAAACTGGCTTTCGGGCATAGCACAGTATCAAATTATTCAAGGCAGCTGGACATGAATACAGGAGTTGTCTCAAGTGATTATACATATAATGGCAAGAGTTATCACCGTGAGTCTTTTGTTAGCTATCCAGATCAGGTAATGGTAACAAAAATCACTTGTAATTCTGCCGGTTCAGTATCATTTACTGCCAGTTATGAATGTTCTCTTACCGGTCAATACACTTTATCTACCGCAGGTTCAGATACCATGATAATGAATGGACATGCCGACACTGACAATAACATTCCATATGCGGTATGGTTTTCAACACGTTCAAAAATTATAAATACTAATGGTTCTGTTTCTGCTAACAGCAACAAAATAACTGTAACAAATGCTGATTCAGTAGTTATTCTTACCTCAGTTCGTACAAATTTTGTTAATTACAAGACTTGTAACGGAGATGAAAAGGGTAAAGCAACTACCGATATCACAAATGCTTCAGCTAAAGATTATACTACGCTGTATAACAACCATGTTGCTGATTATCAGGAATTATTCCAGAGGGTGGATGTGGATCTGGGTGGTTCTGGTAGCGAGAACAGCAAACCTATGCCACAGCGTATTTCTGAATTTGGCACTACTAATGACCCGAAATTGGCAAAAGTGCTTTTCCAATACGGACGATACTTAATGATCAGTGCATCCCGTGATTCTCAGCCAATGAATTTGCAGGGTATCTGGAACAAATTCCGTAACCCAGCATGGGGATGTAAGATGACTACCAATATCAATTACCAGATGAACTACTGGCCAGCTTTAACAACCAATCTGGCTGAGTGCTTTGAGCCATTTGTAGAGAAGGCAAAGGCATTGCAGGCTCCTGGTAACGAAACTGCACGTGTTCACTATAATATATCAAACGGATGGGTATTACATCACAACACCGATTTATGGAACAGAACAGCTCCTATTGACGGTGAATGGGGATTCTGGCCAACTGGTGGCGCATGGGTTTCCAATATGCTTTACGATGCATACAATTTTAATCAGGATACTGACTATTTGAAGGAAATTTATCCAGTAATCAAAGGCTCGGCAGACTTCCTACAGACTCTGATGAGAGCAAAAACCATTAGCGGGCAGGAATATCAAGTAATTTGTCCAAGTACTTCACCTGAGCTTAACCCTCCTAGTACCAGCGGGGGACAAGGCGCAGCATGTAGCTATGGTGTAACAATGGACAATGGCATTAGCCGTGAGCTTTTCAAGGGTGTAATTGAGGCATCAGAGAAATTGAATGTTGACGATGCTTTCAGGACTACGCTTCAAGCAAAGGTTTCAAAAATTAAGCCAGATACGATTGGAAGTTGGGGACAGCTTCAGGAGTGGGCTTATGACTGGGATAGCCCGAATGAGAAAAACAGACACATATCTCATTTGTATAACCTATTCCCGGGATTTGAAATCAATAAACGAAACACACCTACTGTTGCTAGTGCAGCAATGAAATCCCTTAATTCCCGTGGAGATGCAGGAACAGGCTGGTCTGAGGCTTGGAAACTGAACTGCTGGGCAAGACTAGAGGACGGTGCACACGCTTACAATCTTGTAAAACTGTTGATTACACCTGTAAATAAAGATGGACGTCTCTATGACAACTTATGGGATGCTCATCCACCGTTCCAGATTGATGGAAACTTCGGATTTACTTCAGGTATAGCAGAAATGCTGTTACAGAGCCATAATAATGAGATCCAGCTTTTACCTGCATTGCCAAGCCAATGGTCTAATGGTCATGCAAATGGACTCTGTGCTCGTGGTAACTTTACTGTTACAAAAATGGAATGGAACAATGGTACATTAAATAAAGTAGTTATAAAGTCAAACTCAGGCAACGTATGTAACGTACGTTATGGAACCAAAACTATCAGCTTCCCAACCGAGGCTGGAAAGAGCTATCAGCTAAATGGAGCTTTACAGCCAATGGAGACTACTTCTACCATGATAAATGTTGCTTTAAACAAGACTGCAACTGCTTCAGGCAGTGGTACTGGAGAAGATGCATCAAAAGCAGTTGATGGTTCAACTACAACAAAATGGTGCCATGTTAACGGCATTAGCGGTGAGTGGTTGAAAGTTGACCTCGGTGATACATATGATATCAGCCGTTGGGTGGTGAAGCACGCAGGAGGTGCCGAAGCAATTAAATACAACACCAGAGACTTTACACTTCAAAAGAGCATGGACGGAACTAATTGGACTGATGTTGATGCGGTCTATGGAAATGTTCAAAATACAACAGACAGAAATGTGGAGCCATTCAGTGCCAGATATGTACGTTTATATGTTAACACCGCTACTCAGGATAATTCCGGTGGTGCCAGAATTTATGAGCTAGAACTCTGGAGTCGCGGAGGGGAGTATAAGCCTCCTGAGCCTCCATCAGCTTATCAAAAATTTGAAGCGGAAAATTTCGACGGTCAGTCAGGAACTGAGACTGAAGCAAATACTGTAGGTGCTGGTCAGAATGTCGGATATATAGAAAACGGGGATTATCTTGTTTTCAGAAGAATTGATTTTGGAAGCGGTGCTGGAATTTTTGAGGCTAGTGCAGGAAGCGCAACCGATGGTGGAAATATAGAGATTCGTCTGGATAGTCTGACAGGAAAATTAATAGGAACTTGTGTCGTTCCAGGTACAGAAGGTTGGCAGACTTGGACTAATGTAGCATGTAGTGTTAGCGAATCAGCCGGAGTACATGATTTGTACCTGAAATTTACCGGAGATAGTGGATTCCTAATGAATTTGGATTGGTTTAAATTTGTTCCAGACCCTAAGCCTGCTATTAAATTAGGAGATATAAATTCTGATGGAGCAGTAGATGCAATAGATTTAATTTTAATTAAAAAGCATCTTTTGGGTTTGGAAACCATTGAGAATAAGGCATTGGCTGATTTAGATGTTAGTGGCGAAATTGATGCAATTGATTTTGCGCTTATGAAACAATACTTACTTGGTATTATAACTACTTTCCCAAGCTCGAAAGCATAGTAACTCGAAAGTATAGCTGGTGCTTACATGGCGCACTTTCGAGCCTCAAAAACGCAAGCGTTTTTGCCAGTTTAGGTTGTGTGCTTATGTGGTACTCTTTCGAGTCTCAAAAACGCAAGCGTTTTTGCCGGTTTGGGTGGTATGTGCTTGTATACACAATTCTTCTAAATATACTTTTGAGTTAGAATCAATATATACAGTATCCTGAACATTGAGACTTGACTATAAATGTTAAAAATATTGGTCTCAATATCTTGAATAATATAGGTACCGGACTTCAAGCCTTGCCAAATACCCCATGTGTTCAATATTAGAGGTTGGGATATTGACTTGGCTTGAAATTTCTAACGATAGATAACGATAATAATATGATTTGTGAATTTAGCGAGGAAGGGGAATACATGAAAATGTTCAAAAAAATAGTTGTTTTGACGTTGATAATCTCTTTGTTAGCAATGTCATTTGGAAGTGCTACTGTAGTTGCAGCAGATTCACTTGATATACAGCTTGTGAAAAACGGGAAGGCTGCTGATATATATATAGATTCCAAAGGAACGGATTATGATGGCTTGAGTCTTGTTGCAAAATCCTTTGCAAGTGATGTGAATCTGGTTACAGGAATCACACCGTCAATTATTACAGATAAAACAAAGCTGAAAGGCACGATAGTGGTTGCTGGATCTGTAGGAAACAATGATATTATTGATTCTCTTGTTGCCGAAGGGAGACTTGATATATCTTCAATCAAAGAAAAGTGGGAGACATACAAGATACAAGTTGTTGATAATCCAGTCGCAGGAGTTGACAAGGCTATTGTAGTGGCAGGAAGTGACAAAAGGGGCTCGATTTATGGTGTATATCATATCTCGGAGTTAATAGGTGTTAGTCCATGGGTTTACTGGGGGGATGTTGTTCCAGCCAAAAAGACTGATCTGCTTTTTTCGACAAGTCAGTTGAACATCACTTCCAAGGAGCCGTCTGTTAAGTACAGAGGGATATTTCTGAATGATGAGGCTCCTTCTCTGACATCGTGGTGTGCGAACAGTTTTAACGGTCTTAACGAAGATTTCTATGATAAAGTATTTGAAGTTATCCTAAGACTGAAAGGAAACTATTTGTGGCCGGCAATGTGGGGAAATTGCTTCAGTATGGAAGGAAAAAGCGACAAGCTGGCAAATGCAAAACATGCTGATGCATATGGTATCGTAATGGGGGCATCACACCATGAGCCTATGTGCCGTGCGGGAGCGGAGTGGCAGAAAGTGTATTCCCAGTATGGTTCAAGCAATAAGTGGGATTGGACTGCAAACAAAGCTGCAATAACGAAATTCTGGACAGATGGAATCAAACGCAATGGAGCCTATGAAAATGTTATTACAATTGGTATGCGTGGAGAAAACGACTCACTTCTGATTCCGAACGGAACCATGCAGCAAAATGTTAATACATTAAAGGATGTTATTACAGTACAAAAACAAATATTAAAAGAAAATGGTCTTGAAAATGTCCCCAAAATGCTCGTAGTGTATAAGGAAGTATTGGACTATTGGTATGGCAATAGTACGGTTCCCGGGCTTAAGGACTGGAGTGGTTTGAGTGATGTAACAGTTATGCTTGCTGAAGACAATCATGGAAATGTACGAACCCTTCCAGAGAAAAACGAACGGGAACGTGCGGCAGGATGGGGAATGTACTACCACTTTGATTATCACGGTGGACCTAAATCCTATGAGTGGGTCAATACTACTCCTCTTGAAAAGGTATGGGACCAGATGTCAATGGCTTATGATTATGGATGCCGGAATATATGGGTTGTTAACGTAGGTGACTTAAAACCGATGGAACTTCCAATATCATATTTCATGGACTTGGCTTATGATTTTGAAACATATGGAACAAATGGTATCAATAAGACAGAGGAATATACAAGAAACTGGGTGAAGCAACAGTTTGGTAGTTTTTCAAGTGCAGACACTATTAATAGTATAGCTGACGTACTAACGGATTACACTAGGTTGAACCAGATTAATAAGCCTGAGGTAACTAATGCCTCCACATTTAATATATCGAACTACAATGAGGCATTAAGAGAATTGGCAAAGGCAAATAATATAATAGCCAATGCCCAAAAATGTTATGACCTGATGCCGACGAATTACAAGGATGCATATTACCAGCTTGTATACTATCCGGCTGTAGCATCGGCAAATGTCAGAAGGATGTGGATTTATACTGCATTAAATAAAAAGTATAACGGTTTCAGTACAAAAAGTGTCCTTGCCAATTACTATGCTACATTAACAAATCAAGCAATCCAGCTTGATAAGGATTTGCAGAATTTTTATAACAATACAATGGCAAACGGCAAGTGGAAAGGGATGATGAGTTCACCGCATGTAGGTTATAAATCATGGGATTCAAATGGCTGGGCATATCCGACTGTTACCACAATGACACCTGCAAGCGGCAGTTCAAAGATGATAGTAGATGTTGAGGGAAGCACTACAGGATATACTTCAGGAACTGCAAGCCTTCCATCCTTCACGAATATTGGTAATGAAAGCTATGGTATTACAATAAGCAATGGAGGGGATAAGAGCTTTGATTACAAAATAACTACAGATTCGGCATGGATTAAGCTGGATAATACACAGGGAACTGTCTTGACAGGTAAAACCATCGGCGTTTCAGTAGACTGGAGTAAAGTATCAGCTTCCTCTAACGGTGTTATCACTATTACAGGGGCAGGGCAAACCATTAAAGTGAATGTAAGGGCAGAAGTAATTAATACGAGTGGATTATCCGACAAAACATTTGTTGAAACCCATAACATAATATCAATAGAAGCAGAGCATACATCCAATCGTGTTGCAAATTCTGGGCAAGAATGGGAAACTATTGATAATTACGGGCGTACATTGTCTTCTGTTAAAGTGTATCCGGACGATATTTCCAATACAAGCTACTCGACTGCACCTTATCTGGAATATAAAATATACGCCAATAACAGCGGAAATTATACATTAACAACATATTCCGCACCATCCAATAATCTATCTGCAGGCAGCAGATTAAAATTTGCGGCATCCTTTGACGGATCAAATCCAGTTGTAGTTGATACATTACCATCAGGATTTCAGGCGGGTGTAAACTCAAATGGGCCTTGGACGGGCGATATCTCGAGAAATGCCCATATAACAACATCTACAATTAATTTGACAAAAGGTACTCATACCATGCGTATCTATGGTCTGGATGCAGGCTTGGTATTACAAAAGTTTGTATTGTCCTACGGAGCACTTCCGAGTTCCTATTATGGTCCTGAAGAAAGCTTCTATATCGGGCAGACCGATTCGATTCATCCATTTGTAAAGGATGCGGATGCCGATAAGATAAGTAATGCAGACAAAGATGCTTTTTCGCAGATCCAAGCCGAAAATTTCGACAGTCAATCTGGAATTCAGATTGAAAATAGTTACGAAGGTGGGCAGAGCGTTGGATATATTGAGAATGGAGATTATGTTGTCTACAAAAATGTTGATTTTGGTGAAGGGGCTGAGAGCTTCCAGGGCAGAGCAGCCAGTGCCACCAACGGAGGCAATATCGAAATCAGACTTGATAGTATTACTGGCACTTTAGTTGGAACCTGCGCAGTTGCTGGTACGGGCGGTTGGCAGATTGGTGCAGATTTAAACTGTAAAGTAACCGAGGTGAGCGGAAAGCATGACTTGTACCTAAAATTTACTGGAGAAAGTGGATATTTATTAA
Source organism: Bacillota bacterium (assembly GCA_023444055.1). Taxonomy (GTDB): domain Bacteria; phylum Bacillota; class Clostridia; order Acetivibrionales; family DSM-1351; genus Ruminiclostridium. Next base: position 7,922 of record JAEZRV010000047.1, read on the forward strand.
ATATAAACTGGTTTACATTCACGAAAATAAGTGATCCTAAAATTTTAGGTGATATAAACGCTGATTCATCAATAGATGCAATAGATTTAATGTTGATAAAGAAGCACCTGCTTGGTGATGCAATTGAAAATACGGTATTGGCTGATTTAGATGGCAGCGGTACTGTAGATGCTATTGATTTTGCACTTATGAAGCAGTATTTACTTGGAATTATAACTGCGTTTCCTGGTGAGAGTGTAAAATAAGCACTGATGATAGTGAAAACATCAGAATTAATTTAGTCGGGGGAAATGTTACTAATCACATACTCTGTCGCTTATAACGCCTAAATTCAAAATTAAATTTTTCGGTTGTAGAAAAATTAAATTTCATTAGCGGCGTTTCAACGAGGCGGGAGATATGCTCGCCGCCTGAAAACCGAAGCGGTACCCCCGCCACCTATAAGAGGTGGGAGATATCTATTGCCTCGTTATAAGATATTACACAGGGGCAGCATGAATGTGCTGCCCAACCTGCAAGAAGTTTGGCTTAGAATAAGCTGAATATATCAATAACTTAGTTTAGAACCTAGGTTCGGAAGCTGTACTGTAGTTGTAGAAGCAATGGACATGTCCAAACTAGTGAATGGAAACCTAGCTTGCTACAACATCGATATCAGCATGGTAAGAGGAGCTTACAAAACTATTATTGATATTAAAAAATAAAAAGGAATTGGGGGAAGTAGAATGTCTAATAGAATAAAAAAGTTCATGGGTATATTTATAGCATGCTTAATGGTATCATCAGTGATATTTAATGTATCTACGTCTTTTCCGGCATCATCTGCAAGTACTGTAGAGAAGTTGCAGCAATTTGACATGGAGCAGGTTAAAATTACAGATCCATATTATGTAAACGCCTTTGACAAGGAGGTTAAATACCTTCAATCAATTGATGCAAACCGTTTGCTGGTGGGTTTCAAAAAAGCAGCGGGTTTATCAACAAGTTACAGCTATTATGGTGGGTGGGAAAATAATACTTTGATTCAAGGTCATACAATGGGACATTACATGTCGGCTCTTGCTCAAGCATATAAAAACACCAAGTCGAATGCCACATTAAATGCAGATTTAAAGAGCCGTATTGATTTTATCATATCTGAATTGCAAGCCTGTCAGAATAAAAATGGTAATGGTTATTTATTTGCAACTCCTGTAAATCAATTTAATGTAATTGAGGGAAAAGCTACCGGTTCAAGCTGGGTTCCATGGTATACCATGCACAAGATTATGGCAGGTTTGATTGATATTTACAATCTGGAAGGAAATAAAACAGCTTTAACTGTAGCAAGTAATCTCGGAAACTGGATTTACAGCAGGGTAAATGCATGGGATTCAGCCACAAGGTCAAGAGTACTGGGTATTGAGTATGGAGGAATGAATGACTGCCTTTATGAATTGTATAAGCTGACAGGCAATCGTAATCATTTAACTGCTGCACATGTATTTGATGACACTTCGTTTTTTAATACAATAGCGGCTGGAAACAATATTTTGGCCGGACAACATGCCAATACAACAATTCCGAAATTTATCGGGGCCCTAAACCGATACCGTACAGTAGGAACATCGGAATCTTCTTATCTGACTGCAGCACAGCAGTTCTGTACTATAGTGCTGAGAGACCATACATATGTAACAGGCGGCAACAGTCAGGACGAGCGTTTTAGAACTGCGGGAAAGCTGGATCAATACCGTGACAATGTAAATAATGAAACCTGTAACGTACATAATATGTTGAAGCTTTCACGTGAATTATTCAAGGTAACAGGTGATGTCAAGTACGCTGATTATTATGAAAATGCATTTATCAACGAGATAATGGCTTCTCAGAATCCGGAAAGCGGAATGGCTACATATTTTAAGGCAATGGGAACAGGATACTTTAAGGTTTTCAGTTCAGAATTCAATCATTTCTGGTGCTGTACAGGAACTGGAATGGAAAACTTTACAAAGTTAAATGATAGCCTATATTTTAATAACGGATCAGACCTTTATGTAAATATGTACATAAGCTCAACATTGGACTGGAGTGAGAAGGGGCTATCATTAACTCAGCAATCAGATATATCTTCATCAGACACCGTAAACTTTACAATCAACAGTGCTCCTGCTACTGCGGTAAACATTAAATTCAGATCACCTTCTTGGATTGCGGCGGGTCAAAATGTGACAGTTAAAGTTAATGGTACAACTATTAATATTGCTAAAGCAAATGGTTATCTTGATGTTAACAGAGTTTGGAAGACAGGAGATACTGTAGAATTGACGTTGCCTTCGGAAGTACGTGTATCAAGACTAACTGATAGTCCCAATACAGTTGCTTTCACATATGGCCCGTTTGTTTTAAGCGCTGGACTTGGAACAGAAAGTATGACTACAGCTTCCCATGGAGTCAATGTATTAAAAGCAACCAAAAATGTAACCATCAATGAAACTATTAAAGTAAATACTGCAGCTTACTCTAGTATCGATAACTGGCTTAGCAATATTAAGAGTAATCTGGTTAAAACGGATGGAAAATTAGAATTTACTTTAAGAAATACGGACAGAAATAATAATTTAGTATTTACACCTCATTATCTAAGATACAAGGATAGATATGGAATTTACTTCAAGCTGGGAACTACTTATATTGAGCAGCCCTCAGGTAATTATATTTCAAATCCGGGGATGGAAACAGGAGATACCACAGGATGGGCTGTAAATGGCGCGGGCACAATTGCAGTTTCAACGACACAAAAGCATTCAGGAACTTACAGCTTGCTACATACAGGCAGGACTTCGACATGGAACGGCCCACTTCAGAACCTGACTGCAAAAGTGCAAAAAGGCAATACATATACTTGCTCTGGATGGGTTAGATTAGATAATACTGCAAGTGGTCCGGTTGTAATGACTATTAAGAAAACGGATGAAAGCGGGACGTCTTATGCCAACGTTGCTTCTGAAACCGGAAGCAATGGTTCATGGGTTAAATTATCCGGAAATTATACCTTGGATTATACAGGAACTTTATCAGAGTTGAGCATATATTTCGAAGGACCTGACAGTGGTACAAATCTGTTTGTTGATGATGTTTCATTTAAACTTTTTGGAAAGGCAACCTTCTATCAGAACACTGGTTTTGCCGGGGCGTCTGTAACTTTAGATTCAGGTAACTATACTACTGCGCAGCTCTCGGCAGCAGGGATTGCAGACAACTGGGTATCATCATTAGTAGTGCCAGAAGGTTATACTGTTGAGATTTATGACCAGGACAATTTTGCCGGAACAAAGTGGACCTTCACTGAGGATAGCTCAGACTTAACAACGGCAGGCTGCAATGATAAAATGTCTTCGGTTAAAATTTATTCTAATAGTAGTCAAGGTATATATGGAGATATTAACGTTGACGGAGCTGTCGACACAATAGACTTTGCATTGCTAAAGCAGTACTTGCTTGGAATGCCGGTTGATTTAGACATGGAGATGGCCGATTTAGACGGAGATGCTTCTGTCACAGCAATGGACTTTGCAATCCTAAAAAAATATCTGCTTGGTATGATAACTGAGCTGCCATATATCGATTAAACCATTAAATAAAAACAGGGAGGTTTTAAATGTTGATAATGAAGCATCTATTAGGTGAAACTCTTGAAAACACAGCATTAGCCGATTTAGATGCCAGTGGAACAGTTGATGCAATTGATTTTGCACTGATGAAGCAGTATTTATTAGGTATTGTAACTATTTTTCCTGGACAAGGTGTATAGAAACAGCCAGACGACTTCTAGGATTCTAGCTCAAAAGACAAACTTGTACGAACATAATGCTTTTTAGAGCTATTTAGCTGATAGTAATTGACTCTAGATATAGGGTCACAATAAAAGTGATTTTCCAGCCATGTAAAACGAGTTTAACATAGAGCTTTGCCTGGCTGGAATTCACTAAGTCCACACCTACCTTTCAAGATTAGATGGAATCGGCTAATAATTCATGTTATAATTAAATAGGTGTCAGGATTATACAAATAACAATATAACGAGGTATTAAAATGTCCCCTACTTCTAAAAGTGGCGGATATCGCTTTTGTTTTTTGACGGTGAGAATATATTCTGCCTCGTTGAAATACCGCTGATGTAATGAAATTTATCTACAATCAAAAAATTTCATTTTGAATCTAGGTATTATAACGAGGCAAGAAAATGTCCCTCACTTCTATAAGTGGCGCTATAATACTTCAAAATGATTGGATGTCTTGCATATAAAGGTAATTGTTAAAAATAAAAAGTTCAATTACATAGGTGGTGTCAGAATGAAAAAACATGTTGTTCCTGTGGTGTTTGCTATAGTGGCTTTGATAATAGTTTTAGCGGTTTGCTTATATAATCTAAACGATAAGTTTCAGTACAGTAAGTTGGAACTTGCAGCCGAGGATATAATACCTTCGAGAATTAAGCTATTTGATGCTTCTGGGAAAGCAAATAAAATTAACGATATAAAGAGTAAACATAAAGTTGTATTCTACCTTGACAGTACAAATGAAGATTGTATGAATAGGCTGGATTGTATATCGAAAATGATTGGCTTAATCAGCTTTGAAGATATGAGTTTTGTATTAGTTTGGGAAGACAAAATACCTTTGAAACAGCTTAATGAAGCAGGTATAGCTGAAAGATATAACTATTCATTGGCAGGAAAGGCAACGCTTAGTGAAGAAAAACCTACTGCTTTTCTTACAGATGAAAATAACAAAATTATAATGGTTACGGGTTATAGCTACATATCCTTGATAAATGAAATCATTGAGATGGGTGGGAAAAAGGATTTGAGTGCTAAGGCTGTAGAGATGATATTTAAGAATGCATTAAAATCCGAAACATCTATCCAAGAGAATAATGAAAAAACACTGCTGATGTTTATGTCATCAAGCTGTAGGTTGTGCAGAGAAAATGAAGAAATTATACGGAAAAATATTGACTCCCTGCGGGAAAAGATAAATGTGATTACAGTGCGACCAGATTTCGATACAAAACAGGATTTCGACAAGTATTTTGAAATTGATCCTCAACAGATATATTTTAATATGTTCGCATATTCTCAAGGAATTGAGGCGTCCAATCGCAAATATCCAATGTTTTTTATAATAAATAAAGACCATTCTGTTGAAAAGTTAATTACAGATCCGAATGAATTAGTTAAGTATATATCGGGATTATAACGAGGCGAGATATCGCTTTTGTTTTTGACAGTGAGAATATATTCTGCCGCGTTGAAATACCGCTGATGTGATGAAATTTTTCTACAATCAAAAAATTTCATTTTGAATCTAGGTATTATAACGAGGCGAGATATCGCTTTTGTTTTTGACAGTGAGAATATATTCTGCCTCGTTGAAATACCGCTGATGTGATGAAATTTTTCTACAATCAAAAAATTTCATTTTGAATCTAGGTATTATAACGAGGCAAGATATGGCTTTTGTTTTTTGACGGTGAGAATATATTCTGCCTCGTTGAAATACTGCTGATGTGATGAAATTTTTCTACAATTAAGAGGTGAAATAATCATTAATGGATGGGGATAATAGAATGAGAAAGTCCTTGTTTTTCCTTTTTATATTATTGTTTGTGACATGGACGAGTGTTTCTGGAGTTTGGGCAGAAAGTGATAATAAAATTACTGCAGTATACTTTTACAGTCCTACCTGTGCTTCCTGTGATAGTATGTCGGATTTACTTGATGGTTTCAGTGAAAAGCATAAAAACTTTGAACTAAAGAAGTATGACATTTCCAATTTGAGAAATAAAAGCCTGATGGACAAATATAGTGAAGCTTACAAGGTTTCCGAGAAAGATGAGGGAATTGTTCCTATTGTTTTCATTAGTGATGTGTATTTCTCGGATGAAGAAGCGATAAGGAATAATCTTGAGAAAGAAATAAGAACTCCTGGGGTCAAGACCCTTGAATTTGATAGCTCTGCTGAAAACCACGAAAAAGATATGAGAAGGTTTGAAGGCTTTAAGACTGCAAGCATATTTTTAGCAGGACTTGTTAATGGTATAAATCCTTGCTCCATGTCTATGCTACTTTTTTTTCTATCACTTTTAGTAATGGAAAAAGCAAATATACTTAAAATTGGGCTATCGTTTATATTAGGCAAATTTTTGGCATTTATTTTGCTTGGGACTATACTTTTTAGGTTTTTGTCATTGTTTGATTTCAGTTTATTAAGTATATTAACTAAGGTACTGCTTGCAGTGGTGCTACTGTTTTTAATTGCGATGAGCATACAGGACTATTTTGCAGCAAAAGCAGAACGATATGACAGGATATTTCTACAGCTTCCCGAGAAGTTAAGAAAGTTCAATCATAGCATTATTAAGAAAGCATCCGGCTTTTCAAATTTAAAGTTAATACTGTTAATAAGCTTTTTTCTAGGAATGATATTATCTTTAGGAGAGTTTTTATGTAACGGACAGATATACCTTGCAACTATAATTACAATCTTTCAAACCAACCCCCAATTAAGCGTTCAGGCACTACTCTACCTTATAATATATAATTTAGGAGTAATTTTACCCCTAATCATACTGACATTGATAATACATAAGGGCAAGGAGCTGTTTGATGTCTCGGAGGCAATTAGGGAACGGCTTCATATCATAAAATTGATTAATGCAATAATATTTTTTGTGTTCGGTATTACTATATTTTTGTTTTTTTAATGTGGAATACGGAGGTCTAAGTGATATGCATCCTAAAAAAATAACCTTTATTGATGGAAACGGCAGGGCTAAGTTAGAATGTAAATTTAACTCACTGCCATTAAATGATGAGAAAATTATTGAAAAAAGTATAGAGCTTTTTAATGACCGTGAACCATGTATTATCCACAAATCTTTTGTAATGAAGAAGCTACTGTTTGAGATTGATGAGTATTTTAGCGAAGTGCTTCCCAGTGGTAAGGGACAAATAATTTGGGAGAGCATTCCCAAAAATATTAGAGAACTTCTAAATATAAATGATGATGTGACAAAACTCCAATTAGATTTGTAGATTCAAAAATATTTACAGAACTTAATAATTATAGTGTATGAACAAAAGTCATTGTAACAAAATATGGATACTATTAATAATTATATTCATATTTTGTTGTCGTGACTTTGTTTTTTATACATCTGTTATGAGGGTAACAAGGTTGGAAGAAATATAAAAACAAATAAAGACTAACTATTAAAAGTCAAGTATTAAAATGTTATTTTTAGAATAAAGTGCAGAAATGTATTTTAGATATTTATGAACCTTGAAAACTGCATGACAAATAGAGCATCTGTTAAGGTGCTCGAAAAAGAAGTATTCAGAAAAAGTGCTAGGCAGCTTTAATGTATACCTGCTTTGTTTTTTCAAGATGGTATATAACCCTTACAAGCTTTTTGGCAGCATGTGAAATGGCGACATTGTAATGCTTACCTTCACTACGTTTCTTTTGAAGATATGCTGTAAAAGTTGGATCCCAGTGACAAACGAATTTGGTAGCATTAAATAGTGCATAACGCAAATATCTCGAACCACGCTTCTCCATGTGAGAATAAGATGATTCCAATTGTCCTGACTGATAGGTTGATGGAGATAACCCTGCATATGCAAGTATTTTATCGGGCGAATCAAACCTGCTAAAATCACCAATTTCGGCAATAATCATAGCTCCCATGCGATAATTGATTCCGGGAATAGTAAGTATTGGGGAAGATATTTCATCCATAATAGATTTAATTTCAGCCTCGATATCATCAATTTCTGAGTCTAATTCTTTAATTAAAGAAATGGTGTGCTTCATTTCTAGAGACTTAGCTGGCATTATTGAACCGATAGAAGTTCTTGCAGCATCACGGATGATAATAGACATTTCTTTACTATAGCGACCTCTTGATGCTTCACTTAAAAGGTTCGTAAGCTTGGTTAAATGAGCATTTGCAATTTTAGAAGCACCAGGGTATTCCTTTAACAAGGCATAGACAGAAGCCATATGTAAGGTTGGAACCAGCTTTTCTAGTTCAGGGAAAAGAATGTTAACAAGCCTTGATATAGATGTTTTTAGCTTTGCACGTTCTTGAACCTTATCCAGACGGTAACGAGTTAGTGATTTTAGCTCTTCATTGTGGTATGATGTATCTGAGTAGGGCTTAAGGTTAACATCAGACATTAACATCATAGCAATTGTACGGGCATCAACTTTATCCGTTTTCGTCTTTCTAAGGCTTAGACTTTTTCTGTAAAGATTGGTATGTAACGGGTTGATAACATAGGTGGTCAGACCTTTATCAAGAAGAAATCCCAGAAGATTGTAGCTGTAGTGTCCGGTAGCCTCAAGGCCTACTTTTACTTTGCTTAAATCTGATGAAGCGGATTCAATTCTTTGAACAAGGCTAACAAAGCCCTCAAGATTGTTTTGAATGGTAAATGCTTTAAATAGCACTTCTCCATCTGAGTTAGTAATAAAGCAATCGTGCTTATCCTTGGCAACATCAATTCCTACGTATATCATGATAATACTCCTTAATAAATAAATTTGATACTGTTTAGGACCACGGTACTCTTTGCAATTGTAACCTCGTTCTAAATAAACCGTCATGCGGTATCTAACTGATTAACAAAGTAACAAAGAGACTGTGGTTAGAGCCTTCATTAAACCATCAAGTGGTAGGAGGTACGAACTAATCCACAGTATCATAAAACAGCATAGCTCAACCTCAAGAAAAGGTAAAGAAAAGCTATGACTATATAATACGAGGAGATACCGAGCCCATGCCATTTCTGTCAGAGAAATGTACATTTCTTTGATGTTCTTTGTGCGAAATGCTGGGCATGGGCATAAATATGGCAATAGATTTAGCTAGAGAGACTGCTTTAAAGATTTTGTATGATATTAATGAAAATGCGGCTTATTCAAATATTTCAGTTAATAAATATTTAGAAAAAGGTAATCTTAGAGAAATTGACAGAGCTTTTGCAACTGACCTTGTATATGGAACTGTAAAATGGTTGCTGCAAATTGACTATATAATTGGAAAGTTTTCAAGTGTAAAGATGAAAAAGCTTTCACCTTGGATTGTAAATATACTGCGGATAGGGATTTATCAATTATTACATACTGATAAAATACCGGTGTCTGCAGCTTGTAATACTAGCGTTGATTTAGCAAAGAGGTATGGGCATCAGACATCAAGCAGATTTGTAAATGCAGTTTTAAGAAATGTTGCAAAGAATGTAGACAACCTTCCATATCCTGATAAGGCTGATATAGCCGAATATTTTAGCATAATGTTTTCGCACCCCAAATGGATGGTGGAAAAATGGATTGCACTTTATGGTGAAGAGTTTACAGAGGAACTTTTAAAAAGTAATAACGAAGTACCTGACTTTACTATTAGAGTAAATACAATTAAAACATCAAGAAATGAGCTTGTCCAATCACTACATAAAGAAGGCGTTAAAACAAGAAAATGGATATATTTAGAAGAAGCGATTATATTGGAGAATCCATCTTCTATCTCAAAGCTAAAAGCCTTTCAAAGTGGACTTTTTCAAGTGCAGGATGAAAGCTCAATGCTGGTAAGCAGAATTCTTGACCCTAAAGAAAATGAACTTATTATAGATGTATGTAGTGCTCCTGGTGGCAAAGCAACTCATTGTGCACAGCTTATGAAAAATGCTGGGACAATAATAGCAAGGGATGTTCATTCCCATAAATTAAAGCTGATTGAGAATACAGCTAAAAGATTAGGAATAGATATAATAAAAACAGAATTATCAGATGCTTGTGAGTTAGATGAAAAAATGCTTGGCAAAGCAGATAGAGTTTTGGTGGATGCACCTTGCTCTGGATTGGGTATTATTAGGAAAAAGCCTGATATTAAATATTCAAAAAATCAGGGTGATATAGGTGAAATAGTTGATTTGCAGAGAAAGATTCTGGGTAATGCAGCAAAGTACGTAAAAGTTGGAGGGTGCTTGGTATATAGTACTTGCACAATACTGCCTGAAGAGAATATTGAAAATGTTTATGCATTTCTTGCTGAGAATACTGAATTTAAACTGGTAGGGTTTGAAGAATTGCTTCCTGAAAACTTAAAAATAAGCAGTTCGAAAGAAGGATATTTACAGATGTATCCAAATGTTAATCAGACAGATGGCTTTTTTATAAGTAAAATGATAAGAGAAGGATAATTGATAATAAAGATAAGAGAGACTGTATAAATGAAAAATTTATTGGATATGACTATAGAAGAACTTGAGCAAATGCTTTCAGATATGGGACAGCAGCGTTTCAGAGCAAAGCAAATTTTTAAATGGGTAAACAGTGGGATTAAGTCGATTGATGATATGACAAACATATCTAAACAACTAAGGCAAGAACTTAGCGAGGTTTGTAATATAAACAGGTTGAAATTGGCAAATAAATTTGAATCAAAGATAGATTCTACAGTAAAATACTTGTTTGAACTGGAAGATGGTAATATAATTGAAAGTGTTTTAATGGAGTATAAGTATGGTTTTACTGCTTGTATATCTTCACAAGCTGGTTGTAAAATGGGCTGTACTTTTTGTGCATCAACAGGTGCAAGCTTTTCTAGAAATTTGACAGCAGGTGAGATGCTGGATCAAATTATGACAATGCAACAGGATTCGGGCAACAGAGTAGGACATGTTGTTTTAATGGGTATTGGCGAACCTCTGGATAATTATGACAATGTAATTAAATTTTTAAGAATCATCAATCATCCAGATGGATTAATGATAGGTTTTAGAAATATTTCTCTTTCTACATGTGGTGTAGTTCCTAAGATTTTGAAATTGTCAGAAGAGAATATTCCGATAACGCTTTCAGTTTCTTTGCACAGTGCAAAAGATGACAAGCGTTCAGAAATGATGCCGATAAACAGGTCGTATTGTATTGACAAATTAATTTCAGCATGTAAGATATATACTGAGAGGACGAAAAGAAGAATTTCGTTTGAATATGCAATGATTTCTGGAGAAAATGATTCAGAGCAAGATGCCAAAGAACTTGCTGGATTGTTAAAGGGTATGCTTTGTCATGTGAATTTGATACCTGTTAATACAGTTCAAGGTAATGGCTATAAGAAAAGCTCACGAATTCAAATAGATAAATTTAAAAACATTATGGAATCAAGAGGTATTGAGACTACTGTTAGAAGAGAACTAGGCAGTGATATAAACGCTGCATGTGGACAGTTAAGAAAAAACAGACTCAAGCAAACTAATTAAGTTCTTTGGGTTTCAATGTTTGTATCAGGAGTGATAAGATTGAAGTATGGCATTAGGACTGATAGGGGATTAAAACGGCAATTAAATGAAGATAATTGCAATGTGTTGGTTGGGTATTCAGGTGTTCCACCTTGTTTTGTCATTGCCGATGGTATGGGTGGGCATAAGTGCGGAGATGTTGCAAGTAAACAAGCAGTTGACTCTGTTTGCAGCCACTTACTAAGTGTAAATTGGGAAACTGAGGAGATATCCCAGTTGTTAAATAGTATTATTGCTGATGTTAATAAGGAACTATACCAATTTTCTTTACTTGATGAATCCACCCAGGGCATGGGTACAACGCTCATTATTACTGTTTTCAAAAATAGAAAACTATATATAGGGCATGTTGGAGATAGCAGAGTATACCTAATTAGGGGTAATTCTATTCAAAAGATGACTTGTGATCATTCTTTTATTGAGGAACTTGTGAAAAATGGAACAATAACAAAGGATGAAGCAATTAACCATCCCAAAAGAAATGTAATTACTCGTGCTGTTGGCTATGAGCACGACTTACAAGTAGATACATATGAGATTGATGTTTTAGAAAATGATGAGATACTTGTATGTACTGATGGTTTGACAAATATGCTATCAGAAGAAGAAATATTGGATATAATTACAAAGGCTGAGGAGCCACAGGCTGCATGTGATACTTTGATACAAAATGCAAATAATAATGGCGGAGAAGATAATATTACAGTGATTGTAGGCAGAATATGAGGTGAATTATGGAAGGTCAGATGTTAGGAAATAGATATTTATTATTAGAAAAAATTGGTGGCGGCGGAATGGCTGTCGTGTATAAATCTAAAGATACATTGCTAAATAGGTTTGTTGCAATTAAAGTACTTCGTAGTGAATTTTCAACTGATGAAGAATTCGTAAAGCGCTTTAATGTTGAAGCTCAATCAGTAGCTAGTCTTTCTCATCCTAACGTTGTATCTATATATGATGTTGGTTTCCAAGATGATATCCATTATATTGTTATGGAGCATGTAGATGGATTGACATTAAAAGAATATATTAATAAAAATGGGGCACTTGACTGGCAAGAGGCTATTAAAATCAGCATACAGATTTGCTCTGCTATTGAGCATGCTCATAAGAACAATATTGTACATAGGGATATTAAACCTCATAATATTTTGATGACAAAAGAGGGAATTGCAAAAGTAACTGATTTTGGTATAGCAAGAGCAGTTACTTCTTCAACAATTACAATGGTTGGAAGTACAATAGGTTCAGTGCATTATTTCTCTCCGGAACAGGCAAGGGGAGGGTTTATTGATGATAAATCCGACTTATATTCTCTTGGAATTGTAATGTATGAAATGGTTACAGGTAGAGTACCTTTTGATGGTGATTCGCCGGTAGCTGTTGCACTGAAACAAATTCAAGAAGCACCTGCTGAGCCGAGGAAGTTTGTACCAAGCTTGCCTTATGGAGTTAATGAAATTATAATCAAGGCTATTCAAAAGGAGCAAAACCTTAGATATCAATCTGCTACAGCTATGATAATTGATTTGAACAAGGTGTTAGTTCGTCCACAGGGTGGTTTTGTTGGACAGGATACAATGACAAATCAGTCTACTATAAGAATGCCATCCTTAAATAATACAAATATTTCTAATAAAAACAGCAGGAATAACATTGAGTCCAATAATCATATGGAAACTCAAAATCAGAAAAAGAAAAATACGACGGCTTATTGGCTTGCGGGAATAACAAGTGTCTTGGTAATAGGCTTAGCTATATTCTTTACAGTAAGCTTATTAACGAAAACAGAAACCTATGAAATCGGGAATTATAAAGGTCAGGAGTACTCAGCGGTAAAGGCAGAGCTAGAATCAAATGGCCTAAATGTTACTGAAGTTTGGCAGGATAATGAGGATTATGATAAAGGAATAATATTAGAACAGAGTATACCTGCAGGTACAGTTTACAAAGATGGTAAATTTACAAACTTACAATTGACAATTAGTAATGGATCTCTAATGGTTAGAGTTCCTGATATTGTTGAAAGAGAAAAAAGAGAAGCAGAAGATAAAATAAAAACAGCAAATTTAACATCAAAGATGGAAATGGAATTTAGTGAAGATATACCTGCTGACTACGTAATAAGGACAGAGCCAGCTGCAGGTGAAGAGATAAAGGCGGGTTCAGAAGTTGTAATGTTTGTGAGTAAGGGAGCTGATGTAAAAACAGTCAAAGTACCTAATTTAGTTGGTAAGACTGAAACAGAAGCTGAAAAGCTTTTATCTGATTCAAAGTTGTTTATTGGTAAAATAATACCCAATGGTGTTACAAAGGGTATTGTTAATAGGCAATTGCCTGCTGCATTTGAGGAACTAACCGAAGGGGATTCAGTAACAATTTTCCTTACTCCGGCAGAGGATACAACACCAAAAGACACTGTTGCCCCAGCAACAAATTCAACAACTGTTCCGAAAGAAACAGAACAAAAGCCAACTGAAGAATCGACAGCTACAACACCTTCTGCACCTAGTACAGAAGCGGAGGTTATTCCATAAATGTTTGGTATAAGTATATAAAAAAGAATTATTAGATAAGAATATAGTCAGTTGCTTGGATGGGTCTAATAGCGCATAAATCAATTGATACGGGCTAGTTTAAGACCCTTTTAGGCCTTAGAGTTTTAAATTAGTATAAGGAGGTAGTTGTTTGCCACTTGGTATAATTCTAAAGGGAATCGGTGGTTTCTATTATGTAAAAGAACAAAATAATAGTATTATATACGAATGTAAACCTAGAGGGATATTTAGGAAGAATTCTATAACTCCTCTTCCCGGAGATAAGGTTGAGTTTAGTATTCTTGATGATGAAGAGAGATTAGGTTCCATAGATCAGATTCTACCAAGGTTTTCAGAATTGGTCAGACCTTCAATAGCAAATATAGATCAGGTGGTTATTGTTGTTTCAACAAAAGCCCCAAATACGGATTTTATGTTATTGGACAAGCTACTTATTACAACGGAAAAGAAGAAACTTACTGCTATTATTTGTATAAATAAAATTGATTTAGAGGATAACGTAGCTAAAAATATTAATAATATATATTCTTCAATTGGATATAATTGTATTGAAATAAGCTCTGTTTTGAATTTAGGATATGAGATTTTACAAGAAAAGTTAAAGGGGCATATTTCGTGCTTGGCAGGTCAGTCAGGGGTTGGAAAGTCAACAATACTAAACCATATAATGAATTCTTGGGTTATGGAGACGGGAAGTGTCAGCAATAAAATAGAGCGTGGGAAACACACTACTAGACATGCTGAAATACTTGAACTCAATTGTGGTGGTTACGTTGCTGACACTCCAGGATTCAGCTCCTTCGAATTAGAAGATATCAGATACGATGAACTTGAGAACTATTACCCAGAGTTTAAAAAATATCTAAATACTTGCAAGTTTACGTTTTGCAGTCATATAACAGAACCCAATTGTCCGGTAAGAGAGGCAATTGAACGTGGTGAGATAGATACTGGTAGGTTTCAAAGATATACACAAATATATAATACATTAAAAGATATTCCACAATACAAAACGAAAAAGTCTGAATCAAGGAGATGGTAAAATGCTTAAGATTGCGCCTTCTATTTTATCAGCAGATTTCTCTTGTCTTGGTGATGAAATTAAAAAAGTAGAAAGTTGCGCTGATTTAATTCATATTGATGTTATGGATGGGCATTTTGTTCCAAACATTACAATAGGACATGGAGTTGTTAAATGTATAAGAAAAGCTACAAAAAAGCCATTTGATGTGCATTTGATGATATCTGAACCAAATAAGTATATAGAAAAATTTGCTGATGCCGGAGCAGATATTATAACTGTTCATGCTGAAGCAGGTACTCATTTAAATAGAACTATTCAAATTATTAAAAGCTGTGGCAAAAAGGTTGGAGTTGCTCTCAATCCAGCTACTCCATTAAATGTGTTAGACTATGTTTTACAGGATATAGACATGGTTTTAATAATGAGCGTAAATCCTGGATTTGGCGGACAAAAATACATTGATTTTTCAACGCGGAAAATAGAAGCTTTGAGAAGCGTTATATTAAAAAATAAACTTAATGTAGATATAGAAGTAGATGGTGGAATTAATATGGATAATATTGACATAGTTGCAAAAGCTGGTGCAAATATTATTGTAACAGGATCTGCTGTATATAACGCTTCTAACCCGGAAGATGCTATAAAACAGTTGAGAATGAATGCATTTAAAAGTAAGCCAATATAAATTTTTCTCTATACTAGTTAAGCCGAAACGTATAAATAGTAATTGAGAACTTCACTTATCTAATATTTTTATACTGCTTTCACTATTAAAAGGTTAGTAAATAATTTAAAAAATATACACAGTAAAGGGCGTTTGTGAACAAATGAAGGCGGTATTAGTCTGTAATGGTTTTATATGTGATTATAACGAAATAAAAAAATATATTAGTTCTGATGCTTATATAATTTCTGTTGATGGTGGCGCAGAACATTTAAGAAAAATGAATATAACTCCTAATATTCTAATAGGTGATTTTGATTCTGCCAATTCACAGGATTTAAATTACTTTATTGACCAAGGAATTGAAACTTATAAATTTCCAATCGAAAAGGATATGACTGATTCAGAACTTGCAATTGAAAAAGCATTAGAAGCTGGTGCTGATGAAATACTGCTAATTGGTGCAACAGGCTCAAGAATTGATCATTCCTTTGCAAATGTACTTTTACTTAAGAAATGTCTGGATATAGGAATTAAAGCGTGTATTATTGATGATAATAATCAAATATATATATTTAATTCAACTTTTTCTCTCCAAAAGCAAGATGGATATAAGCTTTCATTGATTCCAATTTCTGAAAAGGTTACAGGCGTTACCACTGAGGGATTAAAATATAAACTCGAAAATGCTACAATGCTTTTAGGCACATCATGGGGAATTAGTAATGAGTTCTTGGAGGATTATATTACTGTGACCATCAATGAAGGAGTATTGCTGGTTTGTGTTTCTAGGGATTAGAAATTAATAAGTCAACTATTAATATTCAAATTTATTTAGATTAGGCAAAGAATCTATGTATTTTGAACTCTTATATTAGTGGTTAAGTAAAACGTTAAAAATAATATAACAAAACTTTATATATATTGTTGCAAAAAAACTCTTAATAATATTTAAAAGGTTTTTTTTTACCCTTTTTGGCAAAAATATAATTGGTTAGCAGGTTAATGGCTACCACAAAAAATGGTTATAAAAAGGAGAATACAATGAGACAAAGACGTTGGATGAATTCAAAGGTAGCAATTACTCATAATGATAATGAAACAGTTGCAGTAAAAGAGGCAATTGATATGCTACAGGTAACTATGGCTATAAATAGTAATGATGTAGTAGTCATAACACCTAATTGGGTTAAAAATCAAAAACCAGATTCAGCTGTAGTTGTTGGGTCGGAAACTTTACGACAGATTATAAGGCTAGTTAAGGAGAAAAATCCTAAAAGATTAGTAATAGCAGTGGGTTCAGCAGATGAAGAAACTAAAAATGTAATGGAAGCAGTAGGATTTGCTAAGATTATTGCAGATGAGGGTGTTGAATTTATTGATTTGAATCATGGGCCGTTTGATAGGATTAACTTAAATCATTCTATTATTAAATCAACCAATATTAATAAAATTTTAAGTGAAATGACTGTGTTAATTTCCTTTACACAATTGAAATATCATGAAGAAGCAACTATTTCAGCTGCTATAAAAAATATTGCAATGGGTTGGCCGCCTGCTGAAGAACATGGATTTCCAAAAAAACAAACAGGAATACACAATGAGCTGCATAGCTTTATTTCGGCTATGGCAGAGCAAATCCCTATAGATTTATCAATCATTAGTGCAAGTCCTGCAATGATAGGCACAGGGCCTTCAAAGGGTATTGCACGTCATACTGGTCTTGTAATTGCAGGCTGTGATCCTGTGGCTACTGATACAGTAGCTGCAAGACTATTGGGATTCAGACCACAGGGGGTTAGATACTTATTTGAATGTGCTAATAAAAAGATAGGTGAAAGCGATATTGAGAAAATAACTGTAGAGGGTATACCTTTAGTTGAGGCTGAAAACATTTTTAGCAAGGCTGCATATGGGGATGGTATTGCTGTTGATAAAGCGTAATATAATATTATATCGCATTTAAAATATAGAAAAAACATATTTTATTTATAATATGCAGCACATACTTTAATAAACTTATAAACTATGTATTAGGCTAAATAGTAACCTACAAATAACTATGTATTGCATATAGATACAAATAGCTATTGACAATTATTTTAACAAGGATTATATTATGTAAATAGTAAACCGATTAACTATTAATTGATTATCTATATTTGACGAAATAATGTTTATAAACCTTTAAAGGGGGTCAGTTGCAATGACATTATTTTACTCTTTTGGAAAGGACAGACATACGATAAAATGAAAACATCTTTTTTTGAAATATCTAAAAAAATGAACACTCTTAGTATACTTCACAGGATTTGCATTCAAAAGCAAGCCTCAAAAAATGGACTGTATTTTGGTCAGCCTCCAATACTGGAATATGTTGCAGAACACGATAAATGTACTCAACGTGAGGTTGCTGATTTTATGAAGGTATCGCCGGCATCTATTGCAACCTCTGTGAAACGTATGCAGAAAACGGGTTTGCTTGAAAAGATGACGGATGATAGTGATTTGCGGTATAACCGCCTTAAGATTACCGAAAAGGGCAGAGAGCTTACATATAAATGCCGCGAGGACTTTAATAAGGTTGATACACAAATGTTTTCTGGTTTTTCAGCTGAGGAGTGTGAACAGCTTTATAGCTATTATGAGAGAATGATAAATAATCTGTCAACCGATGAACTTTCAAACAAATCTTTTTTCTCTCTTATTGCTGAGGGGAAAAAGATGTTAGCCAAGAAAAATAAGGAGGAAAAGATTAGTGATTAAGAAGTTATTACCTTATTTATCAAAATATAAAATTTATGCAATACTATGTCCTTTAGCTATTATAGGAGAAGTTCTTTTAGAGATACGAATACCGTTTCTTATGTCAAAAATTGTTGACAACGGTATTCCGACAAAAGATATTGCTTATGTCTTAAAAACTGGCGGACTTATGGTAGTAATGGCTTTGTTTTCACTGTTATTTGGTGTGCTTGGCTCAAAATTAGGTGCAGCTGCAAGCATGGGTCTTGGTAGTGAACTTAGGAAAGGTCTATTTAACAAAATTCAAGAATTTTCTTTTTCTAATATTGATAAATTCAGTACTGCATCACTGGTTACTCGTTTGACTACTGATATAAACAATACACAAAATGCATTTATGATGGTTATTCGTGTTTTGGTACGTGCGCCGGTTATGATGGTAAGCGCAACTTATATGGCATACACTATAAATAAAAGTCTTGTTAGCATATTTTTAGTTGCCATTCCAGTTCTAGCAATTTCTTTGGTTGTAATTGCATTTTTAGCTTATCCTCGATTCTCTAAGCTGCTAAAAAGATACGATTCACTTAATGCTTCTGTTCAAGAAAATTTAATTGCTATTAGGGTTGTAAAGGCATTTGTGCGATCTAAGTATGAAAAACTGAAATTTAAAGCTGCTAACGATGAATTAATGAACGCATCAATACGTGCTGAAAAAGTTGTTATTTGCAATATGCCAATAATGCAAATTACAATATATTCTTGTATTGTGGCAATTCTATGGTTTGGCGGTAATATGATTATTTCAGGTACAATGCTGACAGGACAATTAATCAGCTTTATAAGCTATGTTACTCAAATATTGGTTTCACTTATGATGATTTCAATGGTACTTATTACAGTTGTTCTTTCACGTGCATCAATTAGTAGAATAATTGAGGTGCTTGATGAAGAGGTAGATATTACTGATGCACACATAACTGACTCACAGAAAGTTAGGGATGGTTCAATTGAGTTTAAAAATGTTTCATTCAGGTATAATTCTAAAGCTGAAAATAATACTCTTGAGAATGTAAATTTTCATATAAGCTCAGGTCAAACAATAGGGATTATAGGTGGTACAGGTTCTTCAAAAACAACATTAGTCCAGCTTATACCAAGATTGTATGATGCAACTGATGGAGAAGTTCTTGTAGGTGGTGTAGATGTTCGGAATTATAATTTGCAGGAGTTAAGAAATTCAGTTGCAATGGTTCTTCAAAAAAATGTATTATTCTCTGGCACTATCAAAGAAAATCTGAAGTGGGGGAATGCAAAAGCTTCAGACGAACAAATTTTTGCTGCATGTAAGGCGGCTCAGGCACATGACTTTATAGAAAGTTTTCCTAACGGCTATGAAACTGACCTTGGTCAAGGCGGTGTAAATGTTTCTGGTGGTCAGAAACAGCGTCTTTGCATTGCCAGAGCATTACTTAAAAATCCGAAAATTCTTATTCTAGATGATAGTACAAGTGCTGTAGATACTGCAACAGATTCAAAAATTCGTAAAGCACTTCGTACATACGGAAAGGATATTACTACTATTATTATTATTGCTCAGCGAATTAGTTCAGTGTGTGATGCTGACAAAATTATTGTACTTGATGACGGTAAAGTTAATGCTATTGGCACACATGATGAATTACTTCAAAATAATCAGATTTATCAGGAAGTATACAATTCGCAGCAGGAAGGGGTGGGTGCATAATGGCAGGGCCAGCTAAACAAAATTTTCAAAAGCCAAAGAGTGCCGGAAAAACGCTAGGACGAGTTTTCGAATATATGCTGCATAAAAAATGGCTGCTTATTATAGTAGCAATTTTTGTAATAATCAGTTCAGGAGCAGGTGTAGCAGGCACTTACTTTTTAAAACCAATTATTAATGATTATATTATTCCACTTATTGGCAAGAATTCTCAAGAAATAGATTTAGGTCATTTCATTCGGATAATTACAGTTTTAAGTTCTATTTATTTGGTTGGAGCATCAGCTACTTATGTTTATAGCCGTACTATGGTTAAGATTTCGAACGGTGCTCTTAATTCAATTCGTAAAGATTTATTTAATAGTATGCAGGATTTGCCAATAAAATATTTTGATACACATACTCATGGAGAATTAATGAGCCGATATACAAGTGATGTTGACACTTTACGTGAGGCTATAACCAATGGCTTTACACAGCTTATTACATCAGCTATTACGGTTGTTGGTACATTTATTATGATGTTAGTACTCAGCCCTGTACTAACTATACTAATTATTGTTATGCTGATTGTAATGTTTGCCATTATTAAAAAGATTGGAAGTAAGAGTGCAAATTATTTTAAGAAGCAGCAAAAGGCTGTTGGTGCAGCAAATGGATATATTGAAGAAATGATAGAGGGACAGAAGGTAGTCAAGGTGTTCTGTCACGAGGAAAACACGAAAAAAGAGTTTGCTGTATTAAATGAAAACCTTCGTGAAGCATCCACAAATGCTCATACCTATGCCAGCATTATGATGCCAATTATGGGCAACCTAACATATTTAAATTATGCCCTTACTGCAGCAGCAGGAGCAATGATGGTTATCGCTGGTCGTATGGATATTGGTTCTATTGCATCATTTTTACAATATACACGTTCGTTTTCTCAGCCAATTACCCAGATAAGTCAGCAGTTTAATTCAATACTTGCAGCACTTGCTGGTGCTGAACGAATTTTCGAAATTATTGATGAGAAACCTGAAAATGATGAAGGCTATGTTACATTGGTGAATGCAAAGAAAAATCCAGATGGAACTTTAGTTGAAAGTGATAGTCAGACTGGCTTATGGGCATGGAAACACCCACACCATGATGGTACAGTGACATATACAATGCTAACTGGTGATGTACAATTTTCAAACGTTAATTTTGGCTATGATGAGAATAAGCCTATTCTGCGCGATATTTCACTTTTTGCAAAACCTGGTCAAAAGATAGCTTTTGTTGGTTCAACCGGTGCTGGTAAGACCACCATTACTAATCTTATTAACCGTTTTTATGATGTATCTAGTGGAAAAATCTGTTATGATGGAATAAACATTAATATAATTAAAAAAGTTGACTTGCGTAGTTCGTTAGCGATGGTATTGCAGGATACACATCTGTTTACCGGCACGGTACGTGATAATATCCGTTATGGAAAGCTTGATGCTACTGATGATGAAATTGTAGCAGCAGCAAAGCTGGCAAACGCACATAGCTTTATCAGACATTTACCCCAGGGCTACGATACTATGCTTGTTTCAGACGGTTCAAATTTGAGTCAAGGGCAGCGTCAGTTAATTGCAATTGCTCGTGCAGCGGTAGCAAACCCTCCTGTTTTAATATTAGATGAGGCGACTAGTTCTATTGATACCAGAACTGAAGCACTTATTGAAAAAGGCATGGATAAACTTATGAATGGACGTACTGTATTTGTTATTGCTCATCGACTTTCTACTGTTCGAAATGCAGATGCAATTGTAGTATTAGAAAACGGTGAAATAATAGAGCGTGGCAACCATGAAGAACTAATTTCTCAGCATGGAAAATATTATCAACTGTATACTGGTCAATTTGAGTTGTCGTGAGTTAATGGTAAAAGGGTAATATACATTATTTTTAGAAGGTTAGTTGAACAGTATTTTAATTGATAAAAGAGTATATGATTATCTGAAATAGAAGTCCTAGTCAATGGTATAAGCCCTACAACGCTGGCTAAAAGCCGCTAATAAAAGCCTCTATTTCAGATGATAGGTACCAAGATGGTAAAATTAATTATTGCATATAAACCTCAATTTTGTGAGCAATCTACTCGAGCTTTTTCAAAACTTTAAGAGTTGTATATGTAGCATTAGCGAACTCTTCTTTTTCCTCATTTGTAAGCATATCTAGCCTATTAATTAAATTTCTTTTAAATTGTTCTTTCTCGAGTGATATGAAATTTCGGCCTTCAGCTGTCAAGCGAATTAATACCAATTTCCGATTGCTTTCATCGCAAAAGCGCTCAACGTAGCCTAATTTTACTAATGGTGCTACAGCTCTGGTAGCTTGTTCGTGAGAGGATGCAATATAGGCAGCAATTTGGGACATGTTTAAACTAGGATTAGCCATTAGAGCAAATAAAATAAATAACTGAGTTTTAGTAAAATTTGAATGTTTAATGTCAATTGAGTTTAAAATAATTTTCTGACACATGGGATATATTTCAAGTAATGAAAATATTGCATTTTCATTTGATATGTTGTTCATAATTCCTCCAATAAGCCGTTTTACAGGCTTTAAAAAAATATAATTGTTGCTAAATATTATATGTCTATATATAAACTCCCAACATAATATTATATACAGTTGATTGACGTATGTCAAATGTATGCATTAATCAATAATTGACAATTATCAAATAATAAAGTATATTTAATTTATACATATCGTAAAAATGTAATTTAAAGGGAGGTTATATATGACAACTGCAAAAAAAAGTCTTGAAACTTATACAGCTACTAATGCTGAAATATGTAGAAATAATTGTAATATAGATAGCAATCTATTTCATGAATACGGTGTAAAAAAAGGGTTAAGAGATAAGGATGGAACAGGAGTACTGGCAGGACTTACAACTATTTCTGATATTCAGGCATATAAACAAATTGATGGTGAAAAAGTTCCATGTGAAGGAAAACTTTTATACAGAGGCTACAGCATCACTGATATTGTAGAAGATTTTGTTTCAAACAATCGTTTTGGCTTTGAAGAAACAACATATTTACTTTTATTTGGAAATATGCCGAATGATGAACAGCTAGAAGAGTTCAAGTCAGTTATGTCTAAATGTCAGACATTACCTACCAATTTTGTTAGAGATGTAGTTATGAAAGCGCCAAGCAAGGATATTATGAATTCATTGAGTAAAAGCGTGCTTACTCTGGCGTCGTATGATGACAAATCCGAAGATTTATCTTTAGATAATGTTCTAAGACAATGTATGATGCTTATTAGTACATTCCCAATGTTAGCAGTGTATGGATATCATGCATACAATCACTATGTTTGTCACGGTAGCTTTTACATTCATAGACCGGATAAAAGTCTTTCCGCAGCAGAAAATATTTTGCTTATGCTAAGACCTGATATGAAATATACTGAACTTGAAGCGAGAGTTCTTGATATTGCGCTAGTTCTTCACATGGAGCATGGTGGCGGTAACAATTCTACATTTACAACACATGTTGTTACATCCTCTGGTTCAGACACATATGCAGTTATTGCAGCAGCTCTATCTTCATTAAAAGGTCCAAAGCATGGTGGCGCAAATATTAAAGTTGTTGAAATGATGAATGATTTAAGGCATAATGTCTCTGACATAAAAGATGAAAAGAAAGTTAAGAATTATTTAGAAAATGTTCTTAATAAAGAAGCTTTCGATAGAAAAGGCTTAATCTATGGAATGGGGCATGCAGTTTATTCATTATCAGATCCTAGAGCTACTATATTTAAAGGATTTGTGGAAGAATTAGCAGTACAAAAAGGTAGAAATGAAGACTTTGAACTATATTCAATGGTAGAAAAACTTGCTCCTCAAGTAATAGCAAAGGGCAGGAAGATATATAAGGGTGTAAGCGCTAATGTGGATTTTTACAGTGGCTTCGTTTATAGTATGTTGGATATTCCACTTGAATTGTTTACGCCTATATTTGCAATGGCAAGAATAGTAGGCTGGAGTGCTCATCGCTTAGAGGAATTAATAAATGTAGATAAAATTATAAGGCCGGCTTATAAATCTATTATGCCAGAAAGAGAGTATTTGCCTAGGAAATAAATTTCAAACAGATTAAAATACCAACAGTCTTAAAATCAAAAATTTTTTACCTTTTTATTATTTATGTTTAATATTAAGTAATTTGTGGTAATATAGTATTGGATTTTAAACTCGTTACTAGTCATGTTTTTTGTGTCCTGCTTGTGGAAAAATATAATATTGAATTATAAGGAGGCAAATATCTATAATGAAAGAGCCAAAGTTTTTTATTTGTAAGCATTGTGGTAATCTGGTTACTTTTATAAAGGAATCGGGTGCACCTCTTACCTGCTGTGGTGAGGCAATGACTGAAATTGAACCTAATACTGTTGATGCTGCTACTGAAAAGCATGTTCCTGTTGTTACTTTGGATGGAAATACTGTGACTGTAGAAGTTGGAAGCGTGGAACATCCAATGATACCTGAGCATTTTATACAATGGATTTATATACAAACTGATAATGGATTTCAAATTAAATATTTAGAGCCAGGGGACAAGCCAAAAGCAATATTTGCATTAAATGATGAAAAAGTTGTTGCTGCTTATGAATATTGCAATCTTCATGGCTTGTGGAAAAAAGATGTGTAATATTTCTTAATTATATAAAAAGGCAGAATATAATTAAATGTAGCTATTCATAAAATGTTTAGTTTCATTAATTGTGTTCTGCCTTTACAAGTAACGGCGGTATAGGTAAAGATTTCTAATACTAAATTTGATATAAGAAGGAGAAAATGATATGAATCAAAATGCATTTTGGAGCCTATCATATGGTGTTTATATAATTTCCGTATGGGATGGAGAACGTCCAACTGGATGTACTGCAAATTGTGTTATGCAGATTACAGCTGAACCTCCTACAATTGCTGTTAGTATAAATCATGATAATTATACAAATAAATGTATTGAGAAAACAGGGAAATTTGCTGTTTCAATACTAGGGTATAAATCAGACCCCTCAACAATCGGTACCTTTGGCTTCCAAACTGGAAAAGAAGTAAACAAATTCGATTCGGTTAAATTTGAAAAACTATCAGGAATGCCTATAATAAAGGATGGATGTGCTTATATAACCTGTGAGGTTATAAATAAGATGGAAACAGATACTCATACTGTTTTTTTAGGTAAAGTTATAGATGCTGAAACTCTTTCTGATGAAGAGCCGATTACTTATTCTTATTATCATAAGGTTTTAAAGGGGAAGAGCCCTAAAAATGCTCCAACTTATATTGCTGATGATAAAAAGGAAAATAATGATATCAAGCATGTTAATGAAAGTGCAAAGACAGATTCAAACATACAAGAAAAATCTGAAAAATATGTTTGCAGCGTATGCAAGTATCAATATTCAGGAGACATTCCATTTGAGGAACTGCCAGATGATTATAAATGCCCTATCTGTGGAAAGCCAAAATCAGTATTTAAGAAGCAAATATAACGAGGCAAGAAAATGTCCCCCACTTCTATAAGTGGCGGGTACTGCTTTGATTTCAGGCGGTGAGTATATCTCTCGCCTCGTTGAAACGCCGCTGATGTAATGAAATTTTTCTACAATCGAAAAATTTCATTTTGAATCTAGGCGTTATAAAAAATGCTATATGTAGGAAAGTTGAATAAATGAGGCTGCTGCAAAACAAAAAATATGATATATCAACTGGAAACTGCTTAAATAGTACTCCCGTGCAGTATATATCTATGGCTAGCTCACGAAATTGACGCTGAAATAGTTGCGGTTCAGAACAAGCACTTCCGCCGACCGTATTACACTCGACATCCTGTCTCTAGGTAATACTCACAGCTACTTACTTTCGCTGTGTGGGCTACAATGCTTGTTCTTCGCCTACTATTTCTAGCATCAATTTCTAACCGAGCTTCGTAATTAGATATATATTGTACTCACGTACTATTCAAGCAATAAGTCATTGGTTACAGAAATTGTTGTTTTGCAACAGTCCCGTTATTAATAACTTAATGCAATTATTTACCTATCAATGTATCTTGTTTTAAGATATGGTCTACTAGCCATGTAGTTAAAAACTCCAGCAACTCTAACAGAGCATCTTTTTGATTTTCATCAATATGATCAGAATCAATACTATTTATTTTTTCTATAAATTCATTATGAGATACCTTCTGTGAAAGAATTCTCTTATAACCAATGCTGTTCATATATTCTTCTTCATTGTTAAAATGATACTTTGTATATTCTTTTAAATCATTTATTACCTTTAATATGTAGTCATACTTATCTTGTATAAACTGGTTTGTCAATAAATCATAACACTCATTTGCAATAGCAAATAGTTTAGTGTGCTCTTCATCGATAGATTTTACTCCTGTATAATATTCAGGCTTCATTTCATACATTTGTCACTCCCCCTATCCTGTCATTAGTGTAAAATAATTACTTATATTTTACACTATAAGTGATGTGTTTGTAAAGCGACAAAAAACGACAATCGAAAATGAGAATTGGAAGATATTCTTATGGCCACATTTATAGTTGCAAAGATATTAATTGGTGTGGTACAATTGTTCAAAGAATATTTAAAGCGATGAATAATACTATTAGCTTTCTGCAATTATTCTTAGAGAGCAATCTGGTTGGTGAAAAGATTGAAATATGCAGAAATGTGAATTACAAATTAGGAGCTGCTTTGCCGGGTTTGCCCGTTATAGCTTATAAAGACATTAAAGCGAAATTATTTATTTAATTATAAGGTTAATCTATTTATTATTTAAATAGGTTAAAATTGCTTTTGATGTGAATTAAGGTGGTACCACGAGCTCTTCGTCCTTATACTAGGACAAAGGGCTTTTATTTTTATATTTATTTGCTAACTTGGGTATTATCTCTGATATGGAAATTCTGATAGAAATGTTAAATTGTAAATAAAATAATTTGATAACTAGGAGTGATATGTAATGAAAAATGTTTTTGATGTTTTACAAGAGAGGGGCTTTATTGCGCAGACTACTCATGAAGAAGAAATTAAGAAGTTATTAAGCGAAAAAAAGGTGACTTTTTATATTGGTTTTGACCCTACAGCTGATAGTTTACATGTAGGTCATTTTCTGCAGCTAATGGTTATGGCTCATATGCAGCAGCATGGTCATAGACCTATCGCGCTTATTGGCGGTGGAACTGCAATGGTTGGAGATCCAACAGGTAAGAATGATATGAGAAAAATGATGACAAAGGAAATCATCAAGCACAATTCTGATTGCTTTAAAACTCAAATATCGAAATTTATTGACTTTTCTGATGATAAAGCTATTATGGTTGATAATTCCGATTGGCTCTTAGATTTGAACTATGTTGAGTTTTTAAGAGAAGTTGGAGTGCATTTCTCTGTTAATAGAATGTTGACTGCGGAATGTTTTAAGAGCAGAATGGAAAAAGGATTAACATTCTTAGAGTTTAATTATATGTTAATGCAGAGCTATGATTTTCAGGTGCTCAACAGAAAATATGATTGCCAAATGGAATTGGGTGGAGATGATCAATGGGCTAACATTCTTGGTGGACTTGAGCTTGTAAGAAAGTGTGATGGAAAAAGTGTTTATGGTATGACATTTACTCTTCTCACTACAAGTGAAGGAAAGAAGATGGGAAAAACTGAGGGTGGCGCTATATGGTTAGATCCACAAAAAACCAGCCCATATGAATTTTACCAGTACTGGAGAAATGTCAGCGATAACGATGTTGAGAGATGCTTGGCGTTGTTAACTTTCTTACCTATGGATGAGGTTAAAAGGCTAGGTTCTCTAAAAGATGCTCAAATAAATGAAGCTAAGGCAGTGCTTGCTTTTGAAGTAACAAAAATTGTTCACGGTGAGACTGAAGCTTTGAAAGCAAAAGAGGCTGCTGAGGCTCTTTTTGGTGGCAAGGGAAAATCAGATAATATTCCATCAGTTGATATTAGCTCATCTGAGCTTGAGGCAGGAATAAAAATTACTGACTTATTAGTAATTGCTGGATTAACACCATCAAAGAGTGAAGCACGTAGAGCAGTTCAACAGGGTGGGGTTTCAATAAATGAAAATAAAGTAGATAGCTTTGACTATGTTGTTACGACAAAAGATTTGACTGATGACCAACAAATATTGTTACAAAGAGGTAAAAAGAATTTTGTAAGAATTAAGGTAAACGGTTAGTTTTGAAATTTGACTTAATATGGTATCTTAATATATGAACATTTTATAATAATTAGCTTGTGGCTTTTGCTGCAAGCTTTTTATATTATATAAATCATCATTTCACAATAAAAAGTTTATAGGTATCGGAGGCTTATTGATGGTTGTTGAAAAATAGTTGATTGAATTAGCTTGAATTGGTAATAGCCTGTCTCTAAAATTTGTGAATATAAAAGTAATTGTTGTTAAAAATAATACGGAACTCGGGTATTTCTAATATAAATATCAGAGCATTAAATATTATAAGGAGGATTAAAATGCCACTTACAAGTAAAGAGCTTATGCTATTACAAGATAATATTAGCATGTGTGAGAGCAACATTAAGTATTTACAGGGTTGCGCACAGCTTGCAACTGACAGTCAGGTGAAAGATCTCTGCAATCAGTTAGCAAGTGAGGAAAAGAACGATTTACAAATTTTGATGAAGCATGTAAATACTGCTGGACAATAACAAATAGGAGGCGATATTTTGGCAAATTTAACTGACAAAGAAATAATGTCATCAATTTTAAATGAACACAAGCTATCTGCATCATCATTGACAAATCTGGTGTTAGAAAGTTCTTGTCAAATGCTCAGAAGTGATGCTGAGAGTATTCTTACAAAAACATTTACTGGGCAAAAGCAGGTTTTTGATATGATGTCGCAAAAAGGATGGTACCCTGTTCAGAATGCTAATCAACAGGAAGTTTCTATGGCACAGCAAAAGGTAAAAAATATAGAATCACAAATGTCATAAAACAAACTAACTAAAATATCAGGGCAGATGTTGACAAAATAGATACAAAAGGTCAAATAGATTAATTGTATCTATAAATGTTTACATCTGCTCTTTTATGTTTAGTGCATTGTGTATCCACCAAAACTGGATGAAGTCAGAAGCCCTGCTGCTATCACTCTACCTTTACTGATATGTTTCTAACTAGCTAGATTAAGAAAGTAACACTTTAATATTAAAAGCATAAAATAATATTGCGGGGACTCAGTACCTTCTACATTTTTTAACTTAAACATTGTAGATTTAAATTTGCTTTGTTTTTCATCTTATTAATCTATGTTTAAGAAATTTGTAAATTGACTGTTAATGATTAATCTTACTAAGATTTATATTTTTAAGGAGGGAATAACGTGATATTAAGTATATTAATAATGTCCCAATGTGACGGAGGTGTATTCTATTATGAGCAAAATAATAGTCACGGGAGGTAAGAAATTAAAGGGTGAGATTAGTATTGAAGGGGCTAAAAACTCTGTCTTACCAATACTAGCTGCTACAATCTTAAACGGTGGAGAGAATATAATAAAAAATTGCCCCATGTTTAAAGATGTGGAAGTTATTTTAGATATTTTAAGAAGGTTGGGGTGCAAAGTAAAGGTGGAAGACAATACTGCAATTATAGATTCTTCGACAATATCTTCTACTATTGTGCCTGAAAATCTTGCAACAGAAATGAGGTCTTCGATAATTTTAATGGGTCCGCTTCTAGCCAGAGAAGGAAAAGTGACTATAAGCTATCCAGGTGAGTGTGTTAGAATATGAATAAATTCTAAAAATCCATTAGATATGCACTGTTCAATGCTGCGCCCACAAATTCCGCTTAGGTATGCAATTCAATACTACGAATATAAAAACACATTGTATAAAAATTAAAATTCCCTTATTTAGCAATACCGTATTAAATAAATTATGTTATAATACTTAAGATAATGTATAGAGTTGCATCAAGAAAGTAGGAACAAAAAGGTATGAGACTTGAAAACGAGAATATTCTATTGACAAAGGCTCGAAATGGGGATGTACAAGCATTTGAGGAACTTACCAGTAGTTACTATACAAAGGTATACAATATTTGCTATAGAATGTTAAATAATACTGAGGATGCAAGTGAACAGGCACAAGAGACATTCATTAAAGCATTTAAGTATATCAAAGATTTTAAAGGTAATTGCTCTGTTTCGACTTGGATATATCGAATTGCAACTAATGTATGTCTTGATTATTTAAGAAAAATAAAAAATAAAAAAGATATTTCTCTAGAGCAAAATATTTTTGAGGATATTAAAATAAAAGACAGGTTGGTTTCAAATTCCCCCGGACCCGAGAAATTAGCGGAAGTTAATGCTCAAAAGAAAGCAATTAATGAAGCATTACTTTCAATGAATGAGAAAAATAGACTTATAATACTACTTAGAGATATTAATGGTTTTAGTTATGAAGAAATAGCCGGAATACTTCAAACTCCTGTCGGGACAGTTAAATCAAGAATTAGTAGAGCTAGAGCTGAACTAAGAGATTTATTGTGCAAAGAAAAGGAACATTTATTTACTGATTACGTCAAATAGTATTGAAAGGAGGAATGACAATGAATTTCTGTAAAGAATGTGATGAATATATTTCATTATATATAGATGGGCTCTTAGAAGAAAAAATCGAGTCAGAGTTTATAAAGCATGTTGAACAATGCGATGAGTGTTCAGCTAAATTCAAAGCAGCTTCATATTTAGCGGAGTTATGTAAAGGAGAAGAACTGCCGCTTCCTGAGAATTTTTCTTCTTCTCTTCATACTAGACTTCAAGAAGTGAGTGAAAATATTCATAAAAAGAATAATGAAAGCAAATTTATGTTTATCATACAAAGCAAAAGGTTTATTGCAAGTTTTTCAACTGCAGCTGTTCTTGTTATTTCACTACTAGCATATAATTTGTTGCCAAATATGGGTATGATGAAGTCATCTAGTAAGGATAGTGAATCTGCACAAATAAAAACTGAACAAAAAATAGAAAACAAGCAAGCTACAGATTCAAACATTACAGCTGATAAAAATAGTAGCAGTCAAGTAGAAGAAGCTGCCCAATATGGGGGTAGCAGTAATAGTACTTTATCAGATACCAAAAGTGATGATTCTTCAATATCTGTAGTTACAACAGGTGACAAGGATATAAAAGTAACATTTAATGAATCTGTACAAACTGAAAACACAAAAAGTAATAAAGAAGAAAATTACGTCAAGAAAAGAGCTTACCAAGATAATAAGAGAAAAAGTGAAAGCGGTACTGAAACAGATACTGATAAAACAGAAAATGTTATGATGTTTTCAACAGCACTAGATGCTGCATCAGATAATGCTTCTGATACTGGAAAGCACATTTCAAATTATGCAGAAATTAAAATGGAAGTGTCTTCTAAGGATACTGAAATTGAAGATTTAGAAAAATTAATGGCTGATGTAGGTGCTTATCAGATAACTGCTTATACAAATAATAGTGTGGTTGAGCAATCAGATATTAATTCATCTGATAGTACTGCTAAAGCAAAACCGGATAACTCAAAATACAATTCAGTAGATACCACGTCAGCTGCTGAATATATCGATTACTATATGACTTTGAGTCAATATAGCAAGCTAGAAAGTCAATCAGTAAAATATAATCTGGAATTCAGCTCTAAAACTGATATAATTAAAAAGGATATTAGTCAAATATATAATGAATTAAATAAACAAAAAATTGAAATAGACAATAAAATATCAATAGCATCAAAAAACAATGAGGATACATCGGCATATGAAGCTGAAAAGGCAAGACTTACTGAAGAAATGGGTAAAATAGCTGATGAAAAAGATATAGTTATTGTCAGAATATTTTTTGTAAACGAATAACAATGTCTATGCAAATATTTTTACATTAAAAATACTGGGTAGGATTTGATTTTAGTTTCTAACTTATGATTGCCCGAGGAGGCTTAGTTTATTTTGGAAAAGATAATGATAGTTGATGGTAATAGCATTTTGAATAGAGCTTTTTATGGGCTTAGTAAAACAGCATCACTTACAACAACTGAAGGTGTGCACACAAATGCTGTATTTGGATTTATCAATATTTTATCTAAATATTTGGCAGAAGAAGACCCTAAATACTTATGCGTAGCTTTTGATTTAAAAGCACCTACTTTTAGACACAAAGAGTATGATCAATATAAAGCACAAAGAAAAGGAATGCCTGAAGAATTAGCTGAGCAAGTTCCGATTATCAAACAGGTACTTGATGCTATGAATATTAAAAGAGTTGAAGTTGCAGGCTATGAGGCGGATGACATATTAGGCTCAATTTCTCTCTGTGCAGAAGAAAATGGCATGGAAGCTATATTATTGACCGGTGATAGGGATTCACTACAACTGGCATCAAATACAACAAGAATAAAATTGCCGGTTACCAGGGGAAATAAAACTGAAACAGATGAGTATGATTACCAAAAAGTTTTTGAAAAATATGGGGTGACTCCAGACAAGCTTATTGATGTAAAAGGGCTTATGGGAGATCCTTCAGACAATATTCCTGGTGTGCCTGGAATAGGAGAAAAAACTGCTCTTGAATTAATAAAAAAGTTTAATAGTATCGAAGATGTTTATTCAAACATTGATTTAGTTGAGAAAAAGGGTGTCCGTGAGAAGCTAGAGGCAAATAAGGAGCTGGCTTTCCTTTGCAAAAGACTTGCTACAATTGAGAGAAGAATGCCTGATATTTGCAATATGGATTTATACTTGAGAACTGACTTTGATAAAGAAAAACTTTATGAGGTTTTTCAAAAATTAGAGTTTAAAACATTTATAGATAAATTTGGATTAAGAGAAAATGCGAAATCACAGGCTTTAGATAATATGACTACTGAATATACGCAGATTCGCTCTATAACTGATTTGGAAGAGTACACTAAAGAAATCAAAAACAGTAAAGGTCTGACTATTTACTATCACATGGATCTTTCAGGTAGTTTTATTGATGA
This sequence comes from Bacillota bacterium, assembly GCA_023444055.1. Classification (GTDB taxonomy): domain Bacteria; phylum Bacillota; class Clostridia; order Acetivibrionales; family DSM-1351; genus Ruminiclostridium. The sequence goes on from JAEZRV010000047.1 coordinate 41,089, forward strand.
CCTTTGTATATATGCATGCGAAGATAAATCTTTACCTGCGGTTATAGTATTCTCAAAGGATTTTTCTAGTAGTATGGTATTAGAAGCTATGCGGGATATACTTGAAGATAATGAAATAAAGAAATATGGCCATGATCTGAAAGCATTTATAAAGTATTTGAAGGCTATTGGTATAGAGATAAATGGTGTAGCCTTTGACACTATGATTGCCGCGTATATATTAGAGCCTACTAGGAGTAGCTATAGGATTGCTGAGCTTTCAGAGGATTTACTTAAAAAAGTTATAACTCCAACAGAAAGTTTATATGATAAACATGGCAAAAAGCTAGAGCAGGATTTAGAAATTGATGCTTTTGCAATATGCGCTACATGTGCAAAGGTTATATTTGAGTTAGTGCAATGCTTTACACCGATAATTAAGGAAAATGAGCAGGAGGAGCTGTTCTATAACATTGAGCTTCCTCTTGTTGAAGTTCTTGCAGATATGGAACTCTGGGGATTCAAAGTAGATGTGGAAGGGCTTCAAGTTTTTTCAAAAGAGTTAGATGGAAAAATAGTAATATTGGAAAATGAAATATACATGCTTGCTGGTGAAAACTTTAATATCAATTCACCAAAACAATTGGGAGTTATTTTATTTGAGAAGCTAGGGCTGCCTTCAGGTAAAAAGACTAAAACAGGCTATTCAACTGGTGCAGAGGTGTTAGAAAAACTATCTCAGAAGCATGAGATTGTTGACAGAATACTTGAATACAGACAATTAATGAAATTAAAATCCACATATGCAGACGGGCTTTTGTCTGTTATAGACAAGAACACAAACAAAATACATTCTAATTTTAACCAAACGGTTACAGCTACTGGAAGGATTAGCAGTACAGAGCCTAATCTTCAAAATATACCGATAAAATTAGAGTTAGGACGAAAAATAAGAAAAGTTTTCATTCCATCTAGTGAAAACTATGTTTTACTTGATGCCGATTATTCTCAGATTGAGTTAAGGGTTCTAGCTCATATTACCGGCGATAAAAATATGACAGATGCTTTCAATAATGAAGAAGACATTCATACTACAACTGCCTCAAAGGTATTTGGAATTCCTATAGATGAGGTTTCTCCCGTTATGAGGTCCAGAGCGAAAGCTGTAAACTTTGGTATTGTGTATGGAATAGGCGATTTTAGTCTTGCACAGGATATTGGGGTTACTAAAAAAGAAGCTAAAAGGTATATAGATGAATACTTGGACAAGTACTCAAGTGTTAAGGAATATATGAGTGATACGGTGGAAAAGGGCAGAGAGAATGGTTTTGTTACAACTATATTTAACAGAAGAAGGTACCTTCCTGAACTTAAATCAAGCAATTTCCACATGCGTGCTTTTGGAGAGCGTGTTGCAATGAATACTCCTATACAAGGCTCAGCAGCAGATATTATTAAGATATCAATGGTTAAAGTTTATACGGAACTGAAAAAGAGAAAATTGAAATCAAGATTGATATTGCAGGTACATGACGAACTCATAATAGAAACTGCAAAGTCAGAACTCGATGAAGTTTCCGAGCTGCTGAAGGATTGCATGGAAAATGCAGTATCATTAACAGTCCCTCTTACCGTAGATGTTAAGCATGGAGATACTTGGTATGAAACGAAATAAGGATTCAATAGTATTGGGTGTAACTGGTGGAATCGGAAGTGGGAAGAGCACTGTCGGCAGTATCCTTCAGGAGCTGGGAGCAGTGATTATTGATGCAGATGTTATTAGCAAGCAGATAGTTATGCCAGGTGAAAAGGCACTTGAGGAGCTGATTGATACATTTGGCAGAGATTTACTTGATGAGTGTGGGCAGTTAAAAAGAAAGCTACTTGCTGATATGGTTTTTAATGATAAGATTAAGCTTCTAAAGTTAAATAATATTATGCATAAACATGTGGGACAAAGAATAAAAGATATAGTAGCGGAACTAGCTACACAAAAGACAAAAACTATTGTTATAGATGCTCCAATACCAATTAGAGCAGGCTTTTTGGATTTGTGTGATCAGGTATGGACAGTTTCTGCGCCAATGGATTTGAGAATTGATAGGATATATAAAAGAAGTGGAATGACATATAGCGAAGCTGTTTCCAGAATTAAGTCCCAATTTTCTGATGAGGAGTATATCAGTATAGCAAATACTGTGATTAATAATGATACAGATTATTTGCATTTAAAAGAGGAAGTGGAGCATCAATTTAACGAAATTTTAAAAATGTATGGGGCTATTTAAAAAGTGATAAACATTCTAAATAAAAATTAGTATAATATTTTGCCTTTGCAGCAGAATTGTAAAGGATGAGGTTTTCTAGAGGTGATTTTTTGAGGAAGAAAAAAAGGGGTAGATTTAAAGGATTATTAACCTTTTTATTTATAATATTTGTGGTTATAATTGTAGTAAACTCAACTGGATACGTTCTAAAACAGATATTTCCGCAAAAGTATTCAAATTACGTAGAAAAGTATTCTGATGAGTATGGATTGAACAAAAATCTTGTGTATTCTATTATAAAGGCAGAGAGTGGCTTTGATTCCAAAGCAATATCTTCAAGGAATGCCAAGGGATTGATGCAAATAATGGATAGCACTGGTGAATGGGCAGCAGAAAAAATTAAAATAGAGAATTTTGATAGCAGTATGTTGCTTGACCCCCAAACTAATATTAGAATTGGGTGCTGGTACATTTCTAAATTATTAAACCAATATGATCAAAATGTTGAGTTGGCACTGTCCGCGTATAATGCAGGCAGTGGAAATGTATCTAAATGGCTCAAAGATATAGGTATTAGCAGTAATGGTAAAACTTTAGATAGAATACCATTTGCGGAAACTGAGAATTATGTTAAAAAGATTAAAAAGTATAATTATATATATAAAAGGCTTTACGATAAAGAAAAATAATGATATTTTATAGGTGTGAAATATTTGCATTTTACGAGGAGGAAGATAAATGAGTTCAGTGCTTTTTGAAAGAGACTTGCTATATCCTACAGACAATGTAATTGAGCCAGGAATTATACATGTAAAAATACTAAATCCAGACAACTCCAAGATGCCAGTGGTTGTTGAAACTAAGTCCAATCATTCAGCTGTTGCGAACATAAGCGCAGTATTGGATGTATTGCAAAAAGACATTTTTGATAGGATTAACATTAAAGTATATGACAATACATCTGTATACATCTGCTTAAATGACTCAGATAAGGCTAGATATGGGGATGTGAAGTACCTAAAGATTGTTTTCAATAGTGTACAGGAGTTTACATTGGAACCATTTGATGAAGGACTATAACTAATTGAATCAGTTTCCAAGTATAAGCTTGAATACCTACAATTTTTGCTGAGAAAGTTGCCTTTGAACTTTATTTTAATGGCGGACGTTTTGTGTTTTTAGTGTCCGCCATTAAATGATTGCATATTATCTAAGCAAAACTAAATAGTTGTCTGAACTAAAATCTATTCTTTGTCAGTCAAGCATTGCAGCCATCTAAATAATAATTAAATAGTTCTCTGAACAGCTTGTGCGACTAGTCTCAATTCATCCATTAAAGAATCAAATTTCTCAGGTCTCAATGATTGTGGACCATCACAAAGAGCTGTTGGAGGGTTAAGATGAACTTCTATTATTAAGCCATCAGCACCTGTAGCTATAGCACCTTTAGCTAGAGCAGGTACATACTTCCAATTACCCGTTGCGTGACTTGGATCAACGATAATTGGCAGATGAGAAACTTCCTTTATTACAGGGATAGCACTTAAATCAAGAGTGTTTCTTGTCATTGTTTCATAAGTGCGTATACCTCTTTCACAAAGAATAACATTTTGGTTTCCTTCAGCGATTATATACTCAGCCGCCATAAGCCATTCTTCAATGGTTGCAGATAAACCTCTTTTTAAAAGAACTGGTTTATTTGTCATACCTACTTCGCTAAGAAGTCGAAAGTTCTGCATGTTTCTTGCCCCGATCTGGAATATATCGGTATACTTGTTTACAAGCTCAACATCCCTAGTGTCAACTACCTCTGTTACTAATTTAAGTCCTGTAGCTTCACGTCCGGCTACCATTATTTTTAGACCATCTTCTTCAAGCCCCTGGAATGCATATGGAGAGCTTCTTGGTTTGAATGCGCCGCCGCGAAGTATTTTAGCACCGCTTTTTTTAACGCTGACAGCTGTAGAGACAAAATCCTTCTCATTCTCAATAGCGCAAGGGCCAGCCATTACTACAATTTCATTACCTCCGATTTTTACATCTCCCAAATCAATTACTGTAGAAGCTTTCTGTAGTTCATTACTTGCAAGTTTGTAAGGCTTCATAATTGGTACTAGTGATTCAACACCTGGCATTTGCGATACTGCATGTATATTCAAAAGCCTTTTATCACCTATTGCACCAATTATTGTTTTTATATCACCAGTTATCGGATGGGTTTTAAAACCAAGATCAATCAACCTATTTTCAACATTTAGAATATCCTGTTTTGTTGCATTCTGTTTCATTACTATAATCATAATTACATTCATGTTTACATTCTAACTTAAAAGTATAATACTATTTCGCATTTAAAATATAGAAAAGATATTTTAAATACAAATCAGTATAGAAGTAACATGAATTTGCACCTCCTTTTAATTTTTTGTTAATAATTGCATAATAATACTAGTAATACCAAAATTCGTATTTTATTTTGCAATGCATGTTTTGACTTGGGAGGCCTAAAAGGTTTTAGTTCCTTAGCCGTTTAATTACAAAAAAGCCCTCATCCCTAAAAAACTAGGGACGAGGACTTACATCCACGCGTTACCACCCAAATTGGTTAAAAACCCACTCATACATGCACAGGAAACAAATAAGTAATCCGATACACTCCTTCTATAACGGGAAGTCCCGGTATGACCTACAAATTAGTTTCAGCCAACTGTTCGTGGGAGAACTTCAAGTATACTATCTTGCAATGCTTCCATCATCTCATTGCTCGCTGTAAAGAATCATATAAACTACTTTTCCCATTCATCACATTTCATAAAAAATATTTTATTAAATAAATACTAACATGTTTTTACAAATAAAGTCAACAATTTTTTATATTAAAATGTTAGTGTACTTTTTATTATTTTAAAATCCTTTGTATAACAGTAGTTCTAGCTTCGTTTTCAAAGGTATCATCAAGTGTGCCCAGAGCATCAAAATCATCATATTTTTGTTTTAATGCTAGGGAAAGCAGGTGATCTGTCAATATTGGATTCTTTGGAAGAAGGCTGCCATGAGAATATGAGCAGTAAACATTGTTGTATACTGCACCTTCAAAGCCGTCGGTACCGTTATTTCCATTACCAAAGAGAACCTTGCCCAAAGGACGGATACTATCGCCTAGGTAAGTTCTGCCAGAGTGATTTTCAAACCCAACAATTTTAAGAGGGTGTCCATCTTCACTTATGATATCACTTTCGAAAACGATATTTCCAATCATTCTTTCCTTGCCGCCAACAGTCCACAAATCAAGGGCTCCGAGAAACTCTATTTCTTTTTCATCCCATGTTTTGTAATACTTTCCCATGAGCTGATAACCACCGCAAATACATAGAAAAACCTTCATATTGGAAACGGCATTTTTAATTTCGGTGGCTTTTTGCTCAAGAACATCTTTTTGAATTATCTCTTGCTCATAATCTTGTCCACCGCCTAAGAAAATAATATCATATGCAGATGCATCAAAATTTTCACCGATTGTTACATTTTGTATTGTTGTATTTATACCGTGCCACTGAGCTCTTTTTTGCAGAGCTAATATATTTCCTCTATCTCCATAAGTATTCAGAAGATCAGGGTAAAGATGACAAATATTTAAATCAAACATTATTTCCAGAACTCCTTCAGATTGAACTTTTTCTTTAAAATACTGCGGATGTCAAGCATTGCAGTATATGTCGGTAGTATATAAAAACAGCCTCCCGATGGTGTTTTTTTCAAGCCTTCATCAATTAGAATATGATAGTCCTTAATAATTCTGATTTTGGATGTATCAAGACCGCTATATTTAAGGCGTACAGCCATATCTTCGCCTCTTACACCAGACGTAATAATTCCTTCAATTTTGTCTGCAACATTATCCAGTTGCTCAAAATCAACATCCCAGAGCCAAGAAATATCTGTACCATCGGCTAAGTTATCATTAATTAGAAAGGCAATATTCAATGGCTGATTATCAAGGGCTAAAAAGCTAAGCACCTGATTAAATCCAGTTGGATTTTTAACAAGTATCAGCTTAATTGTTTTGTTCTCCACACTTATTGATTCCATTCTACCAAAACCGGATTCAAAGGATTGAAGGGCATTTAATATAGTATCAACCTTATAATTTAGCGCAAGACCACATGTTGCAGCAGCCATTGCATTGTAAACATTATATAACCCAGGAAGATTTATTCTTGTAATGAACTCATTTTCTTCCTGTAATAAAGAAGAAGTACATTTACACTTAATAGTTGTATAGCTACTCCCAGCTTCCTGAATTTCAATACATTCTAAATCAGCGTCAGGTCTTTTATAACCGCAATTAGTACAGTAGAAGCCGCCTAAATGCCCGTATATATGATTTTTATAAATATATTTATTTTTACAATATATACAGAACATAGCATCAGAATTTATATTTTCTAAAGTAGCCTGATAGGTGTCTTGGTTTATACCATAGTAGAGTACTGGTTTTGAAGTATCTTTACCAAGAGAGGCGCACATTGAATCATCTGCATTCAAAATTAAAGCTGCATTATCACCTGTTCGCTCAAGACCAGATTTAACTGCGTTTAAAGTTGAATAAAGCTCACCGTATCTGTCTAATTGATCCCTAAAAAAGTTAGTAACAACAACAGCTTTTGGCGTAATATGCTTTGTTACTTGATTAAAAGCAGCCTCATCGCTTTCGATTAGAGCAACTTTATGTTTTGGCTTACCGCTAATAGAAACTGCTTGAATAAATAAAGTTGTTATCCCGCTTAGTAAGTTAGCACCCGACTTATTGGTTATGTAATCTACATTGTTATTTTTTAGAATTTCTTCAATAATTCTAGTTGTAGTAGTTTTGCCATTTGTACCAGTAACCATTATAATCTCAAAGTCTTTTGCGATTGATTTAAGAATATCTGGGAATAGCTTTAATGCTACCTTGCCAGGCAGAGTAGTGCCACCACTTCTAAAAAGGCGTAATGTATAAATTGTTAATTTTGATATAACTATTGCAATAACTTGTCTTAATTTCATATTTATATCCATGCCTGAATTTCGGTATAAAAATCATAAGAATAATGGCATGGATTAGTCCTCCTTTTTTTAATTAACATAAATCTTAATAATACTTATAAATAAATTTTTAACATATAAAAAATTCTTTAAATTCATTAAAACATTATATCATATAAATAAATTATGTTTTATAATAATTTAATTTATATTAAATTATTATAAATCAAGCTTTTTATGATTATAAAGAGTATTAGTGTATTTTTGTAATTATTGACAATAATAATTCAAAATATCACAATTGATGGGCAATATAATAATGTGATATAATAAACTCGAAAAATTAGTTCGTATATACATAGTGCATTTTCGAGCCCCAAAAACCACAAGTGTTTTTTGCAGTGAAGAATATTTGTGCAAACATGGTTCGTTTTCGAGTTCCAAAAACCACGAGTGGTTTTTGCAGTGAGGAATATTGTACAAACAGGATACACTTTCGAGCAGCAGGAGACCGCAGATTATTTTTTAGTAAGTGGTGGAGCTGCCAATAGCGTAACACATTCAGGTGGCTGTGAAATAGGACCAAGACCTATTGATTTGCATTTAAAGGCACTCAGAAGCCTAGGTGCCAAAATAAATGATACCAATGGTGGATACATAAGCTGTGAAACTGAAGGACTTAAAGGATGTGAGATATACCTGGACTATCCAAGTGTTGGAGCTACCGAAAATGCTATGATAGCAGCAGTATATGCTCAGGGTGATACTATTATCAGGAATGCAGCAAAAGAGCCTGAAATAATTGATTTGCAAAATTTCCTTCAAAAAATAGGGGCGAAAGTTTCCGGTGCAGGTTCAAGCATTATTAGAATTAAGGGATATGAGAAAAAGTTTACTAAAGTAGAGCATACAGTAATTCCCGATAGAATAGTAACCGGAACTTATATGGTGGCATCGGCAATAACTGGGGGCAATGTTATTATTAAAGACATTATTCCTGAACATATTATATCAATTGCTTCCGTTTTAAGGGATATGGGGTGCCAGATAAATATAAAGCGTAATGACATTCAAGTGGTAGCAGGAACAAAGTTAGATGCAATTGAAGTAATCAGAACTTTACCATATCCGGGATTCCCAACAGATATGCAAGCACAGATGATGGCATTATTAACTTTATGTAAGGGCACAAGCATTATAATTGAGACAATCTTTGAAAGTAGATATAAGCATGTTGATGAACTTTTAAAGATGGGTGCTAATATCAGAATAGATGGTCGTATGGCTGTTATTAAAGGTGTTAACCGTCTTAATGGTGCACAGGTAGTTGCAAGGGATTTACGCGGAGGTGCTGCGTTGATTTTAGCTGGATTAGCGGCTCAAGGTGAGACTGTTATTACAGGGCTTGAGCATATTGACAGAGGTTATTATAACGTTGAAGAAAAACTGTCTGAAATTGGGGCAGATATAATAAGGAAATAAGAAATAAATGGAAAATACTACAAAGAAAACTGTTTACAAGAGAAAAAAAACTACAAAAAAGCGGCGTATTAATGCAAAAAGAGTTAAAAATTTATTGCTATTTATTACTATAATTACTGCTGCTATTATTTTTGCGCGTTCGTCTTTTTTTATAGTAGATGATATTAAAGTAGTAGGCAATAAAAAATATGCATCAAATGATATAATTTTAGAAACAGGTCTTACAACAGGTCAAAATGTATTTAAAATGCTGGGAGAAAAACCAAAGAATTTAATATCCTTTAGATTTAATGATAGGGAACAAAGTATATATGAGACTATGCCATATATAAAATCTATTAGTATAAGGCCCTCCTTGCCTAAATCAATAAGAATTAAAATTCAAGAGAGAACTCCTTTTGCTATTCTCGAAACTAAAGGGACAAGCCTGTTGATTGATAAAGAAGGATATGCTTTAGAAGTTGTAAAAGATTCTAAACTAAAAAAGAAATATTTTAAAATAATAGGTACATTGGTGGATAGCTATAAATTAGGACAAGAGGTAAAATTTAAAGAGGAATCGCCTTTGAACGTAGTGACAAATTTTAGTGATTTGCTAATAAAAAGCGATAAAAATGCAAAAATAAAATTGTATACAATACTTACTAATGTGAAAGTATCCAATATAAATTGTATAACAGCCGATTTTGAAGACAGAGTTAGTGCTGATTTTAGAGACTATGACAATCTTGAATATAATATAAGCTTTTTTAGAAAAGTATATACTAGTAATATAAATAAGCAAAAAGGTACTTTGATTTTTAAAGCTGGTACTGATCCTTATTTTGTACCTAAAGATTAGCAATATAGAAATTATTTTGGCAAGAGACTATAATTTTGAGAATCGATAGACTTTTTGTTGTGGTAAGATTGAGTTATATATAAATTTTATATTCTTTAAGAATGTATTTGAAAGGACTGATTTTATGATACCAATTTTAGGATTAATTGTAGGAATACTAATAGGCATGTTTATTCCAATTACAATCCCATCAGAGTACTTTACATACGTTGCGGTTGCAATACTTGCGGCTTTAGACTCTGTATTCGGAGGATTGGTTGCCACAATAAATAGAAAGTTTGAAATGAGAATTTTTCTTTCTGGTTTTTTTGGAAATGCTCTTCTAGCTGCGATATTGGCTTATATAGGTGATAAATTAGGGCTTCAGATTTACCTAGCAGCGATATTTGCTTTTGGTAATAGATTATTCTTAAACTTTGCACTAATTAGAAGATTTGTATTGAATAAGTTCTTCAAAAAAGATAATATAATTAATGAATAAATATAGCGGATTTTGAGGGTGTTTGTAAGTAAATTGGGAGGTCAGTTTTGTGTCTGATATCATTGTAGGAATAGATATAGGTACTTCAAAAGTAAGTACTGTTATAGGTAAGGTGGATAGTGAAGGTGAAGTCCAAGTCTTAGGTAAAGGGTTAGCAGCTTGTAATGGAGTTAAAAAAGGGATAATTATTGACATTGATGCCACATCAGCTTCTATACGGAATTCTGTTATGGCTGCTGAAGCTCAATCTGAGATGAAGGTCATTTCGGCATATGTAAACATTTCAGGATTACATGTTAATATAATCAATCATAAAAATATTACTAACATTGTTAGTGAAAATAAGGAAATTACAAAGAATGATGTGAAGAAGCTAATTTATTCTGCTGGGGCAATACCTATAGCAGAGGATTGTGAAATTATTGATGTTGTACCAACTGAGTTTATATTAGATGGATATGACGGAATAATAGATCCCATTGGTATGAAAGGTTCTGTACTTGAAGGCAATTTTGATGTAGTAGTTGGGAAAATAATATCAGTTCAAAATATAATAAGAAGCTTAGAAAAAGCAGGTATAAAAGCTGATGGGCTTGTAGCAGAGACTTTTGCGGCTGGAGAATGTATTTTGATGCCTGATGAGAAGGACATGGGAGTCATTTTTGTTGATATCGGTGGAGGAACCACAGAAGTAAGCGTCTTTAAGAATGAAAAGCTATTAATGAATCAATGTCTTCCTGTTGGGGGAGATCATATTTCAAATGATTTATCTATTGCTTTAAAGATGTCTTATGCTGAGTCTGAAAAAGTAAAGAAGCAGTTTCAATTAGCATCAACTAACTTAATAAAAAATGACCAAGAGATATCTGTTAATGACATTAGTGAGAGCTTCAAAAAAAATGTAATGGTATCTGATGTAATTGAAGTGATTGAAGCAAGGGTTTGTGAAATATTTAGCCTCTGTCATGATATGATAGATAAAAAATGTTCAGGAAATTATGGTGCTGGTGTTGTGCTATCAGGTAATGGTATTTCTACTTTAGATGGCGCTGCTGAGCTGGCAAATGAAATTTTTAGATTACCTGTTAGAGTTGCATCCTCAAAGATTAAAGAAGTTAATTCACTTGAATATTGTACTGCAGCAGGGATAATTAAATATATAGCAACACAGGAAAGGGAAGCAAGTACTGTTAGTAGAAAAACCATACAGAATAACGATAAAAAAGCTAAAGAAAAAAACCTTGTTAAAAAGTTTTTTGATTCACTAAAAAAATTATTTTTTTAAGGCAATAAAATCTAAACTTGCCTAATTTAAATTTATAATATATATTATTAGTATGTGTTTTTGTAATCTTTTGAAAGAATATTTATATTGATAAGATAATAAATAATGTTTACGATAATGTCTTATTACCAAAGCTAAAGGGGGATTTACTTTGCTAGATTTCGAAATTGATATGGAACATTTTGCCCAAATAAAGGTAGTCGGCTGTGGTGGCGGAGGTAACAACGCAGTTAACCGCATGATAGATGCCGGTCTAAGGGGTGTTGATTTCATTGCTATAAATACAGATAAACAAGCTTTATTTTTATCTAAAGCCAATACTAAGATTCAGATAGGTGATAAATTAACAAAAGGTCTTGGTGCAGGTGCTAATCCTGACATCGGAGAGAAAGCAGCTAATGAAAGTAAGGATGAAATTACTCAGGCTATAAAAGGTGCAGATATGGTATTTGTTACTGCAGGTATGGGTGGTGGAACAGGAACTGGAGCAGCTCCTGTTGTTGCACAGATTGCCAGAGAAATGGGTATTCTAACAGTTGCTGTTGTAACTAAACCATTTATATTTGAGAGCAGAACTCGTATGCAGCATGCTGAGAGAGGTATTGAAAACCTTAAGAATACCGTTGATTCTCTTGTTACTATTCCTAATGATAGATTGCTACAAGTGGTAGAAAAGCGCACTACTATGGTTGAAGCATTTAAAATGGCTGATGATGTATTACGCCAAGGTGTACAGGGTATTTCTGACCTGATAGCTGTTCCTGGTCTTGTAAATCTAGACTTTGCAGATGTAAAAACAATAATGCTTAGCTCTGGACTTGCTCATATGGGTGTTGGTAGAGCTTCAGGTGAAAATAGAGCTGAAGATGCCGCTAAGCTAGCAATTTCAAGTCCTCTATTAGAAACTTCAATAGAAGGTGCAAGAAGAGTTTTGGTTAATATTACAGGTGGACCTGATATGGGGTTATTTGAAGTAAATACTGCTGCTGAATTGGTACAAAAGTCAGCTGATCCAGAGGCAAACATTATATTTGGTGCAGTTATCGATGATACTATGAAAGATGAGTTGATGATAACTGTTATAGCAACTGGCTTTGAATGTGGTCCAGTTTTGAAGAAGTTTGATAAGCCAGTAGAGAAGCCAAAACAGGCTCCTGTTACATCGGCTGTTTCTGAGAGCAAGGGTTATGCAGCAAATGTTACTGAGAAGAATAATTCTAATGTTATATCTTCTGATAATGAGCTAGACATACCTACATTTTTAAGACGTAATAGATTTAAATAAGTATATATAGAACATAAACTGAAGAATTTATTGAAGAACCAATTGCTTTAACAAGTAATTGGTTCTTTATTCCTTTTTAGAATAAGAAAAAACAGGGACTTATATAGAATTTATAATTCTATATAAGTCCCTGTTTAGTTTGGTCATATGTAAAGCTATTTTGTCATACGATATTTCTTTTTCTACATTCGTTTTTGACAAACTTCTGTTGGCTAAGTAGATATAATCTAGAATATCAAAGCAATTGAATAATACTATTTTGAATAAAATATAGAAAGGACATAAACCAATTCACACGACAGGCTTTACTTTTTGAAAAAGTGATTTTCTAAGCATAAAATTAGTAAATTATGAATAATAGTAATGTATAGTACCTAGATTTATGTACAATCTATTTTGAATATTTGTGGGGTATGAACAGTGGGAGCTTATTTAGAAGTTTATTGGGATGTTTTAGTATTAGAGAATTTGGTAATTAATTACCTAATACTATTGGTAACATCAAAATTTGCTCGGACAAGAGTAAGTACTTTAAGATTATTATTAGGGTCTATTATTGGAGCTCTTTATGTGGGGGTTATTATATTGCAGCCTGACTTAAAGGTTTACTACACTACTATTGCAAAAATATTACTTTCTATGTTTATAGTTGCTGTAACTTTTTCACCACGTAAAGTATTACAGTTCATTAGGGTTTTAGCTATATTCTACATATCGACATTTATTTTTGCTGGAGCAGCATTTGCTTTTCTATTTTTCAACCAGCAGGGTGGATTTGTGAGAAACGGAATTGTATGTGTTTTCGGACAATCTCAATGGAGCTTAATGGTAACAGCTATAATAACAGTTGGAATAATTATAAAAATATTCTGGGAGGTTGTTCAGAGTAGAATAACCAAAGAAAGATTGTTAGTACCTGTAAAAATATCATTTGACAATAGAGAAATTGATTTGTCTGCATTAATTGATACTGGAAATTCGCTAAGAGATCCTCTCACTAATATACCTGTTATGGTAGTTGAATTCAAAGCATTGCAAGAGCTTTTACCACAAGAAATTAAAAGTATATTTGATGGAGCACAAGAAGATGATTTGAATTATGTTACAACAATAATATCTAAATCGAAATGGTTCTCAAGGTTTAGATTAATACCCTTTTGTTCACTGGGAAAAGAGAATGGTATGCTAATTGGTTTCAAACCAGATTTTATTGAAATTGGCGGCGACGAGGACAAAAGAGATATAAAAAATGTAATTGTAGGAATATACAACAGGTCATTGTCAAGAAATGAAAAATATAAGGCACTACTAGGACCGGAGTTTGTGGCTTAAAAAACTCGAAAATAAAGTTTGTACTAACAAGGTGCCTTTTCGAGTTGCAAAAACCACAAGTGGTTTTTGATATTGAGTAATTGGATGCATTCATCACTATCTTCGCATTGATTTTCGAGTTGCAAAAACCACAAGTGGTTTTTGATATTGAGTAATTTGGTGCATACATCGCTATCTTCGCATATAAAAAGCTGCGAGCAGCTTTTTATGAAAGTGAGCGATCAAGCAATAACCATACACTTTTTACAGAAGTATTTAGGTTATGAAGCTTCTTGATATATTGCTCCTGAACAAGGTGCAAGACAGTTCTGAATAGTCGCTGCTTGTAATGATGTCATTTCAAAATTAGAGGGGAGAACAGGAAAATGAAATTTTTAGTTAAGATAAAGATGTTTATACTTATTAAGTATGAGAATATTTTGAGAAAGTTAAAACTAGGAGGGTTATTTCCAGTTCACTATATTGGCGGTAGTGAGGCATTACCACCTCCATTGACGTTAGATGAGGAAACTTACTTGCTGCAAAAGCTTGAACAGAGCGATTATGGCGTTAAAAGTATTCTTATTGAGAGAAATCTAAGATTAGTAGTATATATTGCTAGGAAATTTGAAAATACTGGTGTTGGCGTTGAGGATTTAGTATCTATTGGAACTATTGGTTTAATTAAGGCTATAAATACTTTTAATCCTTCTAAAAATATTAAATTAGCAACATACGCATCAAGATGTATTGAAAATGAAATATTAATGTACTTAAGAAGAAATAATAGAGTTAAGGCTGAAATTTCGATTGATGAGCCTCTAAATATTGATTGGGATGGAAATGAATTACTTCTGTCAGATATTTTAGGAACTGAAAATGATCTTATACATAGAAGTCTTGAAGAAGAGGTGGATAAAGAATTATTAAATTTAGCAATGAAAAAATTATCATCAAGAGAAAAAAGAATAATGGAGCTGAGATTTGGTCTTTCAAATGAAGTAGAAAAGACTCAAAAAGAGGTTGCAGACATGCTAGGAATATCACAATCATACATATCAAGATTAGAAAAAAGAATTATAAGCAGGTTAAAAAAAGAAATCAGCAGAATGACTTAGATATCTGGTTTTGGCTTAAAACACTGATTTGTCAAGGCGTTTGACAAAAATATTTTATTAGTTTAACCGTATAAAATAAACCTCTAGGGCAATAATGATATTGACATAGTTAATATAGCTCGGGAGGTTTTTATATGATTATCAATAAAGTTGAAATTTGTGGTGTTAATACTTCAAAACTTCCTGTTTTGACAAATGAACAGAAAAAAGTGTTATTTGAAAGGATGCATAAGGGTGATAATTCGGCAAGAGATGAGTTTATAAAGGGTAACCTTCGTCTTGTGTTAAGTGTAATTCAGAGATTTAACAATAGAGGAGAGTATGTAGACGATTTGTTTCAAGTTGGATGCATTGGATTGATTAAAGCAATTGATAATTTTGATGTTTCACACAATGTAAAATTTTCTACCTATGCAGTACCAATGATAATTGGAGAAATCCGGAGGTATTTAAGGGATAATAATTCTATCAGAGTTAGTCGCTCATTAAGAGATATTGCTTATAAAGCTCTTCAAGCTAAAGAAAGGCTTACAACAAAGAATGCAAAAGAGCCCACCATTGCTCAATTGGCAGAGGAGCTTCAATTACCAAAGGAGGATGTAGTATTTGCGCTAGATGCCATACAAGACCCTATATCACTCTTCGAATCAGTATACCACGATGGTGGCGATGCAATTTTTGTTATGGATCAGGTCAAAGATGAAAAAAATATTGATGAAAATTGGCTTGAAACAATAACATTAAAAGAAGCAATGAGAAAATTAAATGATAGGGAAAAGCTTATTTTGAATCTAAGATTTTTTGATGGACGGACACAAATGGAAGTTGCAGATGAGATTGGAATTTCTCAAGCACAGGTTTCACGGCTAGAGAAGACTGCACTTATGCATATGAAGAAATATATATAGAAAACCTTTTTGAGATATGCTCTTTTATATGTAGCAGTTACATTAAACTGTTATATATAGGAGCATATTTTTTATCTATACTATTAATGACAGTATACAAAATTTATTATATGAGGTAAAATGAGTTTATGAAATTCACAGCAAACATTGAAATTCTAATGTCTTTTGGAAAATACGGAGGTAAAAATGAAGTGTCCATTTTGTGGTTTTATTGAGGACAAGGTTATTGATTCCAGGCCTACAGATGAAGGTTCTGCTATTAGAAGAAGAAGAGAGTGTACAAAATGTTCTAAAAGATTTACTACATATGAAAAGGTTGAGAGCTTACCGCTGATGGTAATAAAAAAGGATAGGTCAAGACAGCCTTTTGATAGAGAAAAGCTTATGAATGGTCTATTAAGGGCATGTGAGAAGAGACCTATATCTATAAATGAACTTGAAAAGATGGTAGAGAATATTGAAGCACAGCTGCATAATTCACTACAAAGAGAAGTAACAACTGAGTATATTGGTGAAATGGTAATGTCAAAGCTGAAGACGATGGATGAAGTTGCATATGTCAGGTTTGCTTCGGTTTATAGGCAATTTAAAGACATAAATACTTTCATGGATGAATTAAAAAATCTACTAAGGGACGACAAAAGAGATTAATTTATTTAATTATAATAGATACATAAGTTGAAAATAGCTCACTTAATTGATAGTAAGATGGGCTATTTTGTGTACTATAAATATATATTTGAATTGTACAATAGTTATTATTAAGTAAATTAACACCTTCTTTATCCTATTTTTATTGTAAAAAATAGGTGATTTTTCATTTGTTATGTGATATAATCCATAGAGTGTTAAAAAGCATAGCATTGAAAAAATAAATTCTATTAACATTTCTAGCTGTTTCTTATTTGAATTATTCAAGTATTTAAATTAATCGAAATTTATGCAAGTCTATTTAAGTTTATCCAGATTAAATTTAATCAATTTATTTAATTACTCAACTTTCTCAGTTAAAAATCGTAGGTGTTCAACTTATCAATGGAAAACTGAATAATTGCATACGGCGAATATGTGCGATGACTAAAGCATTGATGGACTCAAAAGTACATCATATAGTTAAATACCACTCACATCAGCAAAAAACGCTTGCGTTTTTTGAGACTCGAAAATGCACCATGTAAGCACGAACACCACCCACATAAGCAAAAAACGCTTGCGTTTTTTGAGACTCGAAAGTGCACCATGTAAGCACGAACACCACCCACATCAGCAAAAAACGCTTGCGTTTTTTGAGACTCGAAAGTACACCGTGTAAGCACCAACTATACTTTCGAGTCATACTCAAATACATCTAAAGCCAATTAGTATTTATTCTATCATAAATATATCCATGTCTTACATTTACACAAGAACAACAAGAAAATGTGTATTTCCTTGAAAGAAATGGCATGGACTCGGTAGCTCATTTAAGTATATCTATCTAATTCTTTCAACCTTGTTATCACTAATTTAAAAGAAAAGAGGAGATTTTATGGTATCAAAAATTAACAGTTGCGCACTTAGGGGAATTGATGGGCGTATTGTTGAAGTGGAAACAGATATCAGTAACGGTATACCTACATTTGATATTGTAGGTTTGGGGGATACTGCTGTTAGAGAGTCACGAGAAAGGGTACGTGCTGCTATAAAAAACAGTGGAGTGGAGTTTCCAATAAGACGAATAACAATAAACCTTGCCCCAGCAAATCTACGAAAGGAGGGGTCTGTTTATGATGTTTCAATAGCCATAGGGATTTTAATTGCATCAGAAACAATAGTTAACAATGAGTTGGATACATATATGTTTTTGGGAGAACTATCGTTAGACGGTGGAGTGAAATCAGTTGCAGGAATACTTTCTATGGCAAGCTGTGCCTCTGCAAATGGTATAAAAAACATATTTGTTCCGGAATCAAATGCAGATGAAGCAGCTGTAATAACAGATGTCAATATTTTACCTGTAAAAACGCTTATGGACATAATTAGGCATCTAAACGGTGAAGATATTATAACTCCATATAAAGTCAATGTAGATAGCCTATTCTTTAATAATATATATGATTCAATAGATTTTAGTGATGTAAAAGGGCAAGCTAGTGTCAAGAGGGCGATGGAAGTTGCAGCTTGTGGGGCTCATAATCTTCTGATGATTGGTTCACCGGGAAGTGGAAAAACTATGTTAGCAAAGAGACTCTCTACAATACTACCTAAAATGACCTTTGAAGAGGCTCTTGAAATCACAAAGATATACAGCGTTTCAGGATTGCTGCCCCAAAAGACTTCGTTAATTACAACCAGACCCTTTAGAAGTCCACATCACACGATATCAGATATTTCTTTAGTTGGGGGAGGAAAGCACATAAAGCCTGGAGAGGTGAGCCTTGCGCATTATGGGATTTTATTTCTAGATGAATTTCCAGAGTTTAACAAAGATGCTATTGAAGTTTTACGTCAGCCTTTAGAGGACGGTGAAATTTGTATATCAAGGGCAAATAACAGTATTACATATCCAGCTAAGACGACTTTGATTTGTGCAGCCAATCCATGTAAGTGCGGTTTTTATTTAGAACCATCAAAAAACTGCAACTGTACTCCCAAAATGGTTCAACAGTATTTTGGAAAACTAAGTCAACCGCTTTTAGACAGGATTGATATTCATATAGAGGTGCATCCTGTAAAGTATGATGACCTAACAAAAAGTGAAGTTGGAGAGTCATCTGCTGTTATTCGTGAAAGAGTAAATAAAGCAAGAACTATACAACTTGATAGATACAAAGGCTTAGGAATTTACTCAAACTCTGAGCTGTCACCTTCATTAATAAAAAAATATTGTGAGCTAGACAGATATACCTCTAATTTACTAAGAGGTGCATTTGAAAAGCTTGGACTCAGCGCACGAGCACATAATAGGATACTTAAGGTTGCTAGAACAATTGCTGACATGGACGAATCTGAAGCAATAAAATCCGAACATATTGCCGAGGCAATACAATATAGAAGTTTTGATAGGATAAAGGTCTGAGAAAAATGCGAAGTTTACAATTCGTGCATTCATCGTTCTCTTCGCATATCAAAAACCTGCGGGCAGCTTTTTGCAGATTTGAGCAAACATGCAATGAGCATATACCTTTTAAATTACTATTTGTGGCGCTGGAGGTATCAGCGCAGGAGGTTAGCATGAAAAATGCGAAGTTTACATTTCGTATATTCATCGTTCTCTTCGCATATCAAAAAGCTGCGAGCAGCTTTTTGTAGAATTCGAGCAATCATGAATTGAACATACACTTTTTAATTACTATTTGTGTCGCTGGTGATATCAGCGAAATGGAGGTTTAGCTTTAAAGAATGTGGATGGAGTGGCAAAAAGAAGCCGGCGAACCTCCACGATAATAAAACTTAATTTTTTGCCGAAAGTCGGCGTGGGAGGTTTAGCATGTTAGAGGTTGAATACTGGATATGGTTAACGTTATTACAAGGTTTAGGTGCCGTTAAGACAATGGCACTGCTCCAAATGTATAAATGCCCACGGGTTATTTATGAAATGTCAGAACAGGAGCTAAAAGAAACAAGGCTGCTGACAGATAAGAATATTCATGAAATATTAGACAAACAGAAAAGAGAACGAGTGATTCAAATTTATAAACTAATGGTAAAGCATAACATAAAGATGATTAATATATTTGATGAAAACTATCCCAATAATCTTAAGCAGATATATGATCCGCCAATTGCTTTGTATTATATAGGAAAGTTTGATATCAATGATTTTTCTATAGCAATTGTAGGCTCAAGAAGAACTACAAATTATGGAGCCTATTCTGCCAAGAGATTGTCATATGATTTGGCAATGAGAGGGATTCAGATTGTTAGCGGTCTTGCTCGTGGTATAGATAGAATTGCACATGAAGGTTGTTTAGATGCCGGTGGTAAAACTATAGCAGTTTTAGGTTGTGGACTTGACAATATATATCCACCCGAAAATAAAGGACTTTTTGATAATATAATAAAATCAGAAGGATTAGTAGTATCTGAATATCCGCCTGGTATGCCCCCACTTCAACATCATTTTCCAGCACGAAATAGAATAATTAGTGGAATTTCTTCTGGAGTGCTTGTCGTAGAGGCGGCTAGGAGAAGTGGTTCGTTAATAACGGCCAGCTATGCTCTTGAGCAGGGAAGAGAAGTATTCGCAGTGCCTGGGAATATAGATTCAGCATACAGTAATGGAACAAATCAACTTATAAAAGATGGAGCAAAAATGGTTGTAAATGCAAAAGATATTTTAGAAGAATTTCAATATGGTGAGTTCATTAATAATACTATGTTTGAAAATGACTTTAGGGAGGTTTCTTCAATAAAAAGAGGCAATACAAACTTTAGCCTTTTTAAAGGTCTGAGCACTGAGGAAATCAGGATAGTAAAAATTATCGCCAATGGAATTCATCATATTGATGAAATAATTGAAAGAAGCAATATATCTGCAAAGGAAGTAAACAATCTTCTTTTTATGCTAGAAATGAAAGGTGTTATTACGCAACAGCCAGGTAAGATGTTTGAAATTTGCTCATTTTAAATGCAAAAAAATACAACTTTATAGACTACACTTCATATAGTGGAATTAGGTGGCAAGTATGAGAGTTGATATTGGGCTATCAAAGCTTATAGTGTGTCTTACCGGATTTTCAAATTAGCTCATATTTTATCCCGAATAAGTAGTTGGGAATCCGGTAATCTACTTCACTAAGATTTTAGTACCCATTTAGTTTGGATAAATTATCATATTTTTGAAAAAAATATTCCAATTACTTGTCAATAATGGTAAAATAAAAGGAAAATTTACAAAAAAATAAGAGGTATAACATGAGTAAGTTGAAAATTTTATCAATTGATGGCGGGGGCATAAGAGGAATAATTCCTGCAATGGTACTTTCTAAGATAGAGGAAATGACATCTAAACCTATATGTGAATTATTTGATGTTATTTCAGGTGCATCTACAGGCGCTATAATATCTCTTATATTAACAAAACCATCGCCTGGTAATAAGTATTTGCCAGCCTACAGAGCAGAAGAATTAGTGGATTTATACACCTTAAACGGCAAAAAAATTTTTTCAAAAGACACGTTACATGTGATTACTTCTCTCAATGGAATACTTGATGAAAAATATTCCTCAGATGGCATTGAATCAGTATTAAAGGCATATTTAGGTACTTCAAAGCTATCACAATGTTTAACAAATGTTATTATTCCTTCTTATGATATGGGACTAAGAAAGCCATTCTTCTTTAAGAGTTGGCATGCAAGAAATCCAAGTAAGAAAGACTATGACTTTTATATGTGGCAAGTAGCAAGAGCAGCTTCAGCAGCACCAACATATTTTGAGCCTTTTAAGCTAGAGATGAAAATTAAGAATAGTGTTAACTATTATTGTTTGATTGATGGTGGGGTTTTTGCAAATAATCCTGCTATGTGTGCATATATAGATGCAAAAGAATTGTATAAAGATGCAGATGATATCATGATATTATCTTTAGGGACAGGAGGGCAGACTAAAAGTATACCTTATGAAGAATCAAAAGACTGGGGATTGGCTAGATGGGCTAAACCAATTCTAGATACAATTTTTGATGGAGTAAGTGATACAGTTGATTACCAAATGAAGCATTTATTGAAAAATAATTATTATCGTATGCAAGTAAGCCTTTCACATTTAGGAAATGATAAAATAGATGATGCCAGTAATGATAATATTTATGAACTAAAGTTGCTGGGACAAAGTTTAATTGATAAGTGGCAGAAAAATGGTGACCTTCAAAGACTATGCAATATACTTGTTTAGTGCCATTCCAATATTCTGTACTAAATGTTTGATATGCACTATTTTATTAGAATAATTTATTTGTTTTTATATAGAATTATTAATGTAAGGTTGACAGATTAAAAAATCCAGTTTAAATTAGTAATTGTTTAGCAAAAAATTATTAAAAAATATTTTATATAAGGGATTAGTATAAAGTTATTAAATAATAATAAAAGATAAGAAAATATTATTAAATAAGAATTTATACACGGAGGAAAAAAATGGCTGATAACTTGGTTATTGTGGAGTCTCCTGGAAAAGTAAAATCAATTGGAAAATTTTTAGGCAAAGGATATAAGGTTGAAGCTTCTGTAGGACATATTAGAGATTTGCCTAAGAGTCAAATTGGTGTGGACATTGAAAACAATTTTGAACCTAAATACATTAATATTAGGGGAAAAGGCGATGTGATTTCAAAACTTAAGAAGGAAGCAAAGGCTGCAAAGAAAGTATTTCTTGCAACTGACCCTGATCGAGAGGGAGAGGCAATATCTTGGCATTTAGCCCATATTTTAAATATAGATGATGGACAAAAATGTAGAGTTTCATTTAATGAAATAACCCAAAATGCTGTTAAAAATGCATTAAAGCAGCCTAGAGAAATTGATATGAACCTTGTTGACGCACAGCAGGCCAGAAGGGTTTTAGATAGAATAGTAGGTTATAAAATAAGTCCTTTACTTTGGAAAAAAGTTAAAAAGGGTCTTAGCGCTGGTAGGGTTCAATCTGTTGCAACCAAAATGATTTGCGATAGAGAGAGAGAAATAGAGGAATTTATTCCAGAAGAATATTGGACAATAGTTTCAACATTAGAAAAGCCAAAGACTAGTCCAATCTTTGAAGCTAAGTTTTATGGAACTAAAAAAGAAAAAATTGAGCTAACAAATGGTGATCAAGTTAATGCTATTTTAAATGAAATAGTAAAAAGTAAATATATTGTCCAAAAGGTCAAAGAGCAAGAGAAGAAAAGAGCTGCTGCCGCACCTTTTATTACTAGTACTTTGCAGCAAGAAGCTGCGAGAAAGCTTGGTTTTACTACAAAGAAAACCATGATGGTAGCTCAAAAACTATATGAAGGTGTTGAGATTAAAGGTCGTGGCTCAGTGGGACTTATAACATATATGAGAACTGACTCAACTAGAATATCAGCAGAAGCTCAATCAGAAGCTAGAGATTATATTAGTAAAAAGTTTGGAGCACAATATGTCCCTGAAAATCCTAGAGTCTACAAAAACAAATCAGCTTCTCAAGATGCACATGAAGCTATACGTCCGTCTTATATAGATTTGATACCGGATGAAATAAAGGATTCCTTAACACCTGAGCAATTTAAAGTTTATAAGCTTATTTGGAGTAGATTTATTGCTAGCCAAATGTCATCAGCAGTTTATGACACTGTTAATGCGGATATTGCTGTTGGTGAATATTTATTTAAAGCAAGCGGATCAAAGATTAAGTTTCCTGGATTTATGGTTTTATATATTGAAGGTAAAGATGAAGAATCAGATGATGAAGCAAATAACCTTCCACAACTTTTTGAGGGTGATGTTCTTGAACTGAAAGATAATTTGCCGAAACAGCATTTTACTCAACCACCTCCTCGTTATACAGAGGCGACATTAGTTAAATCACTTGAGGAGAGAGGAATTGGCAGACCAAGCACTTATGCCCCTACAATATCTACTATTTTATCAAGAGGGTACGTAATTAAAGATAAAAAATGTCTGTTGCCAACTGAATTAGGTAAAATCGTTAATGAAATAATGAAAAAACATTTTAAAGATATTGTTAATGCCGAATTT
Source organism: Bacillota bacterium (assembly GCA_023444055.1). Lineage (GTDB taxonomy): Bacteria > Bacillota > Clostridia > Acetivibrionales > DSM-1351 > Ruminiclostridium. The sequence goes on from JAEZRV010000047.1 coordinate 64,774, forward strand.
ACAGCACAGATGGAAGATAAACTGGATGCTGTTGCAGAGGGAGAAAAGGAATGGAAAGATGTTTTAGAAGAATTCTATGGCCCTTTTAAAGTTGTGTTGAATGAAGCTGAAGAAAGTATTGGCAATGTAGAATTGCCCGTAGAAGTATCGGACATACCGTGTGAAAAGTGTGGACGATTACTGGTTGTTAAGCAAGGGAGATTTGGTAAATTCCTAGCCTGCCCGGGATTCCCAGAATGCAGAAACACAAAAGCTATTGTTGAAGATGCAGGTGTTTTATGTCCAATCTGTCAGGGAAAAGTTCTTATAAAAAAGACAAGAAAAGGCAGAAAATATCTAGGCTGTGAGAAAAATCCTGAGTGTACTTTCATGAGTTGGGATATGCCAAGTAATGAAACCTGCTCTATTTGTGGATCATTTATGCTTCAAAAAAGTTCAAACAAAAATATTACATTGTATTGTAGCAATGAAAAATGTATAAGTAACGCTGAGTCTAGAGAAAAGAATGAACCGATCGCAAAAAAGAAACCTGTAACAAAAAAGACAACAAAAAAAGAATCATCAGCGAATAAAAAACCTTCAGAGAAGGCAAAGACAACAGCGAAGAATAAAACTACAGACAAAACAGAAGCAGCAACAAAGAAAACTGATTCAACTACAAAGAAGAAAGCGACAAAAGAAACTGAATCAACAGCTAAGAAGAAAGCGATAAAAGAAACTGAATCAACAGCTAAGAAGAAAGCGACAAGAGGATCTGATTCAACTACAAAGAAAAAAGCGACAAAAGAATCTGATTCAACTACTAAAAAAAGCGTTAGATAAACATGATTGATAACAGAGAAGAAACGCTAGGGAAAAATAACTAAAGAGGAAACTGATATACAAAATAAGTCGACAGCAAAGCGGAATTAGCAGTTAGAAATAATTAACATAAATTAGCTTTACAACCGAAAGCGCGCATTGCCCTTTCGGTTTGTTTTTTTCTGAAATTTAATATAAACTATTGGTAAAAATTTTAAGTATAAATTTTGAATATTTTTTATTACAATATTAATATGTTAGAGGGAGATTGGTATGAGTAAAACAATAAATGTAATTGGAGCTGGATTAGCTGGATGTGAGGCAGCATATCAAATTGCTAAAAGAGGTATAAATGTTAAATTGTACGAAATGAAGCCTCAGAAATATTCGCCGGCACATCACTCTGACAATTTTGCAGAACTTGTCTGTAGCAATTCACTTAGATCTGATCAATTAGAAAATGCTGTTGGACTATTGAAAGAAGAACTAAGAATAATGGATTCTTTAATTTTAAAGGCAGCAGATGCAACAAGAGTTCCGGCAGGCGGAGCCTTGGCAGTTGACAGAGAGGGATTTTCGGAATATGTTACTAAGGCTATAAAAGATAATTTAAATATAGAAATAGTGTATGGAGAACAACAGGGTATACCAGATGATAATATTACAGTTATTGCTACTGGACCATTAACATCAGACTCTATGTTTAAGTACATCAAGCAGGTTATAGGAGACGATTATCTTCACTTCTTTGATGCAGCTGCACCTATAGTGGCTTATGATTCCATAAATATGGACAAGGCTTTTAAAGCAGCTAGATATGGCAAGGGGACAGAGGACTATATTAATTGTCCAATGAATAGAGAAGAATATGAAATATTCTATAATGCATTAATAACCGCTGAGTTAGCAGAGGTAAAGGACTTTGAAAAAAACATGGTTTTTGAAGGTTGTATGCCAATTGAGAGTATGGCAATTAGAGGTAAAGATACTATGAGATATGGCCCTTTAAAACCAGTAGGACTAATGGATCCAAGGTCAGATATTAAACCTTATGCAGTAGTCCAACTCAGGCAGGACAATAAAAATGCTACGTTGTATAACATAGTAGGATTTCAAACTCATCTGAAATGGCCGGAACAAAAAAGAGTATTTAGCTTGATTCCAGGATTAGAAAATGCTGAGTTCGTAAGATATGGAGTTATGCATAGAAATACTTATATTAATTCACCAAAGCTATTAGATAACACATATAAACTCAAAAGTAGTGATTCTATTTATTTTGCAGGTCAAATTACAGGAGTTGAAGGATATATTGAATCAACGGCTTCAGGTTTTGTTGCAGGAATAAATGCGGCAGCTAAGTGTCTTAATAGGGGATCTGTTATTTTCCCACCTAACACCTCAATAGGTGCTTTAAGTAACTATATTTCTGATTCAAGCGTTAAAAATTTTCAACCCATGAATGCAAATTTTGGGTTGTTTAATGACATAGATACTAGTATTAGAGATAAAAGGAAAAGAAATTCACTTACAGCGCAAAAATCACTAAAAATTGTGTCAGATATTTACAAGTTCATTGAATATTAGTGAGTAATTAGTCCTATTATCTTTGAATATGAACTTAATTTGTTGTTTTTTTCAGTTTAGTGTGCTAAAATTTATTAAAAATAATGTAATTTACATTATATAGGAGCGTGATTGATTTGATACAGGGTTTATACGGAAAAAGTAATATTATGGAGAAAGCTCTTAATGTTTCTCAAACACGAAATGATACTATTTCACAAAATATAGCAAATGTAGACACTCCGAATTATAAGAGAAAAGATGTAACGTTCGAACAGTATTTTACTGATTCGCTTAATAATACAAATATTGATAGTGATGACAATTTTCAGCCTACTATTATAGAGGATAAATCAGACAATAAAATGCGTATTGATGGCAATAATGTTGATATTGACAGTGAGATGTCTTACTTGGCAAAAAACACAATCAAGTATAATGCGTTAGTTCAGTTAATTAATAGTAACTTCAGTAAAATAAAAAATGTTATCAGAGAAGGGAAATGATAAAAAATGGGTTTCTTTGGTTCACTTGATATTGGGGCTTCAGGCTTAACAGCTCAAAGAGTAAGAATGGATATTATTTCTCAAAACATAGCAAATGTAAACACAACTAGAACAGAAGATGGTACTCCTTATAGGAGAAAAGATGTATTATTTGAAGAACGTTCAGGTTCGGGTTCTTTTTCCGATGCTCTCTCAGCTGCCACTGACAAATTGTCTAATGGGCAAGGAGTAAGAGTAACAAAAATAGTTGAAGATTCTTCTGAGTTTAAGATGGTATATGATCCTGGACATCCGGATGCTGATGAAGATGGTTATGTCAGTATGCCAAATGTAGATGTAGTCACAGAAATGGTAAATATGATTTCAGCAACAAGGTCATATGAAGCAAATGTAACTTCAATAAATGCCACTAAATCTATGGCAATGAAGGCGCTAGAAATTGGTAAATAATTATATCCACGATAGATATGCTAGATTTAATGCCCAAATGTGGCGTGGGAGGTTAGCTTGAAATAAAGTAAAATTAAGATTTCAAGTTGAGGCTTACCTCCACGATAGTTTATACTAGATTTAATGCCCAAATGTGGCGTGGGAGGTTATTATGGCAATTGACGGTATTTCACAGGTTAAACAGTTGTTACCAGATAACATAGGTATAAGCGGCATTGATGATAATGGAAAATCATCGAAAGTTAGTTTTGGTGAATATTTGAACTCTGCTCTTATGAAGGTAACTGATTTGGAAAAACAGTCAGACCAATTAAAAGAAGATTTTGCGGTAGGGAAAACTGATAATATTCCTGAGGTATTAATTGCTGGTGAAAAGGCTAATATAGCTTTGCAATTTACTATGTCAATTCGAAATAAAGTATTAGATGCATATTCGGAAATCATGAGAATGCAGATTTAGCAAATATATATGATTAGACGGTTTTAATACAGTGATATAGGGGTATATGCTGTACTAAAGATAAATTAATACAATATTGGGGTGGTAGGTTTGCCAGAATTTTTATCGAAAATACTAAAGCCAGTTGTTGACTTTTGGAAAGGGTTAGAGAAATCCCAAAAGGTTAGAATATATATAACGGCGGGTATTGTTACAGTTTCAGTTGTCTTAGGCTTATATTTATTAACAAAACCAACGTATACTACAGTAATCGAAAATGCTAGTTCTTCAGATATAGCAGAAATGCAAAAAGTATTATCTGAAAAAGGGATTACATACAAGTTAACTGATGATAAATCGGGTATTATTGTTAATGAAAAAGATAGCGATAATGCTCATTTAGAATTAGCTACTGCAGGTTATCCTAAAAATGGTTTAACATTTGCTGATGCTCTTAGTAATATTAAGATAAATACAACAGAGAGTGATAAGAAGCATATATGGCAAGAACTTGATGAGTCAGATATTGCCAGACAGCTTAAGCTAATTAAGAATGTTAAAGATGCAAGTGTAACTATTTCTGTACCTGAAGATACTCTATTTATAGATTCTACAAATAATAAAGATGCTAAGGCATCAGTTGTAATTACCCGCGAAGGAGAGATTACTCCTGAGCAGGCTAAAAGTATTATAAAAGTAGTTGCAAGCAGTGTTGAGGGACTAGATCCTTTAAATGTTACTGTTGTTGATGAAGAAGGTAACATTTTAAATTCAGATGAAGATAATGTTTTAAAAGAGACATCTACTAAATATGAAATGAAAACAAAGGTAAAAGTAGACTTAGAGGCAAATGTTAAAAATGTGCTCAATGGTCAATTTGATAGCTTTGATTCAGCTAAAGTTGTTGTAAACCCTGTACTTGATTTTGATACATTAACTCAAACATCGAATGAAGTTTCAAATCCAACAGGCATGGATTCTGGTGCTGTAATGACCAAGGATGAGACGAAAGAGCAGCTTACAAATGGAACTTCTGGAGGAACAGTTGGTATGGATGCGAATCCAGGGACAACTACACCATCATATCCGAATGGTTCTACTGATGCAGGATCATATAAAAAATCAAATCTTAAAGAAAATTATGCTTATAATCAATTAGAAAAAAAGAGTGAAAAATCTGTGGGAGAAGTTATTCCAGAGAGAACAACTGCTGCTATTACCTTGTTATATGGCAATAGAGTTGCTGATGATTCTAAATTAACGGATGAATTGGTTGCCAAAGTACAGGAATTAGCAAGTAAGGCGACAGGCATACCAGTTGAGAATATCGCTGTTACAAAGTTAAAGATACAGCCAAAAGTTGAAGAAATTCCAACAACATCTGAGATAATAAAAGGTTTGTTATCAGAGTATGGGCTACTAGCATTGTTACTCTTAATGCTTATTGCTTTAGTAATAATTGCTATTCCAAAGAAGCGTAAGGAACTAGTTTCAGAACCAGCTCTCGCGGGTATTAATGAAATAGCTGCACCAAAATACAATATAAATGATTTAAGACAAGAACCAGTTCCAGAAATAGATACAGAAGAAAGATCTGAAGTAAAAAAACAATTAGAGAAGTTTGTAAAACAAAAACCAGATGCTGTTGCTCAATTGCTTAGAAATTGGTTAACAGATGACTATGAGTAGACATTATTTATTATAAAGATTTATTGACTTATTTAGTTTTAATAAAGTAGACATAATATTTTGTGGGGTGAAGAGCTTGGCTAGAGCTAGTTCAAAGACTGAATACAGCGGTAGAGAGAAAGCGGCAATGTTGCTAATTTCATTAGGACCTGATAAGTCTGCTGAAATTTTCAAACATTTGAAAGAAGAGGAAATAGAACAATTAACCCTTGAAATAGCTAATATTAGATCTGTTAGTCCAGAGGAAAAAGACAGAGTTCTTGATGAGTTTTATCAAATTTGTCTTGCTCAGGAGTACATTGCTGAGGGTGGTATTGGTTACGCAAAAGATATTCTTGAAAAAGCACTAGGCTCTCAAAAAGCGGTTGATATTATTAATAAGTTGACTGTTTCATTACAGGTTAGACCTTTTGATTATGTTCGTAAAACAGACCCCACTCAGTTGTTAAACTTTATTCAGGGAGAACATCCACAAACAATTGCTTTAATATTATCTTATTTAAAGCCATCACAAGCATCCATAGTGCTTTCAGCATTGCCACAAGATAAGCAAGCTGATGTTGCTAGAAGAATAGCAACTATGGATAGAACATCACCAGATGTAATTAAGGAAGTAGAGCGCATTCTTGAAAAGAAGCTTTCTTCATTGGTTACAGAGGATTATACGGCAGCTGGCGGTGTTCAGTCAATTGTTGATATCCTAAACTCTGTTGACAGAGGTACTGAAAAGTTCATTATGGAAACATTAGAAATTGAAGATACCGATTTGGCAGAAGAAATTAAGAGGCGTATGTTTGTATTTGAAGATATCCTTACTCTTGATGGTAGAGCAATTCAAAGATTTCTTAGAGAAGTTGATAATAATCAGCTCGCAGTTGCTCTTAAAGGTGCAACAGATGATGTTCAGAGACTTATTTTCTCAAATATGTCTAAGCGTCTGAGTGAAATGATTAAAGAGGATCTTGAATTTATGGGACCTGTTAGACTTAAAGATGTTGAAGAAGCTCAGCAGAAGATTGTTAACATAATACGTAAACTCGAAGATGCTGGCGAGATAGTTATTTCTAGAGGTGGAGGAGATGAAATAATTGTCTAATAAAATTTTAAAAAACCACCAAGTAAATGTGGGTATGCCATTTCAGGTATTGAATCCAATGACATATCATCCACCGGTTGTTACTATTAAAAATATTGATGAAGAGCAGCCAGAAGAGGATTATGTAGACTATAAAGCACTTGGTGAAGAAATATTAAATAGTGCAAAAGCAGAAGCAGACCTTATTGTGAAGGAAGCTCTTTTAGAAGCAAAAGACATTCTTTCTAAGGCAAACATTGAAATAGAAGAACTTAAAAATATAGTAATTAGTGAATCAAAAATAGAAGGACATAACGAAGGTATTGCTCAAGCAAAACAGGAATATGAACAGCTTATTGAAGAGGCTAAAGAAATTAAGGAACAAGCAGGAGTGGAGTATAAAAAGGTACTTGATTCTCTAGAGACAGATGCTGTAAATACTATATTAGAAATTGCAAAGAAAGTTATAAGCCAAGAGTTAAAAACTAAACAAAATATCTTACTATTAGTTAAAGATGCTTTTGAGAAGTGTTCAAAAGATCGTAAAGCAGTTTTAAGACTTAATGAGCAGGATTATGGTTATATAAATGATAATAAAGATGAGCTTTTATCAATACTTGAAAGGTCTGAGGAAACTGAAATTAAAAAGGACTTATCTTTAAAGGAAGGTGGCTGCATAATTGAAACTTCACTTGGAAGCATTGATGCCAGCGCTGATACCAAATTCGAAAAGATTGAGAGTGATTTTAAGGCTATTTTAGGCGAAAAAATTGAATAAGGTATATATTAATAAATACCTTCTGTTTTTAAATAAATCATTTTATCAATAGCGTAGGAGGTCGAAATTTTAGTGATAGACCTTAAAAAGTACCAAGATAAATTACAATTAAAAGATTATATAGAATATATTGGGAAGGTTTCTAAGGTTGTAGGGCTTACTATTGAGTCTGATGGACCTCAAGCTAGCATTGGAGATTTATGTAATGTTCATGTTTTAAAAGGTGAATCAATTAAGGCTGAGGTTGTAGGATTTAAGGATGATAAGGTTTTACTTATGCCTTTAGGTGAAATGACAGGTATTTCTCCGGGTAGCACGGTTTCAACTAGTGGCGAAATTCTTAATGTTGCTGTGGGACCAGAATTAATTGGAAGAGTACTTGACGGTTTAGGAAGACCTATGGATGGTAAGGGTCCTATAAATACAAAGATTGGTTATCCAACGGCTAATAAACCACCAAATCCTATGGCTAGAAAAAGAATTTCTGAACCGTTGCCTTTGGGAGTGAGAGCAATTGATGGATTACTAACAGTAGGTAAGGGGCAGAGAGTTGGTATATTTGCCGGAAGTGGTGTTGGTAAGAGTACACTTATGGGAATGATCGCTAGAAACACAAAGGCTGATATAAATGTAATTGCACTAATAGGAGAGCGTGGTAGAGAAGTTAGAGAGTTTATAGAAAAAGATTTATCCGAGGAAGGTCTAGCTAGATCAGTAGTAGTTGTTGCTACATCAGACCAACCAGCTCTTGTAAGACTAAAAGGTGCTTTAGTTGCAACAGCAATTGCTGAGTATTTTAGAGATGAGGGTAAGGATGTATTGCTATTAATGGATTCACTTACTAGATATGCTATGGCGCAAAGAGAAGTTGGTCTCTCAATTGGTGAACCTCCTGTATCTCGTGGATATACTCCTTCAGTATTTTCAGTATTTCCAAAGCTATTGGAAAGAGCTGGTACAGATGAAGAGGGTTCAATTACAGGATTATATACAGTTTTAGTAGATGGTGATGACTTAACTGAACCTGTTACAGATACTGCCAGAGGTATTTTAGATGGACATATTGTTTTATCGAGAGCTTTAGCTAATAAAAATCATTATCCCGCAATAGATGTTTTGGCAAGTGTAAGTAGGGTCATGAGCGATATTATTGATAAAGAGCATAAAAAATGCGCCTCTGATATTAAAAAAACTATGGCAATATACAAAGAATCAGAAGATATGATAAATATAGGTGCGTACTCGAAGGGAAGCAGTGAAAAAATTGATTATGCCATTAAATATAATGATGCAATAACCGATTTTTTACAGCAAGAAACAGGTCTCAAAGTATCATTTGATGAAATAAAAGAAAATGTTTTAAACTTGCTTAAATAAAGTGCAAGGAGGCTAAAAGAGCAATGAAAAAATTTGCATTTAGACTTGAATCTGTTTTAAACTTAAAAACGCAGATGGAAGATAATGCTAAAAACAACCTTGCTCGTGCCACAAAAGAGCTTGAAAATCAAAAAGAATATTTGAAAGATTTAAGAAATGTAAATAATAAATCAATGAATAGCTTAACAGAAGAGGTAGATGAAGGAATACCGGTATATAGAGTTCAAATTTATAATAATTATTTGTCATTGATGAAAGAGAAGATTGCTAATCAAAAAGAAAAAGTAAATGTTGCAGAACGTAATGTTGATAAAAATAGAGAACATCTAATCAAAGCAATGCAAGAACGCAAGGTTTTAGATAAATTAAAAGAAAAAAAATATGATGAATATGCAAAAGATCAACTTAAAGAAGAGCAACTTGGAATAGATGAACTTAATAGTTATAATTTCAAAGACAGCTAGTAGTTAGGAGAATACAATGGCCGATACTAAAATTGAAAATAATGAAAACTCTAATATAGAAATTAATGAAGCATTAAAAAACCAGGGTAATATCCTAAAAGGGATGGGAAGCAAAGATAAAACATCGAATAAAGGTCAAAGCCAAAATAGTTTATTGTTTTATGTAGTTTCAATTATTACGGCACTTTTATTGGTTGTTTTAATCATAGGAGGCGTATTTTTCTTTGCTGTCAAAAATAATGTCAATGGAATAGCTCAGAGCATGGGTGATACCATTGAAAATATACCAGTATTGAGGCTTGCTTTACCAGAAAAGCCAGATTTAGAAGATGAAAAGAATATGACTGAAGAAGAGGTAAGAGCAAAATACACACAACTAAAAAATGAAAAAATTGAATTAGACAAAAAAGTTTTTGATTTATCTAGTCAATTGGAGCAGATAAATAAACAATTATCTGCAAAGGATACAAATAAAGATCTGCTTCAGCAGCAAAAAGATGCACTAGAAAAAGAAAAGCTTAAACTTACATCAGATAATGACAGCTTAAAGAAGGATTTTAATAGTATTTCTGATGCTATTGCAAAAGGAGATACAGCAGCGTTTAAAGCATATTATGAAAAAATTGATTCTGAGAATGCATCAAGATTATATGCAGAGATTTTGAAAGATGAGAAAATGAGTGCTGATGTGAAAAAGTATTGCTCTATATATGAAGAAATGGATGCTGGATCAGTGGCTGCTATTATGGAGCAGATGGGCACTAACAAAATGACATTAATTGTTGAAATCTTGAAAAATCTTAATAAGAGTACATCAGCAGAGATTATAGCTGAAATGACACCAACCTTTGCTGCAAGTGTTTCTGAACAGCTTGCAAAGGTTTATAATGTGGGTACTGTAAAAAAAGGCAAGTAAGAATTGATAGTTGAGTATTTTTAACAGGTAATTAGCAGTATTACGAAAGTATACTGCATTACAATAAAAAATAAGGACGAAAGGAGGCGATAAAATGATATCTTGTAGTAATGCATCAAAATTACTTTTTTCTCAAGTTCAAAATAATGCTCTCAATATTAAGCCGAAGGCTTCTCAAGGAGCAGTGGATGCAGCATTTAAATCTGTTTTTGAGAGTGCTGTGAACAGTAATAAAAGAACTGAAAATGATAGACCTGTATTTAAAAGAGAAAATGATTTGTCTCAAAATTCTGAATCCAAAGTAAAGTATAAGTCTTATAAAGAGGTACAAAGAGATAGATCAATTAATGAGAAACAGAGCTTAGTAGAAAAAACTAATGATGATGTTACAGTACAAAAAGTTGATTCAGAAACTGAGAAATCAAAAAGCAGCTCAAAGGACTATGATGAAACAATAAATGTATTAGCACAAATGCTTGGAATACAACCAAATGAGCTAGTAAAGATTGCTAATGAACTCGGTTTTAGTGCAGAAGACTTAAAAAATGCAGACAAGTTATCAAGTTTTATTGGTAAGCTTGCTAATCTGTTAGAACTTAATGATTCACAGAAAGCTATGATGAATGCTTTAGCTGTGGAAATTCCTAAGCAGGTTAGTAATGAGACTAGTAAAGAAGCTATTAAAGAAGATACATCAAGCCTTGAGGTTAATGTAACTAATGGGAACAAGAATGAAGCATCTGTTAATATCAACAAAATTAATACCGTTAATATATCAGAGATTTCTGATGATATTAAGGCAAAACTTGACCAATTAATTCAAAATGCTGAAATAAGCTCAGAATCAGTTGGCGCAGAGATTTCTAAAGTTGTTGAAGCTATGAGAGCTCAGGCTAAAGCAAATGTTAATGTCAGCACAGAACAAGATGATACAAAGACAGATACTACTTTAGAGGTTAAACCTATTACAGAAGGAGTATCTGAAGAAGGTGCTGTAAATAAGTCAAAAGAAGAATCAGCTAAGGCAAGTAATTCAAAATATCAAGAAAATGCTGATAATGCTAAGGCTACTGATACTAAGGCAGAAGTTACTACTAGCGAAATTAATACTCAAGTAACTGCAAACAATGACCAGAATCAGCCGCTAAACCAACAAAACACTCAAGTAGTTGGTGATATTAAGGTTAATATGATTAATAACCAAACTCAGGTTCAAAAATCAGAGTTTTCAATGCCACAGCCAGTAAGAACTACTGAGGTAATAAACCAGGTAGTAGAGCAGGCAAAAGTAGTTATTGGACAGGATAAGTCTGAGATGATTATTCATTTAAAGCCAGATCACTTAGGTAAACTTGAGTTAAAGGTTGTGACAGAGCAAGGTATAGTTGCAGCTAAGTTTATTGCTGAGAGCAATCAGGTTAAAGAGATAATTGAAACAAATATGCAGTTGCTTAAGGATTCTTTGGAAAAACAAGGCCTATCAATTGATAATGTTAGTGTTCAAGTAGGACAGGAAAAACAAAAAGAGTTTAGGGAACAAAGCTCATATCAGAGCAAAAATAAGGATTCAAATAATGGTATCAAATATGGCAGTAATGAAATAAATACTGTCAAAGATGGATACAATGCTTTGGACACATTGCCTGAAAGACTTGCACAATATGCAGATGATACAAATACAGTTAGTTTTACAGCTTAACAATAGGAGGTGAAAAATTTGGCTACAAGTGGAATATCAGGTTCTATTGATGAAGTTATAGCAAGAACTGAAAAAAATGCCGCTTCAAGAAAGACTGGTAGTAATTTAGGTAAAGATGATTTCCTAAATCTTTTGGTAACACAGCTAAGATATCAGGATCCATTAGAGCCTACTGATGACAAGGAATTTATTGCTCAGATGGCACAGTTTAGTTCTTTAGAGCAAATGCAAAATATGAATAGTGTGTTGACAAATTCTCAAGCATTCGGTTTAATTGGCAAGTATATTACTGCAAAAACAACTGATGAGGATACTCTAGAGGTAAAAATTACTCAAGGGCAAGTATCAACAGTAAAAATGAACAATGGTAAAGTGTTCTTAGTTGTAGATGATAAGGATGTTAGTGTTGAAAGTGTAACAGAAGTCGTTGATATGGGTTATGCGAATTCAAATATATCTGACTTTACAAATTTAATTGGATTTAGGGCTAAGGGTGCAGCTTATGATTCATCTACTGGTGACTTAATTTATTTGAGTGGTGATGTAACACAGATTCAAAAAGGTCTCACTGAGGACTATGCAGTAATGAACAACGTAAGTGTAAATATTGCATCGGTTACAGGGTCGAAATCTACAGATCCAAACTATACTGAAAATTATTTGAAAGAAAAGGTTGGTAAAGAGGTTTCAATAACAATCACTGATAAGTCAGGTAAAAAGGTTCCTGTAACAGCTACATTACAGAGCTATAACATTGATGAGAAGGGAAATATAACTGGAGTACTGGACGATGTATATGTATCTGTTGATAGTGTGTCAAATATTCAGAAATCTTCAGAACAAAAAACGACTGAGTAATGAGAGAAGGTGAGTTATGGTTGTCAATAATAATTATTCAAACAGAATAATAAATTCGCCTTTAACAACTGGGAAAGTCCAAACGAATAATATCAGAAATAATAATACGGCTGCTACAGGGGCTGGTTTTGAAAAATTTCTTCAACAAGCAATTAATAAGGGCAGTGAAGTTAAATTTTCTAAACATGCTGAATTGAGAATGCAGGCACGTAATATTGATTTAACCCAGACTCAGAAGGATAAGATTAACAATGCAGTTTCAATAGCTCAGCAAAAAGGAGTTAAAGATTCATTGATTATTCTGGACAATATGGCTTTTGTAGTAAATATAAACAGTAAAACAGTAATTACAGCAGTAAACAACAATGAGTTAAAAGATAATGTTTTTACAAATATTGATGGTGCAATATTTGCATAGTAGTAAAAGCAGCTGGACCCAATTGGGAGGCTGAATAACGTTCCTGAATGACGGATGGAACGATGTAATACCTTAAATAATTGAGGGGGTCAAAAAAGATATGATGAGATCAATGTTTTCTGGTGTATCTGGTTTAAGAGCACACCAGCAAAGAATGGATGTTATAGGTAATAACGTAGCAAACGTAAATACAGTTGGTTTTAAATCAAGCAGAGTAACCTTTCAAGAAGTATTTAACCAGACACTTAGCGGTGCTTCAGCACCTGACTCTTCCACAAGCAGAGGAGGTACTAACCCAATGCAGGTTGGTCTTGGTACTAGTGTAGGTTCAGTAGATACTATGATGAGTACAGGAAGTTCTGAGAGAACTGATAATGCAACAGACTTATCAATTTCTGGAGATGGTTTCTTTATAGTAAGAGGTTCAAGTGAAGATACTTACAAATTTACCAGAGCAGGTAATTTTGGATTGGACAAGTTAGGAAATCTTGTTTCAGGCAGTGGCTATTGTGTATATGGTTGGCAGAAGATAAATGATGATGGCTCATTTGACACAGAAAGTCCAGTTGAACCTATTAATCTATATTCAGATAACCATAATGGAAACAAGAAAATAATTGCAGCTTCGGCAACTTCAAAAGCAGCGTTTTCAGGTAATTTAAATGCTTCTAATCCAGACTTAGGAGCCGGTTCAACAGTTACTCAGTTCGCAGTTCCATTTACAGTATATGATGGTTTGGGTAACGGACATCAATTATCTGTAAATTTTAGAAAGATATCAGTTGACGATACTAATGCTACTACTACATGGTCATATGACATAGTTTCTGGCACTGATGAAACAACATTTCAATTAGATACTACTGGTGGAGTGACTAATCCACCAAATACAGTTGCATCAGGTACAACAACAGCATCAGGTCAACTTGTTTTTGATGGAGGCGGAAAACTAGATAAAGCTGGTGCAGATATCTACTTAACTCTAACAACAGCAGCCGGAGTTGGTGCAGAGCCTTTTAATGTGAATCTTAATTTTGGTAATTTAACTATGTTTGCAGGAGAAAGCTCTGTAGTTCCTACAGACATTAATGGATACACTACAGGTACTCTTACAAATTTTAGTATAGGTTCTGATGGAATTATTACAGGTGTTTATAGTAATGGCGAACAGCAATCATTAGGTTGTGTAGCATTGGCTAGTTTCTCAAATCCTGCTGGACTTGAAAAGGTTGGAGATAATTTATTCATTCCGACAACAAATTCAGGTAATTTCACAAAGGGATTAGCTGCAGGAACCGGAGGAACTGGAACATTGACACCAGGAACATTAGAAATGTCAAATGTTGACCTTTCTAGTGAATTTACAAATATGATAGTTACTCAAAGAGGCTTCCAAGCTAATAGTAGAATTATTACTACATCAGATGAAATGCTTCAAGAGCTTGTTAACTTAAAGAGATAAGATTAAAGAATACTTAAATACTACCAAAGGCATAATTAAATGTGTCTTTGGTAGTATAAAAACACTCGAAATTAACCTATTTTTGTAATTTATCTATTGTTTTTTTGGAGTAATAATATTATGATAAGATTAACTAAATTAAATAATGTATCCTTTGTAATAAATTGTGAGTTAATTGAGACTATAGAAAGTACTCCTGACACTGTAATAACATTAAATAATGGTAAAAAATACGTTATTACAGAAACTATTGATGAAGTAGTAGAAAAAGTGGTACAATATAAAAACAGAGTTTACGACATTAAATACTAAAAATCGACAAAAAAGATTTTGTATAAAAAATAATATATACATAAAAGTATATGTTTGTTGTTTTAGATGGTAACGCGTTTGCTAGAGTTTTATTAGCTAGATATTTAACTTTAAGGGGGATAAGGCTTTGGAGGGAAAAAGCAGCTATTTTGTTTTACTTGTAATAGTAGCATGTTTATCTATAACACTTGCTTTCCTTGCAATAGGCTATTTCTTTTTTGCGAGTAGCTCAAGCTCGGAAAAAGAAGTTGTTGTAATGACTGAAGTAATTCCAGGAGACGATGAACTTTCAAATAAAGTTATATTTGAATCTAAGAATTTTAACCTGAAGAAAACAGACACAAAACAGGTTGCAGTTATTTCATTTAGTGCAAGTATGAAGTGCTTTAAAAAAACTGATGAAATGGAAGAAGCAGATATCGCTGCCAAAATTGAGTTTTATCAAGCAGAAATAAATGCAGCTATTGGCACTTATTTTCAGAATCTAACATTAGAAGATGTTGCTAAGAAAGCTACTATGGAAAAAGCTGAAAAAGAATTGAAGGATCAGATTAATGAGTTATTAACTAAAAATGACAAAAACAAAAAATCAAGTCCTCTTGTATATACAATAACTTTATACAATGTGTTTTATCAATAGGAGGTGGGCTTGTGGGAGATATATTATCTCAAAATGAGATCGATGAACTGCTAAAGGCCCTTACTACAGGGGATATTGATGTACAGCAGATTCAAACAACCAAAACTGAAAAGAAAATAAAGCTCCATGATTTTAAGAAGCCACCTAAATTTGCAAATGACCATAAGCGTACGCTTCAATTCATTTATGAAAACTATGCTAGATTAATTCAATCATTTTTGTCTGGATATTTGCGAACATTGGTGCAAGTTGATGTTTTATCAGTAGATGCTCTGCAATACAGTGAATTTAGTAATTCATTAGCAAATCCTGTAGTACTTGCAGTAGTTGATTTTAGTCCATTAAATGGATCGATAATATTTGAAATGGATCCAAGTATTGCATATTCTCTTATTGATAGAATTCTTGGAGGAAGAGGATCTGCAATGGATAGAGTCAGATCATTTACTGAGATTGAGTTGGCGATAATTGAAAGAATTATAGTACAGATACTTAATTTAATGCGTGAGCCATGGGAAAGTATTATGTCTATAAAACCAAGATTGGAAAAAATAGAAACCAACGCTCAATTTGCACAACTTATTCACCCAAATGAAATGGTTGCACTGATTACGCTAAATGTTGTAGTTGGTGATGTGAAGGGTATGATTAATATATGTATACCTCATATGGTAGTAGAACCAATAATGCCGAAATTGAGTACAAAACTTTGGTTCACTAGCAGTGAATCAGAGAAAGTTGAAAATAACAAACAAGATATTGAACTTAAGATTGAGAATACTCTTGTTCCTGTGAGAGCAGTATTAGGAAATACAACAATTAATATTAGCGAATTCCTTGACTTACAGGTTGGAGATGTTTTACCACTTGAAACTAGTATAAATGCTGACTTAGAAGTAATGGTAGGAAATATATCCAAATTTTATGCTAAACCGGGTGTAAAGAAAAATAAAGTTGCAGTAAAAATAACAGATGTGATAAGAAGGGAGGAAGAATAGGAATGGGAGATATGCTTACACAAGCAGAGATTGATGCATTACTGAATGGTTCTCCTTCAGATGATGATAGTTATAACGATAATAGTGATATAGCTTCTGATGGAATGGAAAGTAATCATAGTTTTGGTGATAGTTTATCAACTCAGGAAATTGACGCCTTAGGTGAAATTGGTAATATAAGCATGGGTACTTCTGCAACAACTCTGTTTACTCTTTTATCACAAAAGGTTACAATAACTACACCCAATGTTTCACTTACAACATGGGAAGATCTATCAAAGAGCTATTCTTCACACTATGTAGCTGTCAAGGTAGAATATACTGATGGATTAGTTGGTAGCAACCTACTAATTCTAAAACAAGATGATGTAAAAATCATTACTGATTTAATGATGGGTGGAGAAGGAGCAATATCCGATGGCGAATTAAGCGATCTTCACTTAAGTGCAATTAGTGAAGCAATGAATCAAATGATTGGTTCTTCAGCAACTTCAATGTCGTCAATGTTTTTTAAAAGAATAGATATATCACCTCCAAAGGCTTATATGGTAAGTTTTGAAGATGGAGATCCTTATGGTGAGTTTAAGGTGGGTGAAACTTTAGTAAAAGTAGCATTTAAGATGGTAGTTGGTGATTTGATTGATAGTGAGATAATGCAATTGCTACCAATGAAATTTGCAAAAGATTTAGTTAGTCAACTATTAAATTCATCAGATTCAAGCAATAAAAATGCAAAAGAACCTGAACCACCAGCACAACAGCCAGTAATGCAACAGCCAGTAATGCAACAGCCGGAAATGCAACAACCGATGATGCAACAACCAATGATGCAACAACCAATGATGCAGCAGCCACAAATGCAAGGATTTGGATATGGTGGGGGTTATCAGGAACCACAAAGAGGAAGAAATCCAGTTAGCGTTCAGCCAGCACAGTTCCAAGCATTTGATGACGGGTTATCTGCTTCTGAGAAAAAGAATATTGGCCTTATAATGGATTTACCTCTGCAAGTTACAGTTGAATTAGGAAGAACCCAAAAACTAATCAAGGACATTTTAGAGTTTGGGTCAGGTTCAATTATAGAACTAGATAAACTTGCAGGTGAACCAGTTGATATATTGGTAAATGGAAAACCTATTGCTAAGGGAGAAGTTGTCGTTATTGATGAAAGCTTTGGTGTAAGGATTACTGACATAATTCATCCATCAAAACGATTATAATTATAAAATCAACGAATAATTAAGGAGAGAGAAAGTTATGGGTAAAAGTATTTTAATTGTTGATGATGCAGCATTTATGAGAATGATGATAAAGGATATACTTTCAAAGAATGGTTATGAAATTGCAGCTGATGTTGACAATGGTTTAAAAGCGATAGAAAAATATAAGGAACTTACTCCTGACTTGGTTATAATGGATATTACAATGCCAGAAATGGATGGAGTAACAGCCGTAAGAGAGATTAAGAAAATTCATAGTGATGCAAAAATAATTATGTGTTCAGCTATGGGACAGCAGGCTATGGTAATTGAATCAATACAAGCAGGAGCTAGGGATTTTATTGTGAAGCCATTTCAGGCAGACCGCGTAGTAGAAGCAGTAAAAAAGGTTATTGGATAATTTATAAATTATCTGCGTGATATCCTGCTGGTTGCTATAAATTTATATGGTTCTTTTTAAGAGCATCATATTAATTTGGTTAGATAACAGCAGGATATTTTGTAATAAGCTACTAAAGTCAATTACAGACCGAAGCCTTTGCCTTTTAGACGCATTATGCTTTTAACAGAGTTTGGATTTGAATTTGTTTTATGGCTTTTAGGAGATTTTATCTTTGAACTCAAACTATCGGCTTTTATGAGTTATGATTAGATAACACAATTATATTATTATGACATCGAGGTTAAAAGATGGATATTGGAAGCTATTTTTATGCTATTTTTGTATCTATAGTCGTTTTTGGATTGTTAATTCTTACAACTAGATTTTTATTAAGTAAGTCCAAAAATATGTTGAAAGGTAAGTATATACAAATTGTAGAATCGTTAAGCCTTGGTGTAAATAATAAAATTCACTTAATAAAAATAGAGGAAGAATTTTTCCTTATTTCAGCTACAAATAAAAAGATTGAATTTTTAACGAAGGTTAATTTAAATGAGTATAAGCAAGAGGATATAAAAAATCCAATATCAGAGATCATTGACTTTAAGACTATATTAAAAAAGTATGTACCTAATTTAAACGTTAATAATCAGGCAAAAAAAGAAACTGAACCGGAGTCAGTTGATATGTTAAATCGCAAAAACCAGAATTCTGATGAAATCAAAAATAATAATATGATATTCAAAGGTAATTTAGAAAAATTGAGAAACTTAACCAATACTATTAATGGACAACGGAGCGAAAATGAACAAAAAAAAATATATTAAGAGGATTATATTAATAGTAAGTATTTTAGTTTTAGTTTTTTGTTTTTTAGGGGCAAAAAGTGTATTAGCTGCAAATCCTAATATATCTGTAACAACAGATGGGATAAATATTGGCACTTCAGATAACCCACAGGATGTATCATCAAGTATACAACTCTTGATATTGTTAACGGTTTTATCAATTGCACCGTCAATCTTGATAATGATGACGGGCTTTACAAGAATAATTATAATATTGTCATTTTTAAGGAATGCACTTGGAACACAACAAATGCCACCAAATCAGGTTTTGATTGGTTTAGCACTTTTTATAACATTCTTTGTAATGAGTCCCGTTTTAACGGATATAAATGAAAATGCTTTTCAGCCATATACTAATAAAACTATAACTCAAAAACAGGCAATTGAAAAAAGCTCTCAGACAATAAAGACCTGGATGGTTAAACAAATATTTAGTAGTGGTCGTGAGAAAGACTTAGGATTGTTTATGTCACTCGCGGGGCAGAAAGATCCAATTAAAGTAGAAGATGCACCAAAACTTTCACTTACAATTGTCGTTCCAGCCTTTTTAATTAGCGAACTTACTGTTGCATTTAAATTTGGTTTCTTAATTTTTCTACCATTTTTAATTATTGATATGATTGTATCGAGTACTCTAATGTCAATGGGTATGATGATGCTTCCTCCATCAATGATTTCATTACCCTTTAAAATATTATTATTTATTTTAATTGATGGCTGGGGAATGATAACGCAGTCTATTGTGCTTAGTTTTGCCCGGTGACGATGCAAAATATTATAGAATTGCCATTAATTGAAATTGAAGCAATGGAGAAACCGTTATAAAATATAGTAAGTGTTATATTTGTAATTTTAATGCATTTAGGGGTGAACATTTATGGACGAAAGTAGTATTATTTATATTGCACAAGATGCTCTAAAAATTTTAATATATGTATCAGCCCCAATATTAATTATTAGTATGGTCGTTGGATTGGTAGTAAGTATTTTTCAAGCAACTACTCAAATTCAAGAGCAGACTTTATCCTTTGTACCAAAGATTCTTGCTGTAGTTGCTGCTATTGCGATTTTCGGTTCATGGATGTTAAAGACACTGATAGAATATATGCAAAATATATTAATTAATATGAATCAATTTATTAAGTAATTTGAATTATTTATTAAAAAATATAGATTAGCATATAGAATATATTATTTTTTGAAATCACAGAATTGCTTTGAGATTTAATTAATACACGGCTGTTGACTTTAGTATAAATTTGGGAGTTGAGAATGTGCAGATACCATTAGGTATGTTGCTGAATAGTGTGGAGCTTTTTCTCCTTGTATTTGTGAGAATGACTGGCTTGTTTGTTATCGCTCCAATTTTTGGTCGTAATATGCCTACTTATTTAAAAATAGGCATTGCCTTTACTACAGCTATCTTGATGACAAGTGTTGTAAAGGTTGACAATATAATTGCAATGGATAACTATTTGCTTTATGCGTTTTATATTTTTAAAGAGTTTATTGTAGGACTTGTAATAGGGTTTGTAGCATATGCACTTTTTACAAGCATTTACATTGCGGGTCAGATAATTGATATGCAGATCGGGTTTGGTATGGTAAGTGTTTTTGATCCTATTACTAACATTCAAGTTCCTGTAACTGCTAATCTTTATTATATGATAGCTATGCTTATATTTATTACAACAAATGGTCATCATTTATTAATAAAAGCGCTTTATCAAAGCTTTAATCTTGTACCTATTGGAAGTGCAGGAATTGGAACTAATATGATGAATAATATTATAGAAGTCTTTAAACAGATGTTTTCAATAGGGTTTAAAATAGCTGCCCCAATTGTCGCTGCTATTTTAATAACAGATGTAGTATTAGGAATAATATCGAAGACCATACCACAGATGAATGTATTTGTTATAGGTATGCCATTGAAGATATTAGTAGGAATAATAATAGTTATGATAACAATACCATCTTTTATATACATTGTATCTATGATTAAAGATAATATGGATATAGAAATATTCAAATTCCTAAAAGATATGGGGGGTAATCCTTAACGGACACTCAATGGATAAAAGCTATGCTAATGTGGAGGTCGAGATGAGAAAAACCATTGATAATAGTCTATTAATAAAGGATTATTGTGGAATAGAGTTAAATTATCAGATTTTTGCGGCTGGTGGAGATGACAAGACAGAAAAGGCGACTCCTAAGAAAAAGAGTGATGCAAGAAAAAAGGGACAGGTATTACAAAGTAGAGAATTGTCTGCCTCACTGATTTTGATAATTATGATTGTTACGATAAAAGCTTTAGGTCCAAATTTATATGGTCAGATTTCTACTTATATGAAGAGTGTTTTTACTGATTATTTAAAAGTAACAACCACAATTGATATTAATGCAGTTATAAAGTTTTACATTGCTGTATTAATAGTGTTAGCAAAGACAGTACTGCCTTTACTCTTAGTGGCTACATTGGCAGCTGTAGTTGTTGGATATGCACAAGTAGGTTTTCTACTTACTTTTGAAACATTAAAAATTCAAGGTAATAGAATAAATCCATTAAGTGGATTTAAGAGAATTTTCTCAATGCGTTCACTAGTTGAGTTGCTGAAATCTATTTTAAAAATAGTTATAGTAGCATGGGTTGCTTATTCATATTTAAAAACAAAGACTAATGAAGTCTTAGCTTTGATGGATGCAGATTTAATTACTATATTATCTTTTATTGGAAATGCAACTTTTAATGTGGCAATAAAAATAACCCTTGCAATGGTTATACTTGGATTTGCAGATTATTTCTATCAGAGATATGATTATGAAAAGAATTTGAGAATGACAAAACAGGAAGTAAAGGATGAGTTTAAGCAGACTGAAGGTAATCCTGAGATAAAAGGAAAAATCAAGCAAAAACAGCGTCAGATGTCAATGAGACGAATGATGCAGGATGTACCAAAGGCAGATGTGGTTATAACAAATCCTACGCATTTTGCGGTAGCTATTAAATATGATTCGCAAAAGGCAAGCGCTCCATATGTTGTTGCAAAGGGACAAGATTATATAGCTCTTAGAATAAAGGAGATTGCAACAGAGAATAAAGTACAGATAGTTGAAAATAAGCCTTTGGCTAGGACATTATTTAGTACAGTTGATATTGGGGAGGCTATACCACCTGATTTATATCAGGCTGTTGCAGAAATACTGGCATTTGTATATAAAATTAAAAACGGTAGATGATGTCAGTTTGTATTTTAAATATTACTACGAAAAAAGGGGGCCGAAAAGTGGCGAAAATAAATACTTTTTTTATTCCGCTTGTTGTTATTGTTTCTATTTTAAATCTTATTTTGCCAATTCCGGCATTACTGCTAGACGTATTGTTAGCGTTTAATATAATTCTCGCTGCTGTTATATTGCTAAATACTATTTATTTAAAAACAGCACTTGATTTATCAATTTTTCCAACACTGCTTGTTATTACTACAATATACAGACTCTCATTAAATGTAACTGCAGCGAAACTTATTTTAGCAGAAGGACATGCTGGTGATGTTATTATAGGCTTTGGATATTTGGTAGGACGAAATAATTTAGTAGTTGGTTTTATTGTTTATATTATAATTATGCTTGTTAATTTCCTCGTAATTACAAAAGGTTCAGAAAGAGTTGCAGAGGTTGCAGCAAGATTTACATTGGATGCTATGCCTGGTAAACAAATGGCAATTGATGCAGATTTAAATACAGGTTTAATTACTGAGAGTGAAGCTAAGGAACGTAGAAAAAGGGTTCAAAGGGAAGCAGATTTTTATGGCTCAATGGATGGTGCTAGTAAATTTGTAAAAAATGATGCTATAGCAGGTATTATTATTACATTTATCAATATTGCTGGTGGTCTTATAATTGGTGTAGTGATGAGGGGAGAACCTATAGGAGAGGCTCTTTCGAAATATACCATTTTAACTATAGGTGATGGTTTGGTTAGCCAGATACCTGCACTTATGTTATCGGTTGCAACCAGCTTTATTGTTACAAGGGCGGGAGCAGATTCTGAACTCAGCAGCGATTTTATAAGGCAGTTATTTTACAACCCAAAGGTTTTGTATATAGCGGCAGTCATTAGTTTAGTTATGGCGCCATTTTTTTCGCCGATACCTTTTGTTATTCTTTCAGTAGCATTACTCTTTATAGCTACAAAGCTAAAACAACTCAAAAAGGAAGCTGTTAAGGAAGAAGAAGTTCAGATTCAAGAGAGCGAAGTTGATGAGATAAGAAAGCCGGAGAATGTTGTCAGTCTTTTACAAGTAGATCCTATAGAATTAGAGTTTGGATATGGAATAATACCTCTAGCTGATTCAAATCAAGGCGGAGATTTATTAGATAGAGTTGTTTTGATTAGAAGACAATTAGCTCTTGAATTAGGAATGATTGTTCCTGTTATTAGGCTTAGAGATAATATACAAATTGGACCAAATCAGTATATTATTAAGATAAAAGGGACTGAAGTAGCCAGTGGTGAGCTAGTATTTGATTACTTTTTAGCAATGAATTCAGGTGATGTAGAAGAGGAGCTAGAGGGTATAAAAACAATTGAGCCTGCATTTGGATTACCAGCAATCTGGATTCAAGAGAATCAAAGAGATAAGGCTGAAATGTTGGGTTATACAGTTGTAGATCCTCCATCAATTATTGCTACTCATTTGACAGAAGTTATAAAGAAGTATTCACATGAATTATTGGGTAGACAAGAAGTACAGACCCTTGTTGATAATCTCAAGCAAAGCTATCCAGCCATTGTTGATGAGTTAGTTCCTAAATTAATGAGTGTTGGTGAAATACAAAAAGTACTTGCTAACTTACTAAAAGAGGGTGTATCTATCAGAGATATGGTTACTATAATGGAAACTTTGGCAGATTATTCACCTATGACTCATGATGTAGATATGCTAACAGAATATGTAAGACAAGCCCTTGGAAGAGCAATTTCCCAGAAATTCTTTAATGGAAATTCTAATGTAATTACAATAGATCCAAAGGTCGAACAAATGATATTAGACTCAATACAAAAAACTGAATTTGGTTCATATTTGGCACTTGATCCATCTGTTTCAAATACAATAATAAATAATTTATCAAGAAATGTTCAGAGGTTGCTAAAGCTTGGTAATCAGCCAATAGTTTTAGCATCACCAATAGTAAGGCTATATATTAAGAAACTTACAGAAAATGTTATACCAGGATTGGTGGTTCTGTCCTATAATGAAATTGATCCTTCAGTAGAAGTTAAATCTGTAGGTACTGTAAATGTTTAGATAATGAATTGGATATTTATAGATGCTTTTATAGATACAATATTGAAAGCGTTTTCCAAAAATAGAGAAGGAGGTACTTAGCCCATGAAATATCTAGCAAGAATAAGCACTTTACTTGATGTTCTTGTGCGGAATGTTGGGCATGCACATATCTATGAAAATTAAACGTTATATGGGAAAAAATACTCAAGAAGCATTATTAAAAGTAAAAATGGATCTTGGGAATAATGCAATAATATTAAATACAAAGAAGGTAAGGCAGAAAGGTATAAAAAAATATTTTTCTAGTCCAATGATTGAAGTAATGGCAGCAATAGACGATGATACTAGTAAAATAAGGGAACATGAGCTAACAAAAATAACTCACGTTGAAGATAATGAAAAAATATCTAAAACTATTTTGCCGCAAAAAGAGGGAAATTTTACAGAGTTAGAGAATAAAGTAAATAATATTGAAATTATTTTAGATAAAATAATGGATGCTGTCAACCCAAATAATAATAATTATATTGAAAGAAAAGAAGATGAAAAGCAATTACCACAAGTTTTTCAATTATTATACAATAACCTTATTAAAAACGAGGTTGAAATGGATATTGCAAAAGATATTATTAAGCAGGTTGAGAAGAGAAGTAACCCTAGAGATATAAATGATGCTACAATTGTAATGCACTCAGTTATTTCTTCTTTATTAGGGAAGTCAGAACCAATTAATTTTAGAACAGATGGCAAGCCAACAGTGATTCTCTTTGTTGGGCCGACAGGAGTTGGAAAGACAACAACATTAGCGAAGCTAGCTGCTTCATTTATGTTGACAGATAATAAAAATATAGGCTTAATCACTGCTGATACTTACAGAATATCTGCAGTTGATCAACTGAAAACATATGCTGAGATTTTAGGTATTCCAATAACAGTTGCATACTCAGTGTCTGAAATACAAAAAGAGATAGACAAGTACAATGATAAGGATGTTATATTAATTGATACAGCGGGATGCAGCTACAAAGATAAACAGAAATTTGATGAACTGAAATTGCTGGTTGAGACTTGTGATGCGGATGACGTATTTTTAGTATTAAGTACAACAGTTAGTTCAAGCAATTGCAAAGAAATTATTAAAAACTATAGTTTCATACCAAATTATAAGCTTATTTTTACAAAGGTTGATGAAACATCTGTATATGGTAGTATATTAAATACAAAGTGTTTTTCAAATAAAAATCTTTCTTATATAGCTAATGGGCAAAACGTGCCAGATGATATTGAAATTGCAAATGTTGAAAAGCTATCGAAAAACTTGTTAGGACATAGCAATTGACAATAATGATTGAAGATTGGAAGAACTAATTTTCGTGGAGGTTGTTATGATAGACCAAGCTGAGAAGTTAAGAAATATAGTTGATAATTTAAAAAGAGAATCAGATGATATCCCTTCTCAGGACATCAGTCATTCGTTTGCCACACAGAACGTTGGGATTAGTCATGCAAGGGTAATTACTATTACAAGTGGTAAAGGTGGAGTTGGTAAGACTAGTGTTACTGTAAATCTTGCTGTTGCATTAAGCCAGAAGGGTTATAGAGTTGTTATTATAGATGCTGATTTAGGGTTATCAAATATTGATGTTGTTTTTGGAATAGTTCCCAAATACTCATTACTTGATTTAATAAACTCTAATAAGGGTATATTAGATATACTATGTGAAGGACCAAATAATATAAAGTTTATATCTGGAGGATCAGGTGTACAGGAATTAATAAACCTTGATAAAAAATCTTTAGAAAAATTTATTGCAAATATGTCTGTGCTCGATCAAATAGCAGATTATATATTGGTAGATACAGGTGCTGGTCTTTCAGACACTGTCATGGATTTTGTAATATCCGCTGAAGAAGTAATTTTAGTTGTTACGCCAGAACCAACATCAATTACCGATGCGTATGCTGTTGTTAAAACTGTAGCACGTATAAAGAAGGACTGCAATATAAATGTACTTATAAATAGAGCAGACAGTGAAAACGAAGCTAAAAATGTTTATAATAATTTTTCTACTGTTGCAGAGAGGTTTTTGTCAATGAGACTAAACACAATAGGGTATTTACCTTATGACCACTCATTCACAAAGTCTGTAAAGATGCAAAAACCTTATATACTTAATTATCCAAAGAGTAATACCAGCAGATTAATAAATGATATTGCGAATATATTTATTAAAAGTAATTTGTCACAGATAGAGATTGAACAACCTGGTATTAAAGGATTTATAAATAGATTTGTTGGCTTGTTTAGTAAGTGACATAGTGATATAATTGTGTTATTGTGGAAAAAACACGCTTTAAAAAGAAAAATGTCGAAAAATAAAAATTGTTTTTAAAAGAGTTGAGGTAATCTTATGGATTTAAAAACAAAGAAAACTGATGCAATAAAAGTATTAATAGTTGATGATTCTGCATTTATGAGAAAAGTGCTGTCAGATATAATAGAAGCTGAGGATTCGCTTACTGTTGTTGGTACTGCGACTGATGGAAGAGATGCACTTAACAAGATTGGGGTGCTTAATCCTGATGTTATAACTCTTGATGTTGAAATGCCAGTTATGGATGGTATCAACTGCTTAAAAGAGATTATGAAGAGACATTCAAAACCTGTAATAATGATTAGCAGTGGTACAAGTTATGGAGCAGATCTCACAATTAAATCCTTAGACGAAGGCGCAATTGATTTTATCGCAAAGCCTAAAAACATATTTGATATCAAAAATGAGAAAGCGCGAAATGAAATAATTGAGAAAATTACTATTGCTTATAATATAGGTCAAAAGAACTCTAAAATTACGAAAAAGACTCAATTTGATAAAGTAGTTAAAAAAAATAGTGAGTTAAAATATATAATTGCTATCGGATGTTCTACTGGTGGGCCAAAAGCTTTGCAAAGTATAATACCATTTTTGCCCGAAAATCTGCCGGCTGCTGTCTTGATAGTACAGCATATGCCTCCTGGTTTTACAAATACATTGGCAGAAAGGCTTGATGCAAAAAGTAAGTTAGTGGTAAAGGAAGCCACGAATAAGGAAAAGTTATTAGCTGGACATTGTTATATTGCACCTGGTGATTATCATATGTTATTCGAGGTCATTGGAAATAATGATATATTAATAAACCTTGATAAATCTCCATCGGTAGGCGGGCATAGACCTTCGGTTGATGTAATGATGGGTTCACTTTCCGATACAGGTTATAAAAATATTATTGGCGTTATTTTAACAGGCATGGGAGCTGATGGGAGTTGTGGCGTAAGGAAATTGAAAGAAGTAAATAAAGGTTATATTATAGCACAGGATGAAGAGTCAAGCGTAGTTTATGGAATGCCAAAGATGGCATTTCTGACAGGAGCAGTGGACAAGGTAGTATCCCTTGGTAAGATTTCAGACGAAATAATTCAATTCTTGGAGGTGCGTTAGTATGGATATGAGTCAGTATTTACAAATATTTATTGAAGAGTCAAATGAACATGTACAAAGCTTAAATCAATGCCTTTTGCAGATTGAAAAGGATCCTAATGACAAGGATGTTCTAAACGAGATATTTAGAGTAGCTCACACCATTAAGGGAATGGCAGGGACAATGGGTTTTACAAAAATGACGAAGTTAACCCATGACATGGAAAATGTACTGCAGGCTATTAGAAACGATGAGATCACTGTAACGTCAGAGCTTGTTGACATTTTATTTAAATGTCTTGATGCTCTTGAGAACTATGTGAGTAATGTTGTTGCAACTGGTGGAGAAGGAGACAAAGAGTACACAGATATCATCTCGGCTCTAAAGAATATTTTAGAAAATAAAGGAGTTGTAGCTAGCACAGAGGCAAATACAGCCACTATAGCAGTTTCAGAACAGCAATTAAATGCTAAGTACATAACTGCAGAGCTTGAATTTGATGAGTTTGAGAAGAGTGCTATTAATAAAGCAATTGATATGGAGATGCATGCTATAAAAATAACAGTAGCACTTAATAAGAGTTGTTTGTTAAAAGCAGCAAGAGCCTTTCTTGTATTCCAAACTTTAGAAAGATTTGGCGAGATTGTAAAAGCACAACCTAATGTTCAGGACATTGAAGATGAAAAATTTGATTCGGAATTTACAGTTGTTGTTTTATCTAAAGAGAATGAGCAGATATTCTCTAAGGAAATCAATTCAATTGCCGAAGTTGATGAAGTAGTAGTTAAAACATTAAGCAAATTCAAAATGGATGGCACAACAACTGATGAGGGCAATAAGAAAGCAGAAGCAGTTGTTGAAAAAGTTGAAAAAGTAGAAAAAGTAGCAGCAAAAGAAGAAAATGTTCATGAGGTAGCTAAGCAGAACAATGCTCCTAAAAAGGCACAAAGAACTGTTAGAGTTGATATAGATAGATTAGATGTATTGATGAATTTGGTTGGTGAGCTTATTATAACCAAAACTAGATTGGAAGAAACAGATATTACATCAAATACGCAGGAATATCGAGAGACAATAGAGTATCTTGAGAGAATAACAACTAATTTAAATGACGCTGTTATGAAAGTTAGAATGGTTCCTGTTGAGACAGTATTTAATAGATTTCCAAGAATGGTTAGAGATATTGCAAAGGATTTAGGGAAGGACATTCAATTAATTATGTCAGGTGAGGAAACAGAACTTGACAGAACTGTTATAGATGAGATTGGAGATCCACTTATTCACATGCTTAGAAATTCATGTGATCATGGACTTGAATCTACAGAAAGAAGAAGAGAATTAGGCAAACCAGAGCTAGGTACAATAAATCTTACAGCTTATCAATCAGGTAATAACGTAATAATAGAGGTTTCAGATGATGGATCTGGTATAAATACTGAGAAGACTAAAGCAAAGGCAATTGAAAAGGGTGTAATTACCAGAGAAGAAGCTGCAACAATGACTCAACAAGAAGCAATAGAGCTATTGTTTAGACCAAGCTTTAGTACTGCTGAGAAAGTTACAGGACTCTCAGGAAGGGGAGTTGGATTAGATGTAGTTAAAACTAAAATTGAACAAGTCGGTGGTACAGTTGAGGTTGAAACTCAGAAAGACAAAGGAAGTAGTTTTATTATTAAACTGCCACTTACACTTGCAATCTACCAAGCATTGCTTGTTAATGTAGGAGATGAAAAGTATTTTATCCCATTAGGAGCTATTTACCAGATCTACAATTGGCCAGCAGATGAGGTCAAAACAGTTCAGGGACAAGATGTAATTCTTTTAAGAAATATGGTGGTTCCAATTACAAGAGTTGCAGATACTTTAGATATTCAAAATAGTGATTCAAAAGAGAAAAAGCAACTTAAGATAGTAATTGTTCGAAAGGGAGAAAAACTCACAGGCTTAGTTGTTGATAGTGTTATTGGTCAGCAGGAAATAGTTATTAAATCGCTAGGAAAGCTCTTATCTGGAATAAAATACTTTGCTGGAGCTACAATTCTTGGTGATGGAAGTGTTGCACTAATAATTGATGTAAATTCAATAACTTAAAAAAACTATAAAAATATAGAATGCAAGGGGTTCTCCACATAGAATTTTTACTAAATTTATTTTTGCCAAATTTGGCGTAGGAGGTTATTATGTCAGGTGAACAAGTTAATGAATTCGAAACAAAACAGTTTATTGTGTTTAGCTTAGGCGATGAACAGTATGGAATTGATTCACTTAAAATAACAACAATTGATAGAATGAAAAAAATAACAAGAGTTCCCAAAACGCCTAGATATGTAAGGGGAGTAATTAATTTAAGAGGAGATATTATTCCAGTAATGGATTTAAGAGCTAAATTTAATCTTCCTATAGCAGAAGAAACAGACGAAACCAGAATCATTATTCTTAAGCTAGAAGAGATATCTGTTGGAGTTGTTGTAGATCAGGTGCTTCAAACAATCCAGCTAACTAACGATTCTATTGAAAGTGCTTCAAGCTTAATAAATAATTCGGATTCAGACTATATTTTGGGTATTGGCAAGGTTGATGGTGAAATAGTAACACTATTAAATTTCGATAAATTGGTTAAACTTTGATTAACAGGGGATGATGAGGTATACGTAATGACAATAAGTTTTAATGAATTAAATAACTTGCAGTTAGATGTACTTAAAGAAATTGGAAACATTGGCGCAGGAAACGCAGTAACATCTTTAGCAAAAATGTTAGATAAGAGAGTTGATATGGCAGTTCCAAAGGCTAGAATTTTGGGCTTTGATAAAGTTAGCCAAATTTTAGGTGGAGAGGAAGTCCTTGTTGTTGGTATTTTACTTCATGTAAGCGGTGACATAACTGGAAGCATGATGTTTACTATGGATATAAATGCTGCTAGACAACTAGTTAATATCCTTTTTGGAAATAAAGATTCAGTAAGCATAGAATTTGATGAGCTTGAATTATCTGCTCTCAAAGAAATTGGTAATATATTGACAGCTTCATATTTATCGGCATTGGCAGGATTGACAAATCTCAAAATATTACCTTCAGTGCCAGAGCTGGCTATTGATATGGCGGGTGCAATTCTGAGCGTGCCAGCAATTGAGTTTGGTAAAGTAGGGGATTCGGTTTTATATATAGAAACAGAATTTAGTGAGGGAATAACAAAAGTATTTGGGGACTTTCTTTTAATACCAGATGTTGACTCATATGAGGTATTATTAAAAGCATTGGGAGTTATAGAATAATGGATATTGATATAGTAAAGGTTGGCATGGCTGACTTAAACTCGGCACTTCATCCTTGTATGATTACGACACTTGGACTTGGTTCTTGTGTAGGAGTTGCATTGTATGATCCCAAAACAAAAATAAGTGGTTTAGCCCATGTAATGTTACCTAGCAGTGAGCAGGCCAAAAACAATAGTAATATTGCTAAATTTGCTGATACAGCTATTGTTAAACTTGTAGATGATATGATAAAATTGGGAGCAAAAAAAGAAAGAATTGTTGCGAAGCTTGCCGGTGGAGCTCAGATGTTTGTGTTTAATGGTGGATCAGATTTAATGAGGATAGGCTATAGAAATGTAGTTGCATCTAAAGAGAAATTAGCGCAGCTAAATATTCCTATTATATCTGAAGATACAGGTGGAAGTTATGGACGAACTGTTGAACTTTATTCTAATGATGGCAGACTAATGATCAAGACTATTGGCTTTGGTGTTAAGCAATTATAATTTATATACACAATGTTTGCATGCTTGATTGTCTTTTAGGAATATAAATTATTAACTATCAAAAAATATTTAACTGTTTTTTGAAAGTTAAAATAATGAAAGAGGATAGAATGGAAACAATAATGAAGATACCATTTTTAATTGCATTGATAGCATCTATTATAACAGGCGCAGTCAGCATCGTTAATAATGCTGAGACAAATAAAACATGTACTAGTATGATTATTTCGATGATTGTTTTTTATATTATTGGATTAATCATTAGCAAAACTTTATCGGGTATTCTTAATGAGCAAAATGAGAAAAAACTAGAAGCTGAAAGAAAGATCAAGGAAGAAGAAATGCTAGAAAAGGCTAAAATAGCTGCAAGCAAAATTAATGCTGAACATTTAGGCAATACACTTGATTTATTGGCAGAAGATGAGATTGATGACGGTTTTACTCCATTTGATTTATCACAAGCAGTTAAAACGAAAATGAAAGAATAATACAATAAGCGATATATAAGGTATATATCATTGGGGGATTTACATGCCAGGTGTAAATAATGATCAACTATGGAAACAGTATACGCAAACGAAAGACCCTGCTTTAAAGGATGAGCTTATAGTTCAGTATGCATATTTAATCAAATATGTAGCAGGAAGATTAAGCATTTACTTTGGATCAAATGTTGAATTTGACGATTTAGTTGGATATGGTGCTTTTGGGCTTATTGATGCAATAGAAAAGTTCGATATCACAAAAGGTGTTAAATTTGAGACTTATGCTTCTTTTAGAATAAGAGGCTCTATTATAGATAGTATTCGAGATTTAGACTGGGTACCACGCTCATTAAGGCAAAAGAACAAGGAATTGGAAAAAGTTTATGCTGAGATAGAAAATGAAGTGGGACATTCAGCAACAGATAAAGAAGTTGCTGAAAAGATGGGCATTAGTATGAATGAGTTTTATAAGTTATTAAATGATGTTAATGTATCATCAATGATGTCTCTTGAAGAATTTATGGAACAAAACTATGAAAGAGGTTTAGAAATAGTAAGTGACAGCACTGATGATAAACCTGAGGCAGCATTAGAGAATGTTGAAATAAAAGGAATTCTTATAGATGCTATTGATAAGTTACCTGAAAAAGAAAAAGCAGTAATTACGTTTTACTATTTTGAAGAATTAACACTAAAAGAAATAAGTGCAATAATGAACGTAACGGAATCAAGAATTTCACAATTGCATACTAAAGCTTTACTTAGAATGCGTGGGAAATTATTTAGGCATAAAATAATACTAGAATCATAAAAGTTAAAAAACTAAAATTTTGTGCCGAAACGGCGTGGAGGTTAATATGGCAGAACAAGATGACGTAAAGATATTGATAAGTGTATCAGCTGATGAGTTAAAGGCATATATGACATTATATAAAGGTGACGGAAATAATAAAATATTTAAGGATGAAATGCTTAGAGCCCTTTCAGCCCAAAAAGTTATATATGGTATCAAGGAAGATGTTTTAGAAAAATATGCTGAGAACCCTATGTACAATGAACAAATTTGTGTGGCTGAAGGCATAGCAGCACAGAATGGTAAAAATGGTGAAGTAAAATACCTTTTTGATACGTCAGTTTGCAATAAGCCAACGTTAGAAGAAGATGGGCGAATTAATTATAGAGAATTAAACCTAATACAAATAGTACAAAAAGGGCAGATTTTATGTACACTTGAGCCTCAATTAGCTGGGTCAAATGGTATGACTGTAAAAGGAAAAGTTCTGAATGGGGTTAATGGTAAACCTGCAGTTTTGCCAAGGGGTAAAAATGTAGCTATTTCAGAAGATGGAAAGTCTTTATATGCTACAACTGATGGAGAAGTTGAGTATCTAGATGCAACAAAGGTCAGTGTATACACTAATCACGAAGTACCAGCAGATGTTGATAATTCTACTGGTAATATTAACTTTGTGGGCAATGTTATAATTAAAGGAAACGTTTTGTCTGGCTTTACAGTTGAAGCAGGTGGAAATGTTGAGGTTTATGGTGTAGTTGAAGGTGCAACAATTAGAGCTGGTGGAAACATAATCCTCAGAAGAGGTATGCAGGGTATGGGTAAGGGTAAACTTATTGCCGGTGGAGATATAGTTGCCAGGTATATTGAATACTGTAATGTAGAAGCGAAAAATAACATTCAATCTGAAGCTGTGTTACATAGTAATGTAAAGTGTGGAAATAAGCTTGAATTGACTGGAAGAAAAGGCTTACTGGTTGGTGGTTCATGCAAGGTAGGTAAGATTATTATTGCTAAAGTAATTGGCTCACATATGGCGACACCTACAGATCTTGAAGTTGGAATTGATCCAACAGTAAGAGAAGATTATAAAAAGGCAAAAGATGAATTAGTAACAATAGAAAGTGATATTAAAAAAGCTGAACAAGCAATAACTTTATTGAAAAAGCTTGAGGCTATGGGTTCTATTACTCCCGATAAGAAAGAAATATTAACGAAGAGCCTTAGAACAAAAATATATTTGTCAGCACGGTTAGAAGAAGTTAAAAGAGAAATTGAGGTTTTAGACGAGAAGCTTAAGCAAGACGGCGATGGAAAGATTCGTGGAACAAGTTTTATTTATCCTGGAGTAAGGGTAACTATTGGGACTTGCTTAATGTATGTTAAAGAAAATCTTCAGTATTGTACTTTGTATAGAGATGGTGCAGATATACGTATAGGAGCTATTGACAAATAAATTAATGATTTAGTTAAGGGGGGGCGTTCCTATGTCCATTAGACCTGTAGATTTTCAAGTGATGTATCCAAAAACATCTGAATTATCAAAATCTTATAGTGATGAGGCAAACAAAAATCAGATGATTAATCAACAGCTAACTGAACAAAATAGAGATAAAATAGATAATAGTCTCAAGCAAGTAGTAGCTAGAGAGAATGTTCATGGCGGTCGGGTTGAAGAAAAGCAAGAAAAAGATAAGTCAAAGCAACAAAATGAGAAAAAGAAAAAGCAAAAGAATACTGAAACTGTTTCGACTATTGATATTAAGATATAACCACATTTGGGAAAATTAAACATTTAAAATGGGACTTCTTAAATCTATTAGTATAACAACTTGAGGTGAATATGGAAGCGTTCTATGTATGTATAATATTTTTGGGAATTATTTTAGTAATAGCAGCTCTGTTTTTCATTATTATGGACAAAGTGAACGGAAAGGACTTTTTTAAAGAATTTGATAGGAAAAAGGATGAAATGTTTAACTTAATCCAAGATTCTGAAGAAATGGTTCAAGAGCTAAATAAGATGTCTGACTATGTTGTAACAGTTATAAGTGAAAAAAATCAGGAATTCTTTAATAAAAATGCATCAACATTAGAGATAGAAGAGGCACCAAAAGAATTATTAGAACAAGCGAAAGAGGAGCAAGTCTTACTTGGTGTGCAGGGAAATAGTGGTCAGGATAGTTTGGTTGAAGGGACAATGCTTCAAAATACAGATGTTGAAAGTCAAGGAGTAGTTTATCAAAAGGAAGATGTAAAATTTGCAAATCAAGGAGCAGTTTATCAAAAGGAAGATGCAAAATTTGCAAATCAAGGAGTAGTTTATCGAAAGAAAGATGTAAAATTTGCAAATCAAGAAGAAGTTTATCAAAATGGAGATATGAAAATTGCAAATCAAGAAGAAATTAATCAAAACATAATAATTGATTTTGAAAAACAGGAGAATATATTAAATACTGAAATTGTTGATAATAGAAGTAATGATAATTCAACAGAAATTGAAAATACAAGTGATTTAACTTTCATTAATAACAATTTGAGTGAAGATATCACAAATGAAGCAGTAGAATCCATTAATAAACCAAAACTCTCTTTAAGTGGCACAAGAGGACAAATTTTGCAAATGATTAAAGAAGGATTTACTGATGAAGAGATATCTAAAAGATTAAGAGTAGGTAAAGGTGAAATCAATCTTATAAGAGGGTTAAGTAAATAACGAAAATAACGGAAAAAAGAATCAAAACGACTTTAGTAGCAAAGTTTACTAAGGTTAATTATGTTTTAAAGCCTTGGCTTTAGCCGATAGTAGTCAACATTGGAACATGGAGATAAAAATGAGAAAAGTACATGAGAAAAGTATCCTTTTAGGAATTGGAATAGGAATGATTATTACATCTATAGCAGGAATGATTTATTCTGGTGGAACTCAAAAGGAATTAAGCAAGGAAGAAATAATCAGTTTGGCTAAGGGATATGGGCTGGTAGAACCTTATAAATTCCTAAAGAAGGATGATAAAGTAGCTGACAATACAAATATAGCATCTGATACACAATCTAATAGCACTAAAACTAATAATACGGAGACTGCAAGTAATACTAATGAAGCAAGTAATTCTAAAACTGCAAATAATTCTGCAGCTAATACTACAGAAGCTGATAAAAGCGAGGCAGCAAAGACTACTTATAATCAGCTACAGGCTGAAAGTACTGCAGCTCCAAGAAATATAAAAATTGTAGTACAAAGTGGATTCGGTTCTAAACAGGTAGCCAATGATTTACAGGAAAAAGGGATTATTACTAGCACAGAAGAATTTAATTCTGCTTTGGCCTCTAATAAAGCTACCTACAAAATTCGTGTTGGTACTTACTGGTTTAGAAAAAATGATGATTTGCAATACATTGTAAAAACAATTTGCAAATTTAAATAATCAAATTTGCAAATTGACCTATCTTCTTATATCTTTTTTATATCTTATATTTTTATCTCTTTATAATTTCGTCTCTTTATAATTTTATTTCTTATATATTATATATTAGAATTTTTTCTAATAAACTCATCCTTGATTGTTTTTAATGCAATAGGAGTAAATATTGATGCACACACTATCTCGGCTGCAGGATAACAAAACCAAACACCGTCTAAACCGAATAGCTTACTAAATATAAATGCAGAAGGTATTAGTATCACTAATTGTCTAAGCAATGACATTGTAAGTGACTTAAAACCATGTCCAATTGCTTGAAACATTGTGGATACGACGATACCAAATGCCGCAGGAATAAAGCAAATACTTATCACTCTAAGAGCATAAATACCTATATCAGAATTTTGATCAAAAACTGATAGAAGTTTATCAGGGAATACTTGGAATATAATTAATCCCACAACTAAAATTACAGAAGCAACTGATAGAGTTAAATAGAAAGCGTGGTTAAAGCGCTTCTTTTTATTGGCACCGAAATTGTACCCCATTATTGGCATTGCGCCTTGTGTTAAACCAAAAACCGGCATAAACACAAAAGATTGTAGCTTAAAATAAATACCTAAAACTGATATTGCAGCTTCCGATAATGACCTTAATATAAAGTTTAAACTAGTTGTTGTAAGAGAAGCTATAGCGTTCATTACAATTGCAGGAGCACCTACTTTATATATGTTTATAACGTTGTATTTACTAAATCTAAACTTGCGTAAAGATGGCTTCACCTCATGTTTTTGTACGTTGAGCATAATAAGTACATATGCCATTGATGTAAGCTGGCTAATTACTGTTGCAACTGCTGAGCCGGCAATACCGAGCTTTGGGAAGAATAAATAACCAAAAATAAGCATCGGGTTCAGAATAATATTAAGAATAGCTCCTATTAACTGAGAAATCATTGGAATTATCATATTTCCAGTTGCTTGTAGGGTTTTAGAACAAAGGATTTCAATAAACATACCAACAGAGCAGGAAGTTACTATTGTAAGGTAAGTTGTACCTAAAGAAATAACATCAGGATTATCTGTAAACAGCGTTACAAAATGCCCAGAAAAGACAAAGCCTATTACAGCAAATATTAAAGCATTTATTATTGCTAAAAATAAACCAGTTGACGCTGTTGAAGAAGCTTCGTCAACTTTACCTTCACCGAGCTTTCTTGCAACGAGCGAGTTTGTTCCAATGCCTACACCAATAGCAAAAGCAAAAACTAAAAGTTGCATTGGAAAAG
This sequence comes from Bacillota bacterium, assembly GCA_023444055.1. Classification (GTDB taxonomy): domain Bacteria; phylum Bacillota; class Clostridia; order Acetivibrionales; family DSM-1351; genus Ruminiclostridium. The sequence goes on from JAEZRV010000047.1 coordinate 102,182, forward strand.
CGATTGATACCGCTTGAAAGGCCTCTGCACTAAGCTTTGATACAAAATAGCTATCAACAATATTATATAAAGATTGTACAAACATCGACAACATTGCTGGAGCTGACATAGTTGCTAATAATCTACCAATAGGCATGACACCCATTTTTTCATAACTCGAAATGTTTTTTTCCATATAACCTCCAAAGTGATAATAAAAGCAAAGAATATAATTGCAAATGTAATTATACAGATGCAGTTATATTCCTCAAATAAAAAGTATATAACCCAACTTCTACTGATAAGTATGGACAATTGAGATTTCATCTGAGAAAGTTGAGCATTTTTAATCACCGATTATCTACAATAAGACATTTTATCAAATTATGCGTCTTAATGTCAAATAGAATATATACTAAATAGTAGCAATACATGAGACTAGTGTAAATATTTATATAAAAAATATAACTCAATAGTGTATTTTGTTTTGATTATATGTTATATATAATGTATGAAGAAAAATTAATACTAATTTTATAAAACTTAGAAATATAACTTCTTGTGTTAATGCGAATAATTAAAAGAAGCTTAATAAAGAAATAGGCATTAATTTTAATAATATTTAAAATTAAAATAAGTAATATGGAGGCGGAAATGGAGTATCAAAAACTGGATAAAAGAATTTTGATATCATGGAGAATTTCAAGATTGATTGGTTTTCTAATTGTTGGAGTGTTATTATTTGCTGCGATAATTATACTGTCCAGACAATCATTTTTTGAAAGATATATGTTATCAGGGTATATCGTTGCTGGGGGTATTTTGAGCTATATGTTAGTAACTCTGTATTTGTTCCCCACAATCGAATATAGACAATGGGGCTATATTATTTCAGATGATAGAATAGAAATTAGACATGGAATATTTCTGATAAAAATTACTGTTATTCCAATTGTAAGAATTCAGCATATAACGATATCTCAAGGACCTATAAATCGTAGGCTTGGTATCTCTACAATTAACGTACATACGGCAAGCGGGGTTTTTGGTATAGAAGGTATTTCTAGTGCAGATGCAAGCACAATGGCAGACATGCTCAAATCAAAGCTATACAATAGACTTGAGTATAGGGAATAATAGGTGGCATTAGGAGGGATAAATTGGAGTTTAAACATAGACGAGGCAGTTTTCTAATAATATTTGAGAAATTATCTGAAATACCATTTCTCTTAATAAGTGTAATTTTTAGTGCGTTTCTTCTTAAGAATTTTGACACACAGGCATTATTACCTGTCGTGTTTATTTTGCTTAGCCCTGTTTTGAAACTTATTAACTATTTTTTTACATATTATACTTTAACCGAAGAACATTTAATTGTTGAGTCGGGAGTACTTAACAAGAAGAGAATAGAAATTCCATTTTCTAGTATTACGACAGTAGATCTTTCTCAAAACATATTGTACCAAATGTTTAAAGTCTATAAAATTAAGGTTGATAATGCAAGCCAAACTAATGAGGCTACAAACCAATCAAAAATAAACTTGACTTTAAAGGTAGATGAAGCTATTAAATTTAAACAGATAATTACTAGCACAAATAATATTGAAACAGTAAGTAAGGAGCTTGAGGATAGAGCAATAGAAGCAGATATCAGGGATTTTATAAAGTTAGGACTATTGCAGTCTAAATTCACCTATATTTTAAGCATACTAGCTGTTTTTGGATCATTAACAGGTGCCATAGTTCCAATATTAAAAGACAGGATTGTAGGTGCATTAATTATTGCTTTTGTAGTTGTTGCTTTGATCACTATATATTTAGTTGCAGTGATTATGTCCATATTAAAATCTGTTTTGAAATATTATAATTTTAAAGTTTTGGCAGATGAAGATACTTTAAAAGTGCAGTATGGCCTTTTCAATAAAAAAAGCTTCTCACTTCAAAAAGCAAAAATAAATGGCATTATTTTAAAGCAAAGTATTCTTATGAGAATTTTCAAGCTTTATACTGCAGAAGTTATAGTAATAGGTTATGGTGATAAATCTGAACAGGGTGGAATGGAGCAGGCTATTATCTATCCTATTGCTTCAAGAGATAAAGTAAAAGAGATTGTGAATACTTTGTTGCCAGAATATTCATTAGATTATACTCTTTGTAAATCAGAGCGTAAGGCTATAAGGTATTTTTTCATCAGTCCATTGTTTATATTTGCTATAGTTTTAGTAATAGGTGCAGCGATTACCGCAATGCTTATTAAGAATTATATTGCAATTGTAGTGGCTCTAGCCTTGTTAGCTTTTTCTGTTGTTGATGCTATTCAAAAATATATTAATGCAGGTATAAGTGTTGGGGAGAGCAATGTTGTACTTTCTGCAGGAGCATTCAGTAAGAGGGTCGCTATAATTAAAACTAAGAGTATCGAAAGTATTACAGCTTCAGGCAGTATTTTTAAAAGGCGTAAAGGATTTGTATCTATCAAACTTGGATTTGTTGCGCCTTCGCGTGTATCGAATATATCCTCATTAAACCTTCCAGCAGAGCAGTTTGATTTACTTGAAGAGGTTTTGAAGTATTAAGTTGGTTGAAGTATTACGCTGCTGAAGTATTAATGAAGGTTGATGGATGTAGTGTTTCTGAAGGATAAAAAGCTAATGTAAAAACTTTTCGAAATTTTTTAAATTCGGTATTGATTTGTGCTTACTTCTGTGTTATTATAGTCAAGCAACAGGAAATTAATATGCCGAAGTGGTGAAATTGGCAGACGCACTGGACTCAAAATCCAGCGGGGTTAAACCCGTGCCGGTTCAAGTCCGGCCTTCGGCACCAATAAAAACCTTGTAACTGCTAAAGTTACAAGGTTTTTTTGTTGTGTAACGAATACCACACGTTCTACGTGCAATGTCGTCAACTTAAGGAGATATCCATATTTTTTATATTTGAAGTCATCAAAAATTTATAAACAAGGTTTCATATGCATATATTGTTTTCGTCTGCTATCTTTCACAAATCTTTTAAATTGTCGGTTTGGTCTGATAATAGAAAGGACTCCTGATGCTTCTTCAATTATTGTTATTATCAGATTTTTCATCTTAGTAGATTGCATTATTAACATTCTAACAATCTGACTTTTAATTCTATTTATAAGGAAACTTCTGTTTGATTGATATTTGAAATTATTTTTGGAGCTGGTTCGTTCGCATACGAGATTATCTGCCTCATATTTGGCAATAGAAACCAAATTAGAAACAAAAATTGCTGCATAAAAATCCTGCTTAATATTAATTGCCTTTAAACCGCTAAAGGCTTCAATCTGAAAACGATTTTTTAATTCACGGTATTTGCTTTCAATAGCCCAACGAAGAAAGTATAATTCCTTTAACTCTAATTCAGTTAGGTGCTTTTCCACGATATTAGTTACCAGATATTCTATAGTACCATCTGGCAATTTTACGTTGACGCACCTCAAAAGAACGCTTTCCTTTGAATTTTTTTGTCGGTACTCAATTACCTTATCCGATTCCTCAAAAATTAAACTTTTAAAACTGCTTGGAAGTCTCATTAAAAAAAGCAGATTATTACTAATAAGATACTGAAATAAATCCTTAGATGGATAACCACGGTCAAAAAGTATTATTGAGTTCTTTGTATTAGTGATTTTTTTGATATGATTCTTTGCTGACTCTCGTTCGTTGGAACGATAGCGATTAAACTCAGCATCTACAATGATATCATTCATAACATCATATAATACAGATACAGATGCAAGTGCACCATCTTTTTTGTACTGATTAGGATTTGTTCCGAAGATTTCAAGATTCTCATCTGAGTTTGGCACCTGAATTGTACTTCCATCAATAGAATAAATGTGATAGCCATTCCATTTTGTTAACTCAGAGTTTAATTCATAGTATTTCTTTACCGATAAATCAAAAAGTTCATGAAACGCTTTATGTGATATACCCTGTCTAGCCTTAGATATAGCTTGTTTAGACACTGTTGGAAGCTTTAATTCGGGGAAGTCCATCTTAAATTGAGAATAATTAATAGATAAAGATTTCTTTGTGGAATGCATTATAAAATAAAACAAATTGGTAAAAGAAAGTTTTCTAGATCTGGTAAAAGAATTTCCAATACGATGGGCATTAATAAAATCATTGGATTTAATCAATGCCTTCGATTCTTCTATAATAGATTTAAGTAATATGCTAGCTTTCATTATATGTACCTCGCAATCAAATAGTTATATTCAATTGCGAGGCAGCATTTTGGGGTTACCTTGTCAAGTACTTTTTAATATTTATTCAATTTTTCTTAAGTTGACGACATTGCCCGTTTTACGGGTGGTTATGACTTATTCCTTGTCCACGTTCACTGAGTTATCGAGTAACAGCAAATAATCCATTTGTGAAAGGGTGGACTAAAATTATGGGTAGAATTAAATAGGAAGGGAGAATTTTAATATAATCCCTTTCTAAAAAATCTGAAAAATCTAAAGAATTATTAAAATCTGTCTATAGGTTAAATATATAGTTAATTACAAAAATTAGTGCGCTCGTTATATCTTAGTTTCACTTAAAAAGTTAAAAATATAGCTTGCAACTAAGCTAGATAAAATACTGATTATTATAGATGCAGCAAACTTAAGCCAAGCTTTTTTTAGATTTTGCTCAACTTTCTTTTTATCTTTCTTTGCTTCATCAGTTAAAAGGATAAAGCTGGGTTCATTAATATCTAATGAAGAACCAACCCATGCGCCTAGGAATACTGAAACAGCAATCATAATTGTAATAAACAAATTATTATAGCTTGTAAATTTAAACCAAGTTCCACTAGCAATATAGTTTGCAATATAATCAATTTTATCATTAATTTCGGTATTCATTTTCAACTGTTTAACAACTGTTGCAGTAGCGGTAGTTGTAAATCTAGTTGAGGCAAGTACACTACCAAGAACTGACATGGAAAAAACAAAAATTCCAGATATGAAGCCAATTGCGGCTTGATGCCCAGTAAGAAATTTCTTGACTTTAGACGGCTCTTTGAATAAGGATTTTATATGATTAGTTAATAAAAATTCGATATCAATTCCCCAACTTCTTGCTGTATGCTTAATACTATATTCAAAATAACCACTTGTTGGCCTGTAGTCGACAATGAATTCTGCTTCAACTTTGCGTTTTATTACAGAATTCTTTACAAATAAAATATCAATTACCTGTTTTTCCATACCTTTTTTATCTTCAAATTTCACTAAGTAAACCCATGTGAGATGAACAGCGACTGGTACCAAGGGTTTTACCTCATTGTAAGTCATAAGTTCATCAAAACTATTGAGAGTAACAGAAGTATTATCTTTATACATAATTTTTGCTATAAGTTGGACCAAGCGATTTTTATTTTGTTGATTAATTCTCTGCTGTAACAAATAATGTAGATTTTCTATAGTTTTCAGGTTAATTTCAAATTCACCTATATGTCTACCCTCAATCGACTGGGGTTGTCCCAATAGACCACAAATAAATTCTTCAAAGTCTTCTTGACAAACAGGAAGTTTTACAAAACCCCTATTTTCATATTTCACAACACCACTTTCGGGGTTAGTATTTTCTATTTCAAGTATATTATCAGTTCTTTCCATTTTGACCTCCAACTTAAATAAATAACTTCTATTGATAATAAATTACTACAATTTACCTAATATTTAAAATTATATCAAAAGATATGTACTTTGAGAAGTAAGATACTGAAATAGCTGCTCCATACTTAATAATTTAGAGCAGTTTTTTTGACTTTATGACATTTCCATCTATATAAAGTCCAAAACAATAGACTCAGGTAGAGTACTAAATAGACCAATTACAAGATATTGGTTTATTACACTCATTTTTTTACTTATGTAGATAAAAATAAATTTGAAGCTTTAGACGCAAAAAGAAGGTACAGTGCTTTTAATAAAGTAGCGAAATATATAAATAAGCAAAACTTAATTATAAGTGAAGAATACTATAAAATATTTTCAAAGGAGCTACAGCAATTAGAATTGAAAGATGGCATATAAAAGCCATCACAGAGGACTAAATGCATAATTACATAAATGTGAATTCTACAAAGATGCAATAAAACAAATATCAGAGTTAAAGAAAAAGTACAAATTGGCAGTAGTTCGGATTCTTGACCCTCGTTGTAGAATGTATTAAATAAATTAGGAGTGAGAGACTACTTTCATCTTTTGTTATTGTAGTCTAATCAGATTATTTCATGTTTGCTTTGAGTTACTATGGTTTGCGATTGGTTGTAATCTGGAGATTAGATTACCATAGTATGTGAAACAAATACACACATTTAAATACAAACTTATTAAACATAAACAAGCCATAAATAAACAATAATAATTAAATTTCGCCTACATATTACAATTTATTCAGCTAAATGTTATAATAATTATGTTATACAAGAATTGATTTATGGATGCATTTACATACTTGACTAATATTACCATTACGATATTAAACTTGCAAATTGTGGTAAAATATGATAATATTTAGTTACAAATAATTCTTAGGCAATAGTGTAAACTAGGCTTGAGGTGATTTGTGTGAATAAAAGACAGAAAAAGAAAAAATTAAAACAAAAGGGAGGAGTACCTATGAGAACATTAGAAGAAATACGTATAAAAAATAAGCGTAGTGATTTACTAAATGATGGCATGGAGTCTACTCCTGTTTGTATTCCCCATGACCTTGCAGAGAATGAGAAAAGTATGTATGAGGATTTTATTAAACCTCATGTGGAAGATTTTTTATTAAAGCATTTTCAAAAAGGTCAAATTTAATAACTTTTTGAGGTGTTAATGTGCGTTATTGCAAAGGACAAATACTTGTATACCATTTTCCAAAAAGAACAGTTAAGAAATTAAAAAAATCTAATGTTATAGAAGAATTTCATAGAGTTGTAGTTTTACATAAACGAGAGACTCCGTACAAAACGGTTTTAGTCGCACCAATTACAAAAGCTACTTCATTATCAAGTAAAGGAAATATTCCTTCAAATTATGTACAAATTTTGAAAAGTGATTATTCTGCAATTTTAGATGAAGATAGTTATATTAATTTAGATATGATTATGGTTGTAGATTTTGATGATATGGATAAATATGAAAGATATGGGAAGTCGGTTAATGTTTCATTAAATATACCTGACTTGTATCAGTTAGATTATAAATTAGCTTTAACCTATGAATTAAATGAGTATTTCAAATTTGAAACAGAAAAAGAAATACAACAAGAAATGGAAAACATAGTTGAATATATTGATGTTGATATTAGAAATAAATTAAGAGATATAATTACAAAGATTACTGATAAGGATGTTATTAAAGATATTATAGAAGTAATTGATACATTAGTAAATTCAATTAAAACTAATTATATTTCTAAAAAATAGACCCTTAACTCAGGGTCTTTTTTAATGATATTTATTCTCATTTGTTTGATATACTTTTGATATTGTAAAATAATACTCACTAGGAGTAATATATCAATTCAACTCAAAATTTGCATGTGAAAAAGAGAATAACTGAATATCTTTTCAATAGAACTGGACATTCCCTATATTATAAAGAACTCTTTGATGAAGGTCTTAGCTTTAATGAAATTCTTGATGGGTTTACTTCTCTTGGATGGTCAAAGGAAGTATTTTATAATTCAAGGGGATTGGGGTTTGTGTTTAGTCAAAAATACATAAACGATGCACAAAAATTTTACTGTGAATTGTACCCAGGCATTGCATTTGTGCAGAGTGAAGAGACTCCTATTTGTATTGATACGCATGAAGAGTTCGGTGATATTTATGTTAGTTCAAATGTTAGAGTGTTACACCAGAGAGGAGAGGAAATCAAGATTAATGCTTTGAAGCAACTGGAAAGGCTTGAGGAACTATATATTCATGGTGTTGATCAAGAAAGATTAGATATAATAAATAAAATGGGTTGTCTGAAAAAAGTATCTATTAGTCTTATTGATGATACAAGTAAAACAAAATGGAAGGGTATATCTAGCTCAACAATTACAGAATGTAGATTAAATGGTTGGACAGGAAAATATAAGGGCCTTTTACTTCCCTCTGATGTTGAAATTCTCCGTCTGGAAAGAAGAACCGCAGAATTGGTTAATTCAGGCTTAAAAGAGTATACAAAGCTTCGCAGACTTGAAACATACACATACCCAAAGACTTCAGCTCAAATCCTTCTAGATCACCCTTCATTACGTGAGATATCACTTAATGGAGTTAAGGAATCTAATATAAAGTTGAATCAAATTGCGGTTTAACTGAGCTGTCGATTGATGAGTCAACAGTTGAGGAAATAAGCATTGAACAATGTAATATTGAAAAGATAATGATTGATACTTCAAAATCCCTTAACGTTAATATCATGTCATGTTTACAAAATGTAAGAATTGCAAAATTCTCAGGTGCTACTTTAAAAGATACCTCATTCCTAAAGTATATACCTAATGTTGAGGAGTTAGAATTGGGGGGATTACAATCTTTCGACTTTGCAGACCTTTTACCATTGAAAAAAATTCGTAAGCTCACGATTTGTAAATCTCGAGAGCTTTGTGATTTGGATGCTTTACACAGTTTTAAAGGCTTAAAAGAGTTAAAGTTCTGGAATGTTCGTAAAATAGAAATACCGAAAAATGAAATTCGCCTTGAGTTAGAGAAGTTGGAAATAGGATTTACTCCGAAGGAATTACCCGAAGTGTTTTTAAAAAATAGCACTATTAGAACACTAAGTATAAGCTATTCCAAACAAGTAGATTTTGGTGTAATAGGCAATTACGATGCATTAGAGGAATTGTCTATTAATGATATGAAGGTTATAAATATAACAAAACTCAGCCAATGTAAGAATATTATTAGGCTAAATCTAAATACAGAAAACGAGTTGATGGGCAAAGAGAACAACAATGAAGTCGAAAGTTATGTAAAAAAGCTTGTTAAGAAATCTGGTCAAAAGAGGAAATTTTTATTTGATTCAGAAGCAGAGAATTTCTGTGTCTATGCAAACAAGCTAGAAGATTTAAAATGGCTGATAGACTTATTGTGTGAATACATTAAGAAAGATAGGTAAACACGTCACTAAAGAATACTTGATTTATAGGGGGCAAGGGAAATATGGTAATTTTCTTTGAAAATATAGTAGATATTGAAAAGAGCAAGTATCAGTAATTAAGATACTTGCTCTTTTATTATAATCGGTTTATGCCTTTTCTAGAGTTGCACTCTTAACATTTTTAAATATGATAATTCCCATCCGACTTGTGATGGATATATCATTAACCATAAGTGTCGCTATATTATTAGTTGATATAAAAGAATTTGACAAATGTAATCAAAATAAAGCAAAATAAGTAAAAATATAAAATTATATGTAAAAACATTAAAGTTGACTCAAAAATTTACAATTGTTATTATATATCAAGGCTTATGCAGTAAATGTAAATAATATGTACAAATAAGCTATATATAATATATACATAAAAAACTTGATTAAAAATTATATGACTACAAAGCGGATTTTCTTGGAGGATAGCGATAGTGCTTATGGCTAGGTTCTATAGTTTATATTCTTTAAGATAACTTATATGGGGATAACTAGCCAGATAAGTACCTGTAAATCCAGAAAGTTTCTAGTAATAGTATGACAGTTCGTTGCTTTAGTGATGCAACAGACATAGTTTCTTTAAATTACAAAACCACAAAAATGGGCAATTGAATAAAATGGCATGTTATCAAACTAAAACTAAGTGGACAAAAGGATAATAAATATCAGTCTCAGAATCGCTTGCTGAGCTGCTATAATTGTATGTCACAAGTATTAAGCATTTACAATTTTATTAAAATACTTGTAATAAGAAATAATTTGAGTTTTGAGTAAAAAATGAATATATATGCAACTGCTGCATGAGTCTGAAGTGTAATTTCATTAAGGAGGATAGGAACAGAATATTTGATTTTTCCAAAAACTAAAACAAAATGGAGGTTAAATGATATGAGGAAATTGAGTTCTTTTTTATTGGTAATTATTTTTTTAATCAATCTTAATTTTTCCCCTTCACTTGCAGCGACTTTAGAAAATGGGCAGACTCAGACTGTTTCAATCACAGCAACGGTGCCTGAAGGGTGGGTAATAAAGCAGTATAACGACAATGATACAATGGAAATAAAAAATCTATCTGATGGAAAGTATGGGGATATAGAAACGGTTGTTGCACAAAGCCCTGTTCCTAATGGGTGGGTAATAAAATCTGCCTCTTCGGACATTAAGTACGAACTAATGTGCATTAATGGAGCAAAATATGGTGAATACTCTGATATAAGTGTAAGCAAAAAAAGCATTATACCTAAAGGGTGGGTTATTATTAAAAAGAATTACCGGTCTTCAGCCGTCAATTGCTATAGAACAGAAAAACCTTGGGACAAATCCAAGGTCTACAGTGGCTTCGGTTACGAGGATTGGAGAGTATTTGCGGCTGCTTTATTCTACTATTGGTGTGAGGTTTTGCCCGAATTGTCATGAGGGTGTACCGGAAAATCATGTTTGTAGCAGTTGCGGTATGATATTTTTTGCAATGACACCGGCACTTTTTAGGTGCAACGGTTATCGTCATTGAACATAATCTACTTTTGATAAATCAAGCGGATTATTTGATTGAAATGGGTCCTGAAGGTGGAGACCTTGGAGGTTATGTATTAAAAGAAGGTTGGTTGAATAAATAATTACCTGATTGAATAAGTAAAGGTTGTATACTTGTGGTGCAATAGAATATCATAAGTATAGAATAGATTTTTTAATCATTAACTATACTCTGAAAAAGTTTGAAAAGCCTAGTAAGATAGGTATTGAGCTTTCACCTACGTCTACACACAGCGACTATGATAAGGACTGTACAAAAGCAAGAGAATACTATCAGGAAAAGAATATCCCGATTATTACATATTCTGATAATGATTTAATAGATTGTAAGAAGGCTTTTGATAATGTTGCGAAGCGGTATCTTTCAAACTACTAACCATTTTAATAATTTGAGTAAAAAATAGGGCTTTTGCAGTATAGCTTTAAAAGCTCTATTTTTTAGGCTCTGTCACAACTTGCTATAACTAATGGTTGAATAATAAGAACAGACGTTCGACATGATCCTTATAGTGTGTTATAATATAAGCACAATACGTTAAATTGACTGAATTTGGGGGATTATATGAATTGTAAAATTGATGAGTTATACAAATTAAAGAAATGCTCAAAAGATATAACTAACAATGACCTTAATATTACTAATATATCTAATGAGTTAAATGATACATATAAAATTTCATTTTATATACTTTTTAGCGATAGATTTATAAGAAAATATACGGCCTTCGACTCTCATGAGGAAATGCTAAAAAAGACTGGAGTAAAAATTGAGTTTGAAGAAGATATTGAAAAATATACTGATGATGAATTGGATTTGTATATCAAGAATAATTCTAGCTTCAATTCATGGGATGAAATGATACAAGAGGCTGTGAGCAATTATTTTGCAGAACAATTAGGAATATATAGTATTTTGGAATGAGTCTATATTTTTACTATAGGTGATTTCACTCAATGTAAAATGAACATGTCACAAATATTGTGATTATTTTAACTAAATTTATATGAACCCAGTTTATTACTAAATCTGTATGTGCTATAATCAAGACAGAAAATTATGGATGTTAAAGGTTGAAAGAAATTTCCAATACATTTAAAGGAGGTACCGAGTCCATGTCATTTCTGTCTAAGAAATGTACATTTCCTTGTAGTTCTTGTGTAGAATGTGAGACATGGATATATTTATGGCAGCTAATATTAATAATTCATTTGACATAATAATAGTAGGCGCAGGAGCGGTTGGCTGTGCTGTTGCAAGAGAGCTTTCTAAATACAACTTAAAAATAGCTGTATTCGAAAAGGAAAGTGATGTAGCTAGTGGAACCAGCGGCCGAAACAGTGCGGTTGTTCATGCTGGATTTAATAACAAGCCGGGCAGTTTGATGGCAAAGCTTTGTGTTGAAGGTAATGAGGGCTTTGAAAGCGTGTGTAAGGAATTGGACGTTCCTTATAAAAAGACAGGAAAATTAATTGTGGCTTTTGATGAAAGCGATTTTGCCGGTATAGATAAATTAATTGAAAATGGCAAAAAAAATGGAGTCAAAGGACTGAAGTTTGTTGATGCTGAGGTTGTGAAGAATATGGAGCCTCATGTTGGCGGAATAGGGGCAATGCTATCTCCAAATACAGCAATAACAAATCCATTTATATACACTGTTGCTCTTGCTGAGAATGCCGCTGTAAATGGTGCTAAATTTTATTTTAATACAGAGGTTAAGGGCATATCAAAGCAGGACAAGCTTTTTAGAGTTAAAGCAGGAAATACATATTTCTATAGCAGATATATAATTAATAGTGCAGGACTATATTCTGACAAAATTTCATCTATGGCAGGTGAGAAAGGGTATAAGATTTATCCTTGCAGAGGTGAGTATTTTATTCTCGATAAACGAACCAGCCAATATCTCAATGTGCCTGTATATCCAGTTCCTAGACCTGGTATTGGAGGGCTTGGAGTTCATCTCACACCAACTATTGAAGGAAATGTACTTATTGGGCCTAGTGCTGAATACATTAAGACAAAAAATGACTATGGCTCAACTAAAAAAGTAATGGATCAGTTATTCAAAGAGGCAAAGGATCTGCTGCCACCTTTGAGCATGAGACATATTATCAGAAGCTATACAGGCATTAGATCAAAAATTGTTGGACCAAAGACAGGTGGATTCGGAGATTTCATTATTGAAGAATCAAAGGTGATTCCAGGATTAATCAATCTTATTGGAATAGAATCACCTGGACTAACATCCTCTGTCCCTATTAGCAGGATGGTAAGAGATATTATTGCAAATAAAGAAGATATTACGCTAAAAGGCGATTTTATATCTGAAAGAAAAGGAATAGTTCAGTTCAGGGAATTGACAATAGAGCAACAGGAAGAGCTTATAAGTCAATACCCAGAGTATGGAGAAATAGTTTGTCGATGTGAGGGGATTACCAAAAAGGAAATTTTAGATGCAATCAACAATCCCCTTGGAGTTACTACCTTGGCAGGTATAAAGTATCGTGCCAGACCTATGATGGGACGATGCCAAGGTGGATATTGTCTAACTAGAATAGTAGATATTCTGAAAAATGAAAAGGGATTGTCACCCGAAGAAATAACAATGCGTGGCAAGGAATCAAAGCTATTTACAGGTAATGTAAAGTAAACCGAAATAATATACTGAAACTGAAGAACATTGGGCTGTAATCGTTTTCTACAGTTCCAGTGAAATTTGAAATAATTATTTTAACTTAGCGAAGCCGTTATAAAACGTAATAATATGTTAAAACTAAAGTAAAAAAATAGTGTGTAAGTGAGTGAAATAATTTAAAAATTAGACTGGTAAGAAGTGTGAATCAGTTAAATAAATTGAAAAGGAGATACTGAGCCTACACCATTTCTCCCAAGAAAATGCGCATTTCATTATGTTCTTGTGCGAAATGTTGGGCATGGGCATATATATGTTAATAAACAAAGACATAATTATAGTAGGAGCAGGACCGGCTGGTTTGGCTGCTGCAATAGAAGCTAAAAAGAGAGGCGTTAAGGATGTGTTGGTTCTAGAAAGAGAACCAAATGCCGGAGGCATACTAAATCAATGTATCCACGATGGATTTGGACTTATTAGATTTAATGAGGCCTTGACAGGTCCAGAGTATGCAAAACGATATATTGATGAAGCGAAATCCCTTGACATAGAGATTATTACAAACGTAATGGTTCAGGATATAAGCAATGACAAGGTAGTTACTACTATTAGTCCAAATGGAATTAAGACCTACAAAGCAGCTGCTATAATACTTGCAATGGGTTGTCGTGAGAGAACCAGAGGTGCTATATGTATTCCCGGAACACGTCCGGCAGGTGTTTTTACAGCAGGAGTTGCACAAAACCTTGTAAATATAAAAAATATAATGGTAGGCAAGAGAGTAGTCATTTTGGGTTCAGGAGATATTGGACTAATAATGGCTAGACGTTTGACGCTTGAAGGAGCAAAGGTGCTGGCAGTTGTAGAAAAGCAGCCATACTCAAGCGGACTTCAAAGAAACATAACACAATGCCTTGATGATTTTAATATACCATTATTGTTAAGCCATACTGTAACAAAAATTGATGGCCACGAAAGGGTAAAGGGTGTTATAATAGCAAAAGTTGATGAGCAAGGGAACCCAATTCGTGGCACTTCCAAGAAATTTGAATGCGATACATTAATTTTATCTGTTGGGTTAATTCCTGAAAATGAATTGTCATTGAATGCCGGTGTACATATAGATGAGATTACCAGCGGTGCTATAGTTGACGAGAATTTGCAGACAAGTATACCTGGAATTTTTGCGTGTGGAAATGTATTGCAAGTCCACGATTTAGTTGATTATGTATCTGCTGAAGGCGAATTAGCAGCTAAATCAGCTGTTGCATATATTAAAGAAAACAATGCTTTACAAGCTAATAATATTGTAGAAGCAAATAATCTTATAATAGAAGTAAGTAGTATTGTAAAATCAAAAATACCTGTTAAGGCTGGTAATGGGATAAGGTACGTGTTACCGCAGAGTATTTCTTGTAATATTGACATAACCTTTTCAATGCGAGTAACTAACCCATGCAAAAATAAGACAATAGTATTTAAGGACGGCAATACAGTATTAAAGAAGAAGACCTTCAAAGCTCTAAATCCTGCAGAAATGGTAAGAATAGACCTAAAAGCTCAGGAACTAAAAGAGGTTCAAAATCTGGAGGTGTTTATTGATGAAAAATAATAGAGAAATCGTTTGTATAGTTTGCCCTAATGGTTGCAGAATGAATGTGCAAGTTAATGAAGATAATAAAGTTACATTAGTTGAAAATGCGCTTTGTGAAAAGGGTAAAACTTATGCTAAGGATGAAATACAATGCCCAAAAAGAAGTCTTACATCAACTGTAAAAGTTAATAATGGAGTTTTACCGCTTATTAGTGTGAGAAGTGATAAACCAATGCCAAAAGAGAAAATACAAAATGCTCTTTCTGAATTGAGAAAAATAGAGCTTCAAGCTCCTGTAGAATATCATCAAGTAATTATGTCTGACTTATTTGGAATAGGTGTAGATATTATAACCACAAAAGAAGTAATGAAGAAATAGACATTTTTATTGCTATTTTAGGAATGTGAGCTGGGTATTCTGTGAACAGAATGTAGCAGAATTATTTTTGTAAAGCAGATTTGCTTTGTGAATTGGGAGTAGCTAATATCAACAAGGAGTACAGGAATAACAATGGAAAGAATAAACTGCCAGAAGTGTAAATACTATTATATTACTTGGGATTCTAAAATGCCGTATGGATGTAAGGCTTTCGGATTTAAATCCAGGCAGACACCTTCTGTGGTAGTTTATCAATCATCAGGAAAATCGTGTCAGGGCTTTGAGGAAAAAAATAAGGATTTGCAGTCAAATAAATAAATATCTATTAGTAACACCTTTCATTGGATTAACATAAACTACTATTAAGAAGAAATAAATCTGATGAAAGGAGATTTTATATATGGATGGTTGTAATGATAGCATTTGTCATCTATTGTCAAAGTATATTGGTCAAACAGTTACGATATTTACTAAAAGCGGAGGACAATCAGGCTGTGGTTTTACAGGCGTAATATTAGGAGTTAATGAATGTTACTGTAGATTAATAACTAGTATTGGCCCTGCACCTGGATGTGCATTAGGAAATGGCTGTGGCAATATGAATATGAATATGAATGACAACAATATGAATGGTTGCGAACATATGCATGGATATGGATATAACTGCCAGTTCAATCAGTATGGACAAAACAATGGAACTCCAGTTTACAATGTTGGTTCAGTAACAGATATTCCAATTAACAGCATAGCATCCTTCGTTCACAATGCAATCTAATGTTTTATTTGTATAATCTATCAGTTTTATGAAGTGTATAATGGATATATTACAAACCCAAACTTTAGGCTTTTGCCGATAGTAATTGAATTATAACGATATTTTAAGTTAATAGCAGTTGGATTTTATAATTTATATTTACTAATATAGCTTAATGTGTTAAAATCCAAGAGGTTGTTAAAATTTAATATTTATTTGTGGGGGGACCAATTAAGGAATACCAATAAATGCGAGTTTTAGATGAAGTAAAAACTTCACCTAAAGCGAAAACTCTGTTTATTTGTTGACTTTGCGGTTGAGAAGGCTAAAACCTGACCCTTTGAACCTGTCGGTTAACACCGTTGTAGGGAAGCAAAGATTAGTTTTTGTTAATAGAGTGCTTACCAATTTCAGGTAGGCACTTTTTGATTTTCTAAAAAAATTTAAATCGAGGAAGGGATTAAAAATGAATTATAAAACACAGATGGAGGCAGCTAAAAAAGGCATTATAACAAAAGAAATGTTATTAGTAGCAAGAAAAGAGAAAATTAATGAGGAAAAATTAAGTGATTTAGTTGCTTGCGGCAGAGTTGCTATTCCTGCAAACATAAACCATAAATCACTTAGTCCTGAAGGAATAGGTGAAGGACTCAGAACTAAAATTAATGTCAACTTAGGGATTTCAGGCGATTGTGCTGATTATTCAAAAGAAATGGAAAAGGTTGATATGGCAATTAAATTTGGAGTAGAAGCAATTATGGATTTGAGCAATTATGGTAAGACAAATACTTTCCGCACACAGCTTATCGACCGTTCTCCAGCAATGATTGGTACTGTTCCAATGTATGATGCTATTGGTTATCTGGAAAAGGATTTGTTGGATATAAAAGCGACTGATTTCCTTAGGGTTGTAGAGGCTCATGCGAAGGAAGGTGTGGATTTTATGACTATCCATGCTGGAATAAATAAGCGTGCAATTGAGTGCTTTAAGCGTTCAAAACGATTGACTAACATTGTATCGCGAGGTGGCTCTTTACTTTTTGCATGGATGGAGATGACTGGAAATGAAAATCCATTTTACGAGTACTATGATGAATTCTTAGAAATTCTAAGAGAATATGATGTTACAATAAGTCTTGGAGATGCTCTGAGACCCGGCAGTATAAATGACAGCTCAGATGCAGGACAATTGAGCGAATTAATTGAACTTGGAAATTTGACTAAAAGGGCATGGGACAAGGATGTGCAGGTTATGGTAGAGGGGCCTGGACATATGGCATTGAATGAGATTGCAGCAAATATGACAATACAGAAGAGGCTGTGTCATGGCGCACCTTTCTATGTTTTAGGCCCTCTTGTAACAGATATAGCGCCAGGATATGATCATATTACTTCAGCAATCGGTGGTGCAATTGCAGCTAGCAGCGGAGCTGATTTCCTATGCTATGTAACTCCAGCTGAACACTTGAGGCTTCCAGACTTAGAAGATGTTAGAGAGGGAATAGTAGCGTCAAAAATAGCTGCACATGCGGCAGATATTGCAAAGGGTATTCCGGGTGCTCGTGAGCTTGATAATAAAATGAGTGATGCCAGACGCCGTGTTGACTGGGAAGAAATGTTCTCATATGCCATTGATAGTGAGAAAGCAAGAGAGTATTTTGAAAGCACTCCGCCTTCTGAGGAGCATACATGCTCTATGTGCGGGAAAATGTGTGCAATGAGAACAACTAATAAAATTCTTGCTGGTGAAAAGGTTGAATTTTGTTCTTAAAGTGTACGTAGATAAAGACTATTAACTCAACATTCCTATGTAATACTGTTTCGCATATTTTAAATACCTATTTTAAACAAAAATTAGTCATTGCTCACAATGTTATGGGGAAAAGTTTGTATTTTGAAATACTATTAAAACAAAGGTGGGAATAATTTCATGAAAACAAATATTAAAAAATTAGCTTTGTCAGGACTACTTATAGCAATAGCTGTTATAGGATCAACATTTTCATTTTCTGTTGGTATAGCTAAGTGTGCACCTATTCAACATATGGTAAATGTAATAGGCGGAATAATGTTAGGACCCTGGTATGCAGTAGCAGTGGCATTTGTAACCTCATGTATTCGGGTGATATCAGGGACAGGCACGCTACTGGCATTTCCTGGGAGTATGATTGGAGCGTTAATGTGCGGATTATTATATAAAAAATTTGGTAAACTTGTGATTGCTGTTATAGGTGAAATTATTGGTACTGGAGTATTTGGAGCAATTCTAGCTTATCCTGTTGCTACCTTACTTTTAGGGAGGGAGGCAGCAATTTTTGGATTTGTAATACCATTTAGTGTTAGCTCTTTTTGTGGTGCTGCAATCTCTGCAACATTGATTTGTGCGCTCCAAAAAAGGCTAAAACTAAATTCTATTAGCTAATGCTTTATAACGAGTTAGTTATTTGAACAACTATGCCCACTAAAAAATTGAAGTAATTACGAATGCTTGTAATAGAAGTACTTTGCCTATTGGTGGGTAATTGTGATAACCGTTGACAAATGCGTTAACAGGTGCGTTAATAAGCACGTTAGCGAATCTGTTGAACGGGAATGGGGAACGCAGAACTGCTCATTAATTATTTATAAACAGGCAAAGGCACTTATAATAGCAATTAAAATATAAGGAGGTTAATAGGGATGTTAAACAACAAAAGAAGCCGAAAATTAAAATTGATTGGTTTAGTGACTACAGCTTTCATGATTTTGTCCAATATGGGTTACAGTACTCCACTTATAGCCGATGCTGCAGCTTATTCTCAGATAGAAGCAGAAAGTTTCACTAGCCAATCAGGAATTCAAACCGAAACCTGCACAGAGGGTGGAGAAAATATAGGATACATAGAAGACGGTGATTATGCCGTTTACAGCGGTGTTGATTTTGGCAGTGGTAAGACAAGCTTTACTGCCAGAGTATCAAGCGGGACTAGCGGAGGTAATATCGAACTCAGACTTGATAGTATTACTGGTACTTTAGTAGGGGTATGCTTTGTTCCAGCAACAGGCGATTTTCAAAGCTGGGTGGACGCAACTTGTAGTCTTACTGGTGCAAGCGGAATTCATAATTTGTATTTGAAATTTACTGGTTCAAGCGGATACTTATTTAACATTAACTGGTTCAAATTTGATGCAGGAAGTAGTAGCTCAGGAACTCTAGGTGACATAAACTCTGATAACTCAATAGATGCAATTGATTTGACTCTGATAAAGAAGCATCTTTTAGGAATAGAAGCTCTTAATAATGAGAAAATAGCAGATTTAGATGCCAGCGGAACAGTTGATGCAATTGATTTTGCACTGATGAAACAATATTTGCTGGGCATGATAATTGTTTTCCCAGGACAAGAAGAGGAGCCAGAAAAACCTCCTTTAAATATACCTTGGGATTGGGCTGGAATTATTGGTACTGGTCAAAGCCTTTCAGTTGGACATTTTGGTACACCAGCATTATCCACAACTCAGCCGTATAATAATCTTAAGCTTTCTTTAGGTAACTTAAACTTATCAGTTCCACCATATGATTCAAATAATAGTGCACTTAAAATGGTTCCGCTAGTTGAGCCTATTAGAAGCATTGGTTCAGGCTGGCATGTTGGTTATCCAGTAAATATATGGGGTGAGACTCCACATACTTCGATGGCAAATACAATAACCTCAATGGTTAAGGCGGCAGGTGGTGCTGACTATATTTCTGCACATACTGTAGTGGGTGAAACAGGTCAGGGCTATGATATGATTAAAAAGGGTGCAACGGTTTCAGCTAGTACTGGTCATAGTTATGCTGCTGCATTATTTGAAGTTCAAGCAATTAATCGTCTTGCAAAAGCATCTGGTAAGACATACGGTGTTGGTGGAATTACTCTTGTTCATGGAGAAAATGATTTCAATAATCAGTCATATGAAAGTTGTATCCGTACATTATGGTCTGATTACAATAAGGATATTAAAGCAATAACTGGGCAAACACAGAGTATACCGCTGTTTGTAGTACAACAACATTCATATATGAGCACTGGAACTGCACCTTCAACATTGGCACAGTGGAAAGCAGGAGTTGACTATCCAAATGATATTATTTGTATAGGACCGAATTACCAGCGTGCTTATGGAAGCGACCATGTGCACTTGACAGCAAGTGGATATCAGCAGATGGGTGAAAAATTTGGTCAGGTATATTATGAAAGAGTTGTTAAAGGTAATAATTGGAGACCTCTTGAGCCTAAAGGTGCAACAAAGAGCGGTAAAGTGATAACAGTAAACTTCAATGTACCAGTAGGTCCTCTAGTTTGGGATTCTACACTTGGGGCACCAAACCAAAGTAGTCAAACTGAATGGAGAAATGGTAAAGGCTTTGAGGTTACTGCTAATGGTTCAAAAGTAACTATCAGTTCAGTTGAAATATCAGGAGAATCAGTAAAGATTACATGTGCAAATGATCTTCCTACATCAGGAGTAAAAGTAGGCTACGCCTATACAGGTGGAACAACAAGAAACAATGGAACATACCGTTGGGGATTACTACGTGATTCAGATCCATTCAAAGGTAAATCAGGAGTTTCACAGCCTAACTTCTGCGTAGCTTTTGAAATGGGTGTATAGTATATCGATTCTAGCATTAAAGAATTATATGGAAATGTAATTAAAAAGAAGCAGTGAACAAAATATGAGAATATTTTGTTCACTGCTTCTATATAATTGCGCCCATCATGGGCGCTTTCTTGTTTATTAGGAAACTGCTCATTTTAGCTTAGAAATATTGATTTGGGAATTCTACATGCAAAAGTGTTTACGGGTACACGAAATTAAACCCCTAAGCAAAGGGAATATCCAATCATTCTGAATTCAGTATCTGGGATATGAATAATTAATTTTTTGATGAAATCGAAAGCATAAACAGTTTCTTTAACTCTTTGGTTATCCTCATGGCGTTGGTAATAAAAAGTTATATTTTCACCATCGTAGTTTATAATTCTGGATTGAGCCATAACAGGTCGACCAGTATAGCGGACAACATATTGAATACCTTTATTAATATTGGGA
The DNA here is from genome assembly GCA_023444055.1 of Bacillota bacterium. GTDB lineage: Bacteria > Bacillota > Clostridia > Acetivibrionales > DSM-1351 > Ruminiclostridium. The sequence continues at coordinate 123,299 of JAEZRV010000047.1, forward strand.
CTCTTATTGGGTTTCGCGCGCACATAGAAGCCACTTTGGGTCTTTGAGTAAATCTTATTTTTCAGGAGTCTGAAATTATCTTTACCAAGAGCATCTTCAAGCAAAATAGTCTGACTTGCGGCAGAAAAAAGAAGATTTAAAAGAGTCCTATAAATAATATACAGTTGATTAACCGGTGGCATAAAACGCATTCTAGATAAATAAACAAAAATGTGGTATAATTCGTCTTGTATGTCATATAGACAGTAATGCGATACTGCTAATATAAAATATGAGAGGTGCACAAATGCAAGCCAAAAAAACACAAAAGAAGAAAAAATATAAAAGAGTTGAAAGTGGTTTTTCAAAATATAGAAATGAGATATTAGGATTAATCCTATTTGCCTTTGGAATTTTATCACAGTTTAGCTTTATATTTAAAAATTCTATGGGTGTATTCGGTAAAGGTGTTACTAATTTACTGTTGGGATTTTTGGGAGTAACAGCTTACATATGCCCTATGATACTTATTGTTTATGGGGTTGCAATGATATTTAAAAAGAATTCTCACATATTCAATCTTCGTATTATATACTTTAGCATTTTAGTTATATTGTTATCAGCATTTATTCAGGTAGCAATATTTGATTATTCTGAATATGAAGGAAGAAAGTTTTTTATAAGCCTTTCTAATTTCTACACTCAGGGTTCACAGTCTATTGGTGGCGGTGTAATAGGAGGTTTGCTTAGTCTGCCATTTTTGATGACATTTCAAGTACTAGGAACAATCATTATTCTTACTACTATTTCAATAATTGATATTATCTTATTGACAAATGTTTCAATGGCTGCATTTCTTAGAAAAGTCTCAGCTTATTTATCAGGCAAAGTTAAAGTTTCAAATGAAAATAGAAAGCTTAGAAAAGCTGAAAGGCTACAGCAAATAGAGGAAGAAGAAAATAACATAGATAAATCAATTACTGAAGAAACTCCATCGAATAAGAAAAAGATTATTAATTTTAAAATAGAACGTGAAAATAGAGCTAATAAAACCCCAAGAAAGCTAAGTACTGATGAATCTACTAATATTGCAGATGACTCCTCGTCAATTAGTAATAATGAAGCAGTTGAAAATATTGCTACAGAAAGCGATGAACAAGAGGAATTCTCTGTTAGCTTTACTGGATTCAATGATTTAGCCGATGAACTGGTAATTTCAGATATAAACAAAGCTAACTTACCAGATGATCTTCTTGAAATTAATAAAAGTGAAGATATTAGCGAATCTGGATGCATAGACTTAGAAAGTCAAAGCAATATGCAAGAAGATGGTGGTACTTCTACTACAGAAAATCCCGATGGTAGTGAGAAGTTAGCCCAAACAGAAAATGAAAGCTGTCAAGATGATGGTGAAATAGTAATTCCGCCTTTAGAGGCGAAACCATTAATATATAACTATCCTTCAGTTGAATTGTTAGACGAGAGCAAGGAAGATTTATCTAATATGAAGGCGTTGAAGAATATTGCCTTAGAGGGTGCAAAGAAGTTAGAGGATACACTAAAAAGCTTTGGTGTTGAGGCAAGGGTTATAAATATTAGCCGTGGACCTGCGGTTACAAGGTATGAATTACAACCTAGCCCTGGTGTTAAGGTAAGTAAGATAGTAAACCTTTCGGATGATATTGCACTAAATCTCGCTGCTGCTGGAGTTAGAATAGAAGCACCGATTCCTGGAAAAGCAGCAGTAGGTATTGAAGTGCCAAACAAAGAAATGTCAGCGGTATTATTGAGGGATATTCTTGAATCTAAAGAATTTATTAATCATCCTTCAAAGCTTGCATTTTCTGTGGGTAAAGACATTTCTGGTGAAACAGTAGTAGCAGATATTGGAAAGATGCCTCACTTGTTGGTTGCAGGAGCAACTGGTTCAGGAAAGAGTGTATGCATAAATAGCCTTATTATGAGTATTTTATTTAAAGCATCACCAGAAGAAGTAAAACTTTTATTGGTCGATCCAAAGGTTGTTGAGTTGGGAATATACAATGGAATTCCACATTTACTTATACCTGTGGTTACAGACCCTAAAAAAGCTGCAGGTGCATTGAATTGGGCTGTACAGGAAATGATTAATAGATATAAATTGTTTGCTGATAAAGGGGTTAGAGATTTGAAGGGTTATAATGCAATGCTCAAGGCAAATGATGAACAAGGCATATTGCCTCAGGTTGTTATAATCGTAGATGAGCTTGCAGACCTTATGATGGCGGCACCAAATGATGTTGAGGACGCAATATGCCGATTGGCTCAGATGGCCAGAGCAGCTGGAATGCATTTGGTAATAGCGACACAGAGACCATCTGTTGATGTAATAACTGGTGTAATCAAAGCCAATGTTCCATCTAGAATTTCCTTTGCTGTATCGTCGCAAGTGGATTCCAGAACAATACTTGACATGGGTGGGGCAGAAAAGCTGCTTGGCAGAGGCGATATGCTGTTTTATCCTGTTGGAGAGCCAAAACCTATAAGAGTAAAAGGTTCATTTGTATGTGATACAGAGGTTGAAAGAGTAGTTGAGTATATTAAGACACAGGGATATTCATCATATGATGAAAATATCATAGAAAAAATTAATGACAGCAGTGTAGGAAATGATTCAAATTCAGGTGATAATGATCCGTTGCTCAATCAAGCAATAGATATGGTTGTTGACCAAGGACAAGCTTCTGTTTCTTTGGTTCAAAGAAAGTTTAAGGTTGGATATTCAAGGGCAGCAAGGATAATCGACCAGATGGAAGCACGAAATATTGTGGGTCGTTTTGAAGGTAGCAAGCCCCGCCAGGTATTAATAACTAAGCAACAATGGATTGAAATGCAAATGAGCAACTCAAAAAGTGAAAACCAGAGCTCACAAACATCTTAATAAAGCTATTTCCCAAAAATTAATATAAATGCATTCTTCGTAATATAATTTATATAGAATTTTAATTAGTGAAAGGATATTCAACTAATTGTAGTTTGCAAAAGATTCTTATAAAATACGCGGGGGGTGCTTTTTTTGTTCCTTTTAACCACATTTAATATGCTTTTATTAGTGTTACTAATTGCATATGTATTTTACAGACTAATAAAAACCAAAAGTATTGTAACTCTATGTTCATTTACACTGCAGTTATCGGCTTTGACAATCGTGTTGCTTTCGGTAGTAAATGGAGTTCGGACAAATACAGGAGTAGAGCTTTTCTATATTACATTCGGAATAGTTATACCATTCGGTATTATAGCTTTTGATTATCGCTTGATGATTAGAAAAATCAAGGGAAATGGGAATTATCAAGGTTTAATTACAGTTGATAAAAATGTAAAAATAGAAAATGATAATTCCTTCGAAATAATGGGCGTCGTAGCAAATGATTCTTTTGTCAGTGAAACTATCGCAGAACTTAGCCAGCTGACTGATGATTTATTTAAAGGAATAAAGAAAAAACTAGTACAAGCTAAAGTTTATTATGATGAGAATAATTTCGATGCTGCCTACGAAATCAATAACTACATGATTGGCATTTGCAGCACATCTTCAAATCTATATTTTAATCAAGGTAATATTTGCTTCAAGAAGGGAATGCTTAGTGAAGCACTTTCACATTATAGAAAGGTTCTTGAACTCAATGAACAGTTTGCTCTAAAACTTCAGAAATCAGATACTTTAAAAAATGTAAACAATATTGTCTCAGATATTAAGTTTAAAGAATATTTTGTTTATTATAATATCGGGGTCACGTACTTAAACATGGGAAAAGTAGACTTTGCCCTTGAAAATTTTGATAAATCGTTAGCAATAAATCCTTCTTTTGTCAACGCAAAGGAGGGTGTTGGTAGAGTGTTGATACACAATGGGAAAAATAATGAAGCAGTTAAATACTATGAGGGAATTCTCGAAAAGGATTGCAACAACTATATGATAGGCCTATTACTTGGTAAGCTATTTGTTGAATTAAATAATATTGAAAGGGCACAGGAGTGCTTTGAACAGTGTATTAAGAATAATGCAGATATGCCAGATGCATATACAGAATTAGGCAAGCTATTCATGTTACAGAAGAAGTACCAAGAAGCTTCTAAGTTATATAAAAAATACATAGGAGTTAGGGAAAATGATTTTAAAGGGCATTACAATCTCGCAGGCTGCTATTATCAGATTGGAGAATACAAAAAGGCAATTGCTGAGTATCAAAGGGCAATCATGTTAAACGCAGATAGTTATAATAGCTTGTTTAATATGGCTCTCATTTATGAAGAAATTAAAGAAAATGATAAAGCTATTGAATGTTATGAAGGTGCAATAGCAATAAAATCTGATTTTGTTGATGCTTATAATAATTTAGGCGTTTTATTTTCAAAGCAGCAAAGACAGTTTGAAGCTTTGGCAGCTTATTCAAATGGAATAAAAGCAAATCCTGAGAATTTTAGATTATACTATAACATGGGTGTTGTGTTGTTTGATATAAGAAGATTTGAAGATGCTGCAGATGCGTTCAATAGAGCAATTGAAATTAATTCAGAGGATAATGAGGTTTATTATTACTTAGGTGCTTCATTAACCGAGCTTAAAAAATATGATAAGGCGATTAAAGCATATAGTAAGGCTCTAGGAGAGAACATGAGTGATGGTGACCTGTATTACAATATTGCTGCGGTTTACGCATTAATGAAAAAACAGGATATTGCAATTGATAATTTAAAAAAGGCGATAATTATAGATCCAAATATTAAGAAAGAAATTTTCCAAAACAGGGTATTTGATTATATATTAATGAATTCTGATTTAATGGAGATGATATCGTAAATAAAGTGAAATCTGAATGGGAAGTTGGCTCTCGCCAACTGATTTAAATATAGTAAATAGCTTTAAAACTAGTAAATAGTTTATAGAAGGCTGTGTTTTTGTGGCAATCACCCCACCAAAACACAGCTTTAATATTTGTTTATTATGGATACTTTTGTGTAATTTGAAACGTTCTCGGATACTGCTCAGAAAAAGATACTCCAAAACTATATTGATGCCCACTAACTTATTTTGTGGTAGTTTTTTCAGTTATCTTTTTAATGTCATCATCAGTGATTACAATAAGAGAATCCCCTTTGTTTTTAGACTGCTCTAAAGCTTTCTTTCTGATTTCAGACTCCTCTAAAGCCTTCTTTCTACATTGCTCTTCAAAAGCTTTCATATCTTTTACACAGCTGTCATACGACACTTGAAGAAATTCCTGATTGTACCTTGAGAAAGTCAACTGAGCCTGTTTACCATTATCTGATGTTACCAAAATGTCAATTTCAGGGTTTTTGGCACTGCCATCATTGTTACCGATATATCCCTGTCCAGCATATTCTGCAGACACTACTTTACCTGATACTAACTTATATTTTTCTGCTACTTCTTTAGCTAGTGACGTATATTGCTCTGGATTTTTATCGAGCTCTTTATCAAATCCAACATTAATGTTACCACTTATATATTTGTCTTGGCTTGTGTTACGACATTCTCCTGTTACGGCATCTATCAAAAACCAATAGGAAAGCTTCTTATTGACAGAAATCATACCTAACCACTCTGCACGGAGTTGAGTTGAAGATACTGAATGGTAAGTCATTTCAATTGTTTTGCCGTTCATATCAACTCCGAAAAGTCGCCATAAATCCTGTGCTCCAAGTTCAGCAGCTGCTTCCGCAGATATATCATTTTTAGTGGTTTTGCAGGAAATCTTTGATATGGTTACTTTATATGCAGCTTTCACATAGCCCTTGAGTACATCTTTTGCATCGCTTGCTGTTGTACTATACGTTGTGGGAATTATTTCTGTCTTGTTGACTACTGCTGCTTTTACCGATTTTGTCATACTGCTGAAAGTCAGAGTACAAATGCCAATTGCCACAACTGTTCCAATTACAACTTTACTGAGATTATTTCTGTTAAATATTTTAATGCTCATACTGAATTCTCCTTTTATAACTTTTATATTCGTGATCACTTTGCTATAATAATGCAGAATAATTACCAAACTATCATCAACATGTTAAGAAGTTGTAAAAGTAATTTTCACCTTTGTGCCATGGTTAGGCTGAGAAGAAAAAGAAATTACAGCACTATGCTTTATGGCAATCTGTTCGCATAGAGAAAGTCCTAAACCGACGCCACCCTCAGCCCTGCTACGTGATTTATCTACGCGATAAAAGGCCTCTGTTATATGACTCATATCTTCTTCTGACATTCCTCTGCCGTTATCCAGTACTGTAACTACCTTTTTGCCATCTTCATAATATGCATCCAACTTTACACTGCCATTTGAATTACAGGCTTTTATGCTATTGTCTACTAAATTGATCAGCATACATTTTAATAATTCAAAATCACCCAGTAGGCTATCGAACTTACAGGCATATTCCAGTTTTACATACTTCTGTACTGCCTTTTGATTCAGTTCATCCAAAGTACTTTGAAAAAGTTCTTTTACGCTCACATCACTAAATATAATCTCATCATTACGAAGCATAGCAAGGTCCAATAAACGGTATGCCATATTTTGAAGACGTTTACTTTCAGACATGATATAACTGGTTGCCGATAGCTTCTCTTCATCTGTAATGGCCGCTTTCTGAATATATTCCGCATAACCATAAATCGTCGTCAGAGGCGTTCGAAGCTCATGAGCAAAATTATCAACAAAACACTGTTTTTGCTGCGCTGATTTTGTAAGCCGAACCATTTGATTTTGAATCTCGTCTGCCATATAGTTAAAGCTCTGAGCCATTTCTGAAAGCTCATCCTTACCTGTTACTGGTAGCCTATTTTCATATTCTCCTTTAGCGATGTTTTGTGATGCCAGAGAAATTTGTATTAGAGGCTTAAAAATATGGTTAAGCAGCAAAATCAAACACACTGCAAGTAGAAAGGATATAATAATTCCAACAGTATAAAGAAAGCCAGTTACCCTGTTCCATGAAGTGATGCTATCTGATAAATCATACATATAGGTGAGCATATAAGTGTTATAAGGGGCAGGAAGTGATCCGCTAACACTGACATATTCTTTTTCTTTCAGTTTAATTGTATACATAATCCTATTTCCCGCTGTTAGGTTTTCTACTTTAGTATAAGAATCCTTTTCTAAAGGAACATTGGAGTAAAGTGTTTTGTCATCTTTGGATAATTCTAAAAATACATTTTTATCTCCGTAATAGCTAACATAGGACTGGAAAAGAGGTTTCATTGCATTAACTGCTGTAGTCCCTCTAGCTTCAACTGCCGTTAAATCTTTTGCATAAGCATTAGCAATAAAATAATGTTCTCCAAGACAGCGTTCTCTAATGCTTTCCAAATTGTTGTTTAAATTGACGAAAGAAATCAACAGAATGCTACCATTAAAAAACAAGAGAAATAGCAGTAAAGTCATAAAATATGTTTTTAGCTTCATGACAGTACCTCAAACCGATAGCCTAGCTTATAAACGGTTTTTATTCGGTTATCTAGCCCCAACTTTTTACGTAATTTTTGTATATGTACATCAACTGTCCTTGTGTCGCCCTCATAGTCATACCCCCATGCAAGCTCTAATAGTTTTTCTCTTGACAGTGCAATATTTCTGTTTCTAACAAGAACTTCTAGTAATTCATATTCTTTTGGAGTACATTCAATAGCTTCTTCATTTATAAATATCTGGCGGCTGTCAAATTGAATTTTCAAATTATCAACTTTAAAGATTTCAGATTCTTTTTTTGTTCGTCGTAGTACGGCATCTACACGCGCTAAAAGCTCTAACATTTCAAAGGGTTTTGTTAAATAATCATCTGCACCCATATTTAAACCTTTCACTCGATCCGATAAGCTGTTTTTTGCAGTTAGAAAGATAGTAGCAATCCCATCTATTCTGTCAAAAACATCAAAACCATCAAGCTCTGGTAGCATTACATCCAATAAAATCAAATCGAAAGAATATTGTTCAACAAAAGTAAGAGCTTGCTTTCCATCAAAGGCGGAAATACATTTGTGACTGACAAGGTTCATATTTCTTTTAATCAATTCATTAATTGGCAGTTCATCTTCAACAATTAGGATATTCGCCATATTTCTTCCTCCTGTTCATTTTTATTATAATACTAATTGGCATTAAAAATATCATAGAGTTATTACAAAGTTGTAAAAACTATAAATATTTCAATATATTAGAGTGTTTTTAATATATTCATAGGTTATCTTTAAACTCTAAAAAAACACTTTTTGTTAACTTCGATTAACTATGAGATATTAATTTACTTAACTATATATTACAAAAGAATTTGTGTTAAAATAGTACTAATTAAATTAATTTGGCAACAAACCATTAATAAGTTTGAACACCGATGGGTTTTTTATGTGGGAAAGTTGAATTAATAATAATACTTGTTTTTGAGAATGATACAAAATGTTTTAATTTAAACTAAGATACTATAAGAACAACTAATGCAAAGGAAAAATATAAAATGAATTTTTTACCAATAAGTTTTGATGATATGAATGAAAGAGGCTGGGGACAGCTTGATTTTTTGTATATTAGCGGGGATGCGTATGTTGATCATCCTAGCTTTGGACATGCTATAATTACCAGGGTTCTTGAGAGCGAAGGTTTCCGAGTTGGAATTATTGCACAGCCTAACTGGAAAAAAAGTGAAGATTTCAAGAGGCTGGGACGACCAAAATATGGAGTTCTTATTTCTTCTGGTGTAATTGATTCTATGGTGAATCACTACACAGCAAGTAAGAAAAAAAGGTCGCAAGATTTGTATTCACCTGGTGGAAAAGCTGGGCAAAGACCAGATAGAGCTGTAATTGTATATGCAAATAAAATTAAAGAGATATTCAAGGATACTCCTGTTATTATAGGTGGAATTGAGGCTAGTCTTAGAAGGTTTGCTCATTATGATTACTGGGATGATAAGGTTAGAAGGTCAATACTTGTAGACTCAAAAGCGGATTTGCTGCTTTATGGAATGGGCGAAAACTCTATTGTTGAGATAGCTAAACTGCTAAAAAAGGATGTACCTGTTTCTAGTATAAAAAATATTCGCGGAAGTGCATATATGGCAAGCTTTGATGAACTTCCAACTGACATAAAAAATGCAATTGCTTCTAATGGTACAAAAAATATAGCAATACTGCCGTCTTTTGACGAAGTATCAGAGAATAAAAAAATATATGCAGAAGCATTTAAAGTTCAATATAGTGAGCAGGACGCAATTAACGGTAAAACGCTTGTACAGCAGCATGGAGATAGATATTTGGTGCAGAATCCACCTGCACTGCCTATGTCATCAAGCGAGTTAGACAGAGTTTATGCTTTACCATATGAGAGAACCTACCATCCAGTATATGAGAAGTACGGCGGAATACCTGCAATTACTGAGGTTGAATTTAGTATAACCAGTCACAGAGGCTGTTATGGTGGATGCTCTTTTTGTGCACTAAATTTCCATCAAGGAAGGGCTATTCAAAAGAGAAGTCAGGCCTCAATTATTAATGAAGCAAAGAAACTAACATGGTCTGAGGGCTTTAAGGGGTATATTCATGATGTTGGAGGGCCTACTGCCAATTTTAGGAGCGTAGCGTGTAAGAAGCAGGTTAAGAACGGTGTATGTAAGGATAGGCAATGTTTGTATCCAGAACCTTGTAAGAACTTGATTGTTGATCATTCTGAGTATTTAAGCTTACTAAGAAAGCTAAGAGAGCTTCCAAATGTTAAGAAGGTTTTTATTCGTTCGGGCATCAGATATGATTATCTTATGTATGACAAAGATGATACCTTTTTTACAGAGCTTTGCGAACATCATGTAAGCGGGCAGTTGAAGGTTGCGCCAGAACATGTGGTGGATAGAGTTTTAGAAAAAATGGGGAAATCTAAACGACAGCTTTATGATAAGTTTGTAAAAAAGTTTTATGATATTAACAAGAAGATCAATAAGGAACAGTACCTTGTTCCGTACCTTATGTCTAGCCATCCAGGAAGCGATTTAAAGGCCGCTGTGGAGTTGGCTGTATATCTGAAGGAACATCACATAATGCCTGAGCAGGTGCAAGATTTTTATCCTACTCCAGGTACATTGTCTACTTGTATGTTTTATACAGGCTATGATATTAGAAATATGAAAAAGGTATATGTGCCAAAGACTGTAAAAGAGAAGGCTATGCAGAGGTCTTTACTACAATATAGAAAAAAAGAAAATTATCACGTTGTCATTGAGGCATTAAAAGAAGCTGGTAGAGAGGACTTGATTGGATTTGCTCCAAATTGCTTAGTTAAGCCTATGAGGGGTAAAGGGAAAGGCGTTGCTGAGTCTGACAAATTTTCTAATAAACAGAGTAAGCAGAGTTCAAATAAGCAGAGTTCAAATAAGCAGAGTTCAAATAAGCAGAGTTCAAGTAAGCAGAATTCAAATAAGCAGAGTTCAAATAAGCAGAGTTCAAGTAAGCAGAATTCAAATAAGCAGAGTTCAAATAAGCAGAGCTCAGGTAAGCAGAATTCAAATAAACAGGACTCAACTAAGCAGAATTCAAATAAGCAGAGTTCAAGTAATCAGAGCTCAAATAAGCGGAACTCAAGTAATCAGAGGTTAAATAAGCAGGGAAATAAAAATACCCTTGAAAAGCTGTCTTCAAACAATAAAAAAGGCCGAAATGCATCTGAGCCTGAAAACAGAAAAAGTGGTTCGAAAGTCCGAAATATTGAAAGAAGAAATGCCAATAGTATTGAGAAACCTCGTAATGCGCACGGGAGTAAGGCTAAAAGAAATTGAGAAATAAAAAAATGAGGTGCCGAGTCCATGTCATTTCTTTCAGGGAAAGGTACATTTCCCTTGTGGTTCTTGTGTAGAATGCGGGACATGGACATAATAATGGTCAGACTTTTAAAAATGAGAATAATAGAAGGGGTAAATCAGGTAATAAGATTTCTGAACATAAAAAGCCAAATGAATTGACAAGAAAAAAGCGATAATTTACAATGTATTAGTGAAATTATGAAAAATTACCTAGGAATGCTAAAGATAAAGCTGTTTTTTAGTCATTCCTTTGATACAGAAAGGGAAAATATATGTCTGCAAAAGTATTAAATGGAACAGAATTAGCTGGAAAAGTAAAAGCTGATTTAAAACAAGAAATTGAGGAATTAAAGCAAAAAGGAATTAATGCTGGACTTGCAGTAATTATTGTTGGAGATGACCCAGCATCAAGAGTTTATGTAAATCATAAGAAAAACGACTGTGCCGAAATAGGAATAAAATCTTTTGAATATGCATTGCCGGCTACTACTTCAGAAGAAGAACTACTTGGATTGATTGAAACATTGAATAATGATGCTGCTGTAAATGGGATATTGGTTCAACTTCCAATTCCAAAGCACATTAATGAAGATAAAGTAATCGCGGCAATCAATCCATTAAAGGATGCAGATTGCTTCCATCCAATAAATGTAGGTAATCTTATGATTGGTAAACCTGTATTTTTACCATGTACACCTGCTGGAGTAGTTGAATTATTAGAGGCAAATGATATACAAATTGAAGGTAAGAATTGTGTTGTAGTTGGTAGGAGTAACATTGTTGGTAAACCACAGGCAATTTTACTATTATCAAAGAATGCAACAGTAACAATATGCCATTCAAAAACTGCTAACATTCAGGAAATATGCAAAAGTGCTGATATTTTAGTATGTGCAATAGGTAAAGCTGAGTTTATTAAGCCTGAATATGTTAAACCAGGTGCAGTTGTAATTGATGTTGGAGTATCAAGAGGTGCAGATGGAAAGCTGGTTGGAGATGTTCAGTTTGGAACAGTTTCAGAGGTTGCTTCAGCTATTACAAAGGTTACAGGTGGAGTCGGGCCTATGACAAGAGCAATGCTTATGAAGAATACTGTAAAAGCAACCCTTATACAAAACAGTAAATAGGGTAAATAATACTTAGCTTGTGCCGAGTGACAGCGAAGGCAGGAGGTCTAGTTGCACTTATACTTGCGAAGCCGGTTAAAAAGAAACTTGTACTTAGCTTAAGTGAAAGCAAACGACTAGTTGCTCTTATATTACGAAGTCCGGATAAAGTGAAAACTAGGAAAATGTCACAAAAAAGTATGCTGAATTTGTGCTAACTTTTTTAATTCTTGACATAAAAATCAAAAGCGATTAAAATTAAAGTGTTATGGCATTTAAGTTGGTTTGTATTGTAGGAGTTATCATTGAATTATTAAGCTTATTTTAGGCTAATTTATATATGCAGTTTGTTTTTACATCTCATATCGGAAAGTACACGTAAGTGTATTGAAAATAGCCAAGCTTGTATGCTTAGTTTTTGATTATAATATATATATTACGATACTAGATAGATTATATTTTTCCAACTTTAATTCCTATTATAATTATTATGAATATGAATTGTGAAATTTGAGCTTTGAAAACTGAATAAGGAGGAGGTGTGCGACATAGGTAATTTATTTCTTGGATTAACCATTGGAATAGTTATTGCAATTATTGCTTCATTTATATTTTACAAAAGAGGATTTGAGGCTAGAAAGAAACAAGCAGAAGCAGCAATTGGTAGTGCTGAGCAAGAAGCTCAGAGGATTGTTGGTGAAGCGTTGAAACAAGGGGAAAATAAAAAGAGAGAGACACTTCTTGAAGCTAAAGAAGAAATCCATAAGACTAGAATTGAAATTGATAAGGATATCAAGGACAGAAGAAATGAATTTCAAAGGCAAGAAAGAAGACTCGTTCAAAAGGAAGAATCCCTTGACAAGAAGGTAGAGGCACTTGAGCAGAAAGATGAAGCTCTGAACAAAAAGACAAAAGAGCTTGAACTTATGCAGGAGCGCACAGAAGAACTTGTTAGAAAGCAAACAGAGGAACTAGAGAGAATATCTGGTTTGACTGTAGAAGATGCAAAAGATTATTTGTTAAGAAATGTGGAAAATGAAGTAAAGCACGAATCTGCTGCTCTTATTAAAGAGATTGAGATGAATACAAAACAAGAAGCAGATAGAAGAGCCAAAGACATTTTGGCTACAGCAATTCAAAAATGTGCTGCTGATCACGTATCTGAAGCAACAGTTTCTGTTGTACCTTTGCCTAATGACGAGATGAAGGGAAGAATTATTGGTCGTGAGGGAAGAAATATCAGAACTCTAGAGACCTTAACAGGAATTGATTTAATTATTGATGATACTCCTGAAGCAGTAATTTTATCAGGATTTGACCCTATTCGTAGGGAAGTAGCAAGATTAACGCTTGAAAAATTAATTCTTGATGGTAGAATTCATCCAGCAAGAATAGAAGAAATGGTTGAAAAGTCTAAGAAGGAAGTAGACAATACAATCCGTGAAGCTGGTGATAATGCCGCATTCGAGACAGGTGTACATGGCTTGCATCCTGAACTTATTAGACTGCTTGGTAAATTAAAGTTTAGAACTAGTTATGGACAAAATGTACTTAACCATTCAATAGAGGTGTCTTACTTGGCAGGAGTTATGGCTGCTGAGTTAGGAGTAGATGTTCCTCTTGCAAAAAGAGCAGGACTACTTCATGACATTGGTAAGGCAATTGACCATGAAGTTGAAGGTTCTCATGTAGATATTGGTGCTGATGTAGTTAAGAAGTATAAAGAAGGCACTGAGGTTATTAATGCTATATTATCTCATCATGGAGATGTTGAGGCTACAAGCATTATTTCTGTTCTGGTTCAGGCTGCGGATTCAATTTCTGCTGCTAGACCTGGTGCTAGAAGAGAGACATTAGAGTCATATATCAAACGCTTAGAAAAACTCGAAGAAATTGCAAATTCCTTTGAGGGAGTTGATAAGTGCTTTGCAATCCAAGCAGGTAGAGAGATCAGAATTATGGTTAAGCCTGAGATTGTAAGTGATGCTGATATGGTTCTAAAGGCAAGAGAAATAACAAAGAAGATTGAAGATGAGCTTGAGTACCCTGGACAAATTAAGGTTACTATGCTTAGAGAAACAAGAACTATTGAATATGCTAAGTAATTAATTTAAATAAGCAAAAAAGCGTGGAGATCACGCTTTTTTGTTTATTTAAATATACAATGACTTTTTATAAGAATATGTATTATAATACTATATAGTAAAATAATATTAATTAAAAGCAAGAAATAATGATATTAATTACTCTACTTTCCTATATATAGCATTTTTAGTCTTTGCTAGCTTAAATGCAATGCTGTGAGAGTGGGGCTTATTATCGTTAAAACATGGAGGAAGTAAATTGAACATACTTTTTATAGGCGACATATATGGCAATTCTGGAAAAAAGGTTGTAAAGGAAATTGTTCCACAATTAAGAGAAGAGCTTAAAATTGATTTTTGTATTGCAAATGGAGAAAATAGTGCTGCTGGTAGCGGCATAACATATATAATTGCTAATGAACTTTATAAAGCGGGCGTAGACTGTATAACAATGGGAAATCATACTTGGTCTAAAAAAGAGATATTAAACTTTATTGATTCTGAGAATAGAATTGTTAGACCTGCCAATTACCCAGTCAATGTACCGGGTAGAGGATATACGATCTTAAAAAACTCGAAAGGAATGGAATTGGCTGTTCTAAATCTTATGGGAAGAGTGTATATGGATTCCATTGAATGTCCTTTTTTAACTGCCGATAAAGAAATTCAAGAAATCAAAGCAAAAACAAAAGTAGTTTTTGTAGATATGCATGCTGAAGCAACGTCTGAAAAAATTGCTCTCGCATGGTATTTAGATGGTAGAATATGCTGTTTAGCTGGTACGCATACACATGTGCCTACAGCAGATGAAAGAATCTTACCTTTCGGGACTGCTCTAATATCAGATGTTGGAATGACCGGACCATATGATGGAGTAATAGGTGTCGAAAAGGATTTAATTATTGAAAGATTTATCAATAGGATGCCTCAGAAGTTTGAGACCGCAAAGGGAAAAGTTCAGTTTAATTCTATTTTTCTTGAGGTTGATGAAAAAACAGGTAAGTGTCTGAAAATAGAGCGTATTTCAAAAGTATTAGAAGATAAATAAAGTGCTAGTGGATAATTAAAGTGTTAGAGAATAATTGATATTTATTCTGCAATTATCATACTATATATAAGCTGAAAGACCTAAAGCCTTTATAAAGGAGGAATCAACTGAATGTCGCTTCTTTCAAATCCTATTTTTCAAAATGCTGAGCATGGGCAAATTAATGAAAATGTTACCTTAAATAAAGCTGGAGATTTGGTATACATTGGTTTTAAAAATTTCGAGAAGTATAGTGATATGTTAACTCACTGTTTCACAACGAGACTTGGGGGAGTGAGTGAAGGAGAATGCTCCACGCTTAATTTGAGCTTTAATAGAAATGACAGCAAAGAAAATATTTTGAAAAACTACAGAATTATTGCAGGTGCAATAGGTGTTGATTTTAACAATATGGTTTTATCAAACCAAATACATGATAATAAGATTAGGATAGTAGGGCCTGAAGATGCAGGTAAAGGGTTAGTAAAAGAAAGTGATATAATTGGTTTTGATGGATTATCGACAAATCATTCTGGTATTCCTTTAGTAACGTTTTATGCGGATTGTGTTCCTGTATTGATGCTGGATCCTATTAAAAAGGCGATTACAGCTGTTCATTCGGGTTGGAAGAGTACTGTTAAAAACATCTCTTACCAAGCTTTGATGCTTATGAAGGATACTTACGGTAGTGATTTAAAGGATATTCAAGTGACTATAGGACCATCAATTTGCAAGGATTGCTTTGAGGTGGATTCAGATGTATACAATTGCTTTATTGAAAAATTTAGTTGGTGTGAAAAATACATTGACTACAGAAACGGAAAATATTATATTAATTTACAGCAAATAATTAAACAGGTTATAGTTGAGACTGGAGTCTTAGAAAAAAATATTGTAGTTAGTAATGTATGTACTAAGTGCAATAATGATGTTTTTTTCTCGTATAGAGGCGATAACGGAAAAACAGGGAGTCTTGCTGCAATTATGATGTTAAAGTAATTGAGTAAGTTTTAACAAAGAATAGTTGAGCCTATTTCATATGATAATCATACGCTTAATTAAGAAGTACGGAGAGGATAGATGAAAAAAAGAGTTAAAGTTATTACCGTTTTAGTTTTATTTAGTATGCTGCTTAGTGCATGCACTTTTAATACTAAAAAAGAAGCAAAGGTTGTAGAAGACGTATACGAAGATAAGTATGACGTTATTGACAAAGGACCTGTAAAGGGCAAATCGATTAAACTGTTTACTACACCCGTTGACACTCTAAATCCCATATTGACAAACAATAAATATGTTAAGGATTTTCTTGGACTTATATTTGATGGGTTGTATAAGTTGGATAGCTTTGGACAGCCTGTAGAGGTTTTGGCTAAAAGTTCAACTTTGTCTGGTGATGGGTTAACGTTGACAATTTATCTAAAAGAGAATGTAAAATGGCATGACAAAATGTCATTAAAACCCGAGGATGTTGTGTTTACAATAAATACTATAATGGATTCAAAGAACAACAGTATTTATATAGAAAATGTCAAAAATATTGCAGCAGTTTCCATTGGTATTAGTAATTCAGTTATAATAAAGCTGAAACAGCCATATTCATTTATAAAAAATGAACTGATTTTCCCAATTATTCCTATGCATCATTTTCTTAATGAAAAGATAAGTGATAAACAATCTAAAATGAATCTTTTGCCAATTGGAACAGGTCCATATACGTTTGTTTCTTATGACCCTAAAACCAGTATAAAGCTAAAGCAAAATGAGGATTGGTGGAATTCTCAAGGACAAAACGACAAGACTGACAGAAGCACTACTTCGGATAACACTAATAATATTACTAATATTACAGAGCCATATATTTCAAAAGTGGAAATAAAAATATTTAGTAATTCAAATCTTGCAAAGAATGCGTTTTTGACAAAGGATATAGATGTTATATCGAATGATTATAATGAATTCAGAAAATATATAGGTAGAACAGATATTAATCTAAAAAGGTATACTGGAAGAAATTATGAGTTTTTATCTTTAAATATTAAAAAGGGTCCTTTAGCTGATAAACGCTTAAGAAATGCTCTTAATATATTGATAAACAAAAAGCAGCTTATAGAAAAGTCTGCTTTAGGTATTGCAGTAGCTGCCGAGATACCAATTATGCCAAACTCATGGGTATATCAGCTTGTAGATTTTGAGAAGGGGAACGATTTGAGAAAGGCAAAGGAACTTTTATCTCAGAGTGGATATATACTTGATGCCAGTAATAATAAATATGTAAGGAAAACTACAAGAAAGCCTTTAACAATTCGTTTAATAGTGAATGATGACAATAGTTTAAGAAGTACTGTAGCAAAGGAGATTGCTTCTCAGCTAGCAAAGAATGGTATAACTGTCGAGGTATCAAAAATTCCTTGGGATGCTGTTAACAAAACTATTAAATCCGGTAATTATGATATGGCACTAATGGGATATAGAATATCTTCTATACCTGATTTGTCCTTTGCATATTCTACAGATGCAATTAAGAGTGGATTGAATGTTGCAGGATACAGTAATCCAGACGTAGACAATATTCTTAAGAGTATTTTAAGTGATAGTAATATAGAAACTCAAAAAGCTTATTATGTCAATCTCATAAACACTATATCGGTGGATAGACCATATATCGGCTTATTTTTCTTGAATGAAAGTGTTAGTTATAATAAAAGCATAAGAGGAGCTATAAACCCTTATGCGTGGGACAAATACAATGGTATTTCAAAATGGTATATACCATAACAAACTCGAAAAATGAGTTTGTACAACATGGTGCATTTTCGAGTCACAAAAAGCCAAATGGCTTTTTGCTGGTGTAGTGGTTAGTACAAACATGGTGCGTTTTCGAGTTGGATGTGTGATTGTGCCAACAACTAGATATTTATTAAATTTTTATGCCCAAAGTGGGCGTGGGAGGTTCGCATGAAAAAGCTTATATGCAGTTGTAATAAATTGCGTACCTCCACGATATATAAATTAAATTATTATGCCAAAAGTTGGCGTGGGAGGTTATTATGATTTGGGCATTAATTATTATTTTAGGTTTTATTTTGGACAGAGTTTCTAAAGTATGGGTTATAGATACTTTAGCAGATAAAACAATTTCTGTTATTGATAATTTTTTCTATTTGCGATATCTTGAAAATAGAGGCGCAGCATTTAGTATATTACAAGGGAAAACAATATTTCTCATTGTAATGACATCACTGGTATCTTTAGCAATGCTGTTAGTTATTATTAAATACAAAGATAAATTTCTGCGTGTTTCATTATCATTAATACTTAGTGGCGCATTGGGAAATTTATATGACAGAATAACTAAAGGCAGTGTTACAGATTTTCTTGACTTCCATTTTGGATCATTTACATTTCCAACCTTTAATATAGCAGACATGTTTGTGGTTGTTGGAACTATTTTGCTTGCAATCGATATCCTCTTTTTTTATAAGGAGGACAAGCCAGTTGAGGAACATAGTACGGAGACTATAGAGACTATAGAGGAAGAAGAGAAATAATATAAAATATAGAAGAAAAATAATGGGATAGTTTAATTGATTGGGAAATCATGCCTTGTACAATTTGATATTGTATATAATGGGAATATAATTGATAAGTGAGGTGTTATAATGGCAAGACATTTTTCAAATCTGAACATAGAAACTTTCAGAGGAATAAATAATTTAGAATTAAATAACTTAAGTAATGTTAATATTTTAGTTGGAGCTAATAATTGTGGAAAAACCTCTGTTTTAGAAGCAGCCATGGTACTTAGCAGACCAAATGATTTTTCTAATATTTTAAGAATTTCCAGATTAAGAGAAGGTGCAGGTGCAAATTTAAGTCCATCTTTGTATGATTCATTTTTATTTTTATTTAATAAATTAAGTGATAATATGTTAGTTTCAGTGTCATGTGAA
Organism: Bacillota bacterium; assembly: GCA_023444055.1. Taxonomy (GTDB): domain Bacteria; phylum Bacillota; class Clostridia; order Acetivibrionales; family DSM-1351; genus Ruminiclostridium. The sequence goes on from JAEZRV010000047.1 coordinate 142,293, forward strand.
GAAGCAAGTGGCAATAAAACTTTAGTTAGATTATATGGTAAAATTCAAATGATACTATTAGAGTCTATTTCAGAAGGAATGGATAGTTTTGTTGGAGAACTTTTCTGCGAGGGAGGACACGAACAAATACGTTTTTTTCCTAATGTTATTCCTGTAAGTTTTAATAAGTATGACAATAAAATAACCCTTGAAAAAAATAAACCTTATATAAAAATGAAATATATATCTACTATTGATCACATTGTAAAAAATAATTTTAATGAGATTGTAAGAAATAGACATTTAAGTGAGAAAGTAATTGAGATTCTAAAATTGTTCGATTCTAATATTAAAGATTTAAGGATTGTGCAAGATAAAGACGGAAGAATTGTTCAAATGGTAGATAATTCATTATCAGAGTATATGCCATTATCAACTTATGGAGATGGAATAAAAAAGGTTATTGCTTTGGCAAATGGAGTTGCTGAAGCTGAAAATGGGATATTACTAGTTGATGAAATTGAAACATCTATTCATGCTAACGCACTTAAGCAAGTTTTTAATTGGTTAATTAATGCATGCAAAACTTTTAATGTACAGTTGTTTTTAACTACTCATAGCATAGAGACAGTCGATGCTATGCTTAACTGTAATACAGGATTTATTTCTGATGATTTAATCCGTGTTATAACTTTATCCAAAAAAGAGAATCAAACTATAGCAAGAATACTTACTGGAGAAAAGGCTCTACAGGTAAGAGATGACTATGACTTGGAGTTGAGAAAATGAAGAGTGTAATTATTTGTGAGGGAAATACTGATTTGACGCTTATACAGTATTTTTTGGTAAAAGTTTATAATTGGATATACATAGAAAAAAATAATTACAAAAAATACAAAGAAGACGGTATAACTCACCCTCTAAGAACTAAAAATTAAAATGATATAAAATGGTTAGAACATAGCAATGGGAGTGTTCTATGCATTTTATCTTCGGGTGGGATTAGTGGAATTCCTAATATGTTGGAACAAATACTAGACTTAAATAATATAGGCTCTGTAAAGCAATTTGATAAAATTGTAATTATTAGTGATAGGGATGAAGTCAATACAGAAGTGGATTTTATAAAAACCTTAAATATAAAATTTGAGAATTATACAGTTAAATTTTCTTCAGAAGTTTTGCACAATTGCTGGAATGTAGCTGAATATACCGACTTAAAGAAAAACGATTGTAGTATTAACTATTTACCACTAATAATCCCTTTTGAGGAGACTGGTGTCATAGAAACTTTTTTGTTGGATTCCATTTCAGCTGCTAATGAAATTGATAAAAAAGTAATTGACCAATGTAAAGATTTTATTGATAATATTGATTGCAAAGATAATGCTGGTACGAAAAAGTATTTGAAACATAGAAGAGAGCAAACCAAGGCTAAATTTAATACTGTATTTTCAGTTATGACACCTGCAGAAGCTTTTGAACAAAGAATGACGCTTTTACGTTCTGTGCCGTGGGAACAATACGAAAATATTCAAAAATGCTTTAGACAACTCAGTAAGCTTTTGGAAGATTAGGTAGTGATTATATGGAGTTGTACTCATACTTAATCCAATAAACTGAAGAGTTATTTAGTGAATATATTCAAAATATAATACTGGTTAATGACAAATAATTCAACTTTGTAAGCTTGAGCGTCGGCAGACTTTTCATGTAGGAAAGTTGAGCTAAAAATCTATAATTGATATAACTTTGGAGGTAATAGTGAAAGAAATTATTTTAGAATGTGATACAGATGAAGCTAGAATTGATACTTGGCTTTCATCAAATATGGAAGACTTTTCAAGAACATATATTCAAAAGCTTTGCCAGGATGGAAATGTATCAGTAAATGGAGAAAAGGTTAAGCAAAATTTTAAGCTAAAAGCTGGGGATAGTATAGTTGTCAATGTACCAGAACCTGAAATGCTCAATATTTTGGCAGAAGATATACCATTGGATATTGTATTTGAGGATGAACATATTATTGTAATTAATAAACCAAAGGGAATGGTTGTGCACCCTGCAGTTGGCAATTATACGGGAACTTTGGTTAATGCCCTAATGAAACACTGTGGGGATAGCTTGTCGGATATTAATGGAGTAATAAGACCGGGTATTGTTCATAGAATTGACAAGGATACATCAGGACTTCTTGTAGTTGCTAAAAGTAATAAGGCACATGAAAAGCTTTCAGAAGATTTGAAAACTCATGATATCAGAAGAGAGTATATTGCTTTAGCGGAAGGCATTATTTATGAGAATAACGGCAAAATTGATGCTCCAATAGGCAGACATCCTGTGGATCGAAAGAAGATGAGTGTTAACCTGAAAAATGGCAGAGAAGCAATTACTCATTTTACAGTGCGAGAAAGGTTTTCTACAGCAACTTATTTAGAACTTAAGCTTGAAACAGGCAGAACTCACCAAATTAGGGTACATTTATCCTATATAGATCATCCAATAATAGGTGATGCAGTATATGGCAGAAAGAAACAGCGATTTAAGACCCATGGGCAGGTATTACATGCATTTAGGCTTCAATTCGAGCACCCGATTACAGGTGAAAAAATGCAATTTGAAACAGATGTGCCTGATTATATCCAGAAGCTTGTAGAAGAATTAAGAAATTTGAAATAAAGTTATAGACAACCGTAATTCATTATGATATTATAACTCTTAGTGAAAAACTGAACTTCAAAAAATATTTTTACCTTTAAATTAGTCCAGAGAGGCTATAAGGTGGAATTTTAAACAGACATCGTTATGTATAATCGTTTATACATTTTTATGATTATATTTGTGATATGTTTAAGCTTCTTGCCTTTAGGTAAGAAGCTTTTTTAGTATTTGAATACATAAGTTTATGATTTTAGGTAATTATCATAAGTAGGTGAGGAAAGGAGATTTGACAATGCAAATGACAGAAATAATGGATGAAAGTGCAGTTTTAAGAGCTATCACAAGAATCTCTCATGAAATTATTGAAAAAAATAAGGGCGTTGAAAATCTTGTGCTAATGGGAATTCAAAGAAGAGGTGTTCCACTTGCAAAAAAAATTGCAGCTAAAATTAAGGAAGTAGAAAATACTGATATTCCTGTTGGCATATTGGATATTACTCTCTATCGTGATGATTTAAGCTTGCTCAATGAGCACCCAGTTATAAATGGAACAGAAATAAATTTTGATATTGCTAATAAAAAAGTGGTTTTAGTTGATGATGTTATTTATACCGGAAGAACTATAAGGGCGGCTATTGATGCGCTTATGGACATTAACCGACCTCAAATGATTCAGTTGGCTGTTTTAATAGACAGAGGGCATAGGGAACTACCTATAAGACCAGACTATGTTGGCAAAAATGTACCAACCTCAAGAAGCGAAATAGTACATGTAAATGTAAAAGAATTTGATGGCGAAAATAGTGTTACAATTACAAACAAAGAATAGGAGTAATGTAGAATGAATTTGAAATCTAAGGATTTGCTTGGGCTTAGGGATATTTCGGCTGAGGAAATACAGTATATCCTTGACACAGCAAAGACAATGAAATATATTGTGACTTCAAATAACAAAAAAACTGCTCATCTACAAGGAAAATCAATCATAACTCTTTTTTATGAAAATAGTACAAGAACAAGACTTTCCTTTGAACTTGCTTCAAAATATATGGGTGCAAGTGCAGCAAATATCTCAGCTTCGAGCAGCAGTGTTGCTAAAGGTGAAACACTGATTGATACTGGAAAAACTATTGATATGATGGGTTCTGATATAATTATTATGAGGCACCCAATGTCAGGAGCACCACATCTTCTTGCTAAAAATGTAAAGTCTTCTGTTATTAATGCTGGTGATGGTATGAATGAACATCCTACACAGGCTTTGCTTGATATGTTTACTATACTTGAGAAAAAGGGAACAATAAAAGGACTAAAGGTAGCGATTATAGGCGATATACTTCATAGCAGAGTAGCTAGAAGTAATATCTGGGGATTGACTAAGCTAGGAGCAGAGGTTAGTGTATCTGGTCCAGCAACATTAATTCCGAGAGATATTGAAAGATTGGGCGTAAAGGTTTATAGCACAGTTCAAGAAGCAATATTAGATGCTGATGTGGTTATGGGACTTCGAATACAACTAGAACGCCAAAAGAAGGGGCTATTTCCTACAATAAGAGAGTATTCCAGATTCTTTGGGATTGATGAAAAGAGACTAAAGCTTGCAAAGGATGATGCAATTGTTTTACATCCAGGACCTGTAAATAGGGGAGTTGAGCTTTCATCTACAGTTATTGACGGAGAACAGACTTTTATAAATGAGCAGGTAACAAACGGAGTTGCAGTTAGAATGGCTCTGCTATATCTTTTGACTAGGAGGGGCTCCAATAATGAAATTATTGATTAAAAATGGACAGCTATTTGATGGTAAATCTGCTATTAGTAAGGCTACAGATATATTAATAGAAGATGGAGTTATAGTTGAAATAGACAATGAAATTGATTCAACCGGATGTGAAATTATAGAAGCAAATGGAATGTATGTAGTACCAGGATTAGTTGATGCGCACTGCCATTTAAGAGATCCTGGCTTTGAATATAAGGAAGACATAGAGTCTGGGACAAGGAGTGCGGCAAAGGGTGGCTTTACTTCTGTTGCATGTATGCCAAATACAAATCCTGTTTTAGATAATGAAGCAATGATAATGTATATCCTAAATAAAGCAAAAACAGATGGAATAGTAAATGTATATCCTATTGGAGCATTATCAAAAGGCTTAAAGGGTGAAGAACTCAGTGAGATTGGTGAACTAAAATTTGCAGGAGCAGTTGCACTTTCAGACGATGGCAAACCAGTCAATAACTCGTCATTAATGAAAAAAGCTATGCAGTATGCATCAATGTTTGATATAACAATAATCTCTCATTGTGAGGATTTAGACCTTGTTGATGAAGGACTTATGAATGAAGGTTATTATTCTTCATTACTAGGTTTAAAAGGAAATCCTGCGCCTGCTGAAGAGGTAATGATTGCAAGAGACCTAATTCTCGCCGAATATACAAAGGCAAATGTGCACATAGCGCATGTAAGTACTGAGCTAGGGGTTGACTTGATTAGAAATGCTAAGAGAAGAGGAGTAAAAGTTACAGCAGAAACATGTCCACATTACTTCTCACTGACTGAACAAGCTTGCGAAGGCTTTGATACAAACGCAAAGGTAAACCCTCCGCTTAGAACGCAAAATGATGTAAACGCTATTATACAGGGTTTAAAGGATGGCACAATTGATATCATATCTACAGACCATGCACCACATCATATAGATGAAAAGAATGTTGAATTCAAGATTGCAGCTAATGGCATGGTTGGTTTTGAAACTGCTTTTCCATTAGCAATAACAAATTTAGTTAAAGCGGGACACCTCACAGTTGAAGAACTAATAAATAAAATGTGTGTAAACCCTTCTAAGATGCTAGGCTTGAATAAAGGAACAATTGAAGTTGGAAAATCTGCAGACATCATGATTTTTGATATAAACGAGCAATGTACTGTAGATATAAATTCATTTGAATCAAAGAGCAAAAACTCCCCATTCAATGGATTTAAACTTTATGGACAACCACAATATACAATTGTAGGTGGAAATCCAATCGTGAGAGAAAAGGTACTATTATAAGAAATCGTTATACAGGGTTGAACAACGATCATTTCAACTTAAAGAGTGGGATTAGCGGCGGTAGACTGGATAAATTGATATTGTATAAATATGGAGGCGTTAAGATGTTTATAGATAGATTAATAGAAAGTATTCAGGAAAAGGATAATCCAACAGTAGTTGGTCTAGATCCAAAAATGGAATATATACCTGCATTTATTAAGGATAAAGCCTTTGGGGAATATGGTTTAAATCTAAAGGGTTGCTCAGAAGCAATTATTGAGTTTAATAAAAAGATAATAGATTCAATACATGATTTGGTTCCTGCTGTAAAGCCTCAATTAGCATATTATGAAATGTATGGTGTTGACGGCATATATGCATTTGATGAAACCTGCAAATATGCTAAGAGCAAAGGTATGATTGTTATAGCAGATGGTAAAAGAAATGATATTGGTACTACTGCTGAAGCTTATTCAAAAGCATTCTTGGGGATAACAGAGATTGACAAGCAAATTAAGCAAAAGGCCTTTGATGCTGATGCACTGACAGTAAACCCATATTTAGGTGAAGACGGAATCAAGCCATTTATTAATGATTGTATCAACAATGAAAAGGGTATTTTCGTACTTGTTAAGACTTCCAATAAATCATCAGGTCAGCTTCAGGACCTTGTTACTCAGGATTCTAAAAGTATATATGAGATAATGGCTGAGTATGTAAATGGGTGGGGAGCTCCTGTTACAGGCAAATACGGGTATAGCAGTGTTGGTGCTGTTGTAGGTGCTACTTACCCAAATCAAGCAAAATTACTTAGAACGATTATGAAAAGTGCATATATATTGGTACCTGGCTATGGTGCCCAGGGTGGTACTGCAAAAGATTGCGTTAATTCCTTCAATAAGGATAAGCTTGGAGCAATAGTAAATGCATCAAGAAGCGTAATATGTGCATACAAATCAGATATTTGGAAGAATCAATATAATGAAGATAAATTTGCTGATGCTTCAAGAGCAGAGGTAATTAGAATGAAAAATGACCTAAATTCAGCGTTGAAGGAAGGCTTATCTGAGTAGTTAATTTTTAATAATGTCATTAATATATAGGGGTGGAATATGAAGGCTTTTTTATTACTGGAAGATGGAACTGTTTTTGAGGGAAATAGCTTTGGGATGGAAGGCAATGTCGTTGGAGAGGTTGTTTTCAATACTGGAATGACTGGATATCAGGAAGTGCTGACAGACCCATCCTATTGCGGACAAATAGTGTGTATGACTTATCCGTTAATAGGCAATTATGGTGTAAATCTAGATGATATTGAATCAATTAGACCTCAAGTAAAAGGTTTTATTGTAAGAGAACTTTGCCAAACTCCAAGCAATTGGAGATCAATTGAAACATTAAACGAGTATCTTAAAAGAAATGAAATAATTGGTTTAGAGGGAATTGATACAAGAGAGCTTACAATTATTTTAAGGGAAAAAGGTACTATGAAAGGTACAATAGTTACTGCTGATAAGCTTACTGACGCTGAAGAAAAACTGAGCGAATTGAAGCAATATACGATAGATAACCCAGTTCTTCAAGTAACTACACCAGAAGTAAAGCATTTTGCTGGAGATGGCTATAAAATTGCTCTTGTTGATTATGGTCTGAAGAAAAATATAGTAAGATCCCTTTTAAATAGAAATTGTGATGTTAGTATTTTCCCTGCTACAGCTACTGCAGATGAAGTATTAGCTATTAATCCAGATGGCATTATGCTGTCAAATGGACCTGGCGACCCAAAGGATTGCCAATTCCAAATAGATACTATAAAAAATCTGATAGGCAAGAAGCCAATTTTCGGAATATGCCTTGGACATCAGTTAACGGCGCTTGCAAATGGTGCAAATACTGAAAAATTAAAGTATGGACACAGAGGTTGTAATCATCCAGTTAAAGATGTTGAAAAAGATATGACGTATATAACATCACAAAATCATGGATATACAATAATTGAAGCCTCTCTTAACAAGGAAATAATGAGCGTAAGCCATATTAATATGAATGATGGAACCATTGAAGGTATTAAATATAAAAATGCACCATTATTTACTGTTCAATTCCATCCAGAAGCATCACCAGGACCAGGTGATACAGCTTATCTGTTTGATGAATTTATAGATATGATAAAAGAAAGTAAATAGAGTGCGACTATTGTCGATATCATCGAATATTTAGCCGAAAGTAATTGACTTTACATAAACTTTAAAGTTGGAGGAAATTTAAATGCCTAAACGTCAAGATATACACAAGGTACTGGTTATTGGATCAGGACCGATTATAATAGGACAAGCTGCAGAATTTGACTATGCTGGAACACAGGCATGTCAAGCACTTAGAGAAGAAGGAATAGAGGTTGTATTAGTTAACAGTAATCCTGCTACAATAATGACTGATACAAATATAGCAGATAAAGTATATATAGAACCACTTAAGGCTGAAGTTGTAAAAAATATTATTATAACTGAAAAACCTGACAGCATATTGCCAACTCTTGGAGGTCAAACAGGACTAAACTTGGCGATGGAATTAGCTGAATCAGGTTTTTTGCAGGAACAGGGAGTTAAACTTTTAGGTACTGCAACTGAGGCTATAAAAATGGCTGAGGACAGGCAGGACTTCAAGGATACGATGGAACGTATCGGGGAGCCTTGTATTGCAAGTAAAGTTGTAACAACAATTGAGGATGCAATAGCATTTGCAAATGAAATTGAATATCCAGTTATTGTAAGACCTGCCTATACATTAGGAGGAACAGGTGGCGGTATTGTAAATGACGAGAGCGAACTAAGAGAAATTGGAGAAAATGGTCTAAGACTCAGTCGTGTTCATCAGGTGCTTATTGAGAAATGTATATCTGGCTGGAAAGAAATCGAATATGAGGTAATGAGAGATAGCAAGGGCAATGTTATTACCGTATGTAATATGGAAAATATAGATCCAGTTGGTGTACATACAGGAGACAGTATAGTTGTTGCTCCTTCTCAGACTCTGGCAGATAAAGAGTATCAAATGTTAAGAACCTCTGCACTTAAAATTATCTCTGCTTTAGGAATACAGGGAGGCTGTAATGTTCAGTATGCCCTCCATCCAACAAGCTACGAATATGCAGTAATTGAGGTTAACCCAAGAGTTAGTAGGTCATCTGCATTAGCATCAAAGGCAACTGGATACCCTATTGCAAAGGTTGCTTCAAAGATTGCTATTGGGTATGGACTTGATGAAATAAAGAATGCGGTTACAGGTAAAACTTATGCTTGCTTTGAGCCTACGCTTGACTATGTAGTAGTTAAGATACCAAAATGGCCATTTGACAAATTTGTTAAGGCACAGAGAACTCTTGGTACACAAATGAAAGCAACAGGTGAAGTAATGGCCATAAGCAGTTCCTTTGAAGCTGCACTTATGAAAGCTATTCGTTCACTAGAATTAGGATTATTTACACTAGAACAGGATATATACAAGCAGCTTGATGGTAAAGAGATAGTTAAAAAGCTTGAGGATGTTAATGATGAGAGAATTTTTGTCATTGCAGAAGCTATCCGCCGTTCAGTTGAACTTGAAGAAATCCACAATATAACTAAAATAGATTACTTCTTCCTATGTAAGATAAAGGAATTAGTTCTTATGGAAGAAAAACTCAAATCTATGAAGCTTGAACAACTAGATAAAGATGTTTTAAAGAAAGCTAAAAAAATGGGCTTCACAGATAGAGTAATAGCTAAATTTACTAATGCTTCTAAGGATGAAATTACAGAGCTAAGAAAGAAGCAAGGAATAGTTGCTACCTACAAGATGGTTGATACTTGTGCAGCTGAGTTTGAAGCTCAAACTCCGTATTATTATTCAACCTATGATAATTATTCTGAGGTTAAGCAGTCAGATAAAGAAAAGATTCTGGTTTTGGGGTCAGGTCCAATAAGAATAGGTCAAGGTATTGAATTTGACTACTGTTCAGTTCACTCAGTATGGGCTCTTAAAGATATGGGATATGAAACTATAATAGCCAACAATAACCCTGAGACAGTTAGTACAGACTTCGACACAGCAGATAGATTATACTTTGAACCTCTAACTCCTGAGGATGTAATTAATATTGTTGAAGCTGAAAAACCAAAAGGTGCAATAGTTCAGTTTGGGGGGCAGACTGCAATTAAGTTGACAAAAACTCTTGATGACTATGGAGTTAAATTGTATGGAACGGAAGCAAAAGATGTTGATGCTGCCGAAGATAGAGAGAAGTTTGATGAAATACTTGAAAAAACAGGTATTCCAAGGCCACAAGGACGAACTATATTTACTCTTGAAGAGGCATTAGCAGCTGCAAATGAATTGGGATATCCAGTGCTTGTAAGACCATCCTATGTACTAGGTGGTCAAGGTATGGAAATTGCCTTCAATGATAAAGATGTTACTGAGTTTATGGAGATTATAAACAGAACTGTTCAAGAGCATCCAATACTTGTAGATAAATATATGATGGGTAAGGAAATTGAGGTAGATGCTATATGTGATGGTGAAAACATGCTTATACCTGGAATTATGGAGCATCTCGAAAGAGCAGGAGTTCACTCAGGTGATAGTATTTCAGTTTATCCTTCGCAGACACTAAGTGATAAAACTAAAGCAGTTATTGTTGACTACACAGAAAGATTAGCAAAGGCACTTAATGTTGTTGGTTTGGTAAATATTCAATATGTTTTATATAATGATGAAGTTTTTGTAATAGAGGTTAATCCAAGGTCAAGTCGTACAGTACCTTATATAAGCAAGGTTACAGGTATACCTATGGTAGATTTGGCTACTAAAGTTATGATGGGCAAAAAGCTCAGTGACTTTAAATATGGAACTGGTTTGTTTAAAGAACCAAAGTATGTATCTGTAAAAGTTCCTGTATTCTCCTTTGAAAAGCTCCATGGCGTAGATACTACATTAGGCCCTGAAATGAAATCTACAGGAGAAGTTTTGGGTATTGCAGATAATTTCCCTGAGGCTCTATATAAAGGTATAATTGCATCAGGAATTAAGTTGCCTAAAAAAGGTGATGGCATTTTAATGACTGTTAGAGACACTGATAAGCCGGAATTGGTAGCAATTGCAGAGGGCTTTGAGAAGCTTGGATATACACTTTATGCAACTGGCAAAACTGCAAATATGTTAAATCATAAGGGCATCGCAACTAACGCAGTTAAAAAGCTTGATGATGGCTCACCAAATATAATAGATTTAATTCAATCAGGTAAAATCGGTTTGATAATTAATACACCAACAAAGGGCAGAAAGCCTGATAGAGATGGCTTCAAGATAAGAAGAAAGGCTGTTGAAATTTCAATACCATGCTTAACTTCACTTGATACAGCTAATGCAATATTGAAATGCTTGAAGCTGGGTAAAACTGAGGGAGAGCTGGAAGTATTGAATCTTAGTATTTTTGATGCAAATTAAAACATCATTTTCTGTGCTTTAGCACAGCGAAAGGAATGATTGCGTATGTCTAAAGTTCTAAAGGAACAAATTGTTGATATGCAAATGCTTTGTGAGGATGTATTCAAAATGACAATCAAGTCAGAATATGTTGCAGCAAATGCGATGCCTGGTCAATTTGTAAATGTTAAATGCGGTGGAATAGATGCTTTGCTAAGAAGGCCTATAAGCATTTGCGATGTAGACAAAGCCAACAACACATTTGATATTGTTTTTCAAATTAAAGGCAATGGTACAGAGAAATTATGTCATAAATGTGCTGGTGAAGTTGACATAATGGCTCCTTTGGGAAACCCATTTTCAATAGATGGCAAATACAAAAATATATGTGTTGTTGGCGGCGGCATTGGTACTTTCCCACTGTTATATCTGTTAAAGAGCAATACTGCTGTTAATAAGACTGCTTTATTAGGTTTCAGAAATAAAGCTGCTGTGGTGCTAGAAGACCAGTTCAGGGCCGCAGCACAAAATGTGGAAATAGCAACTGATGATGGCACATATGGGAAGAAGGCTTTTGTAACTGATTTGCTGGAGGAGTGTATACTAGAAAATAGTAGGCTTGGGCAAAAGCTTGATATGGTTTACACATGCGGCCCTACTATAATGATGAGGAAGGTAGCAGCTATTGCAGAAAAAAACAATATAGCATGCCAGGTATCAATGGAACAGAGAATGGGATGTGGTATTGGTGCTTGTTTAGTGTGTGCTTGTAAAACAAAGCAAGGCGATGACGAATGGGGCTTTAGCCACGTTTGTAAAGATGGTCCTGTGTTCTGGAGTACAGATGTTTGTTGGGAATAATGGAGGCTAAATAAATTATGAATAAAGTAGATTTGAGTGTAAATATTGCTGGGATAAATTTTGATAATCCACTAATCATGGCATCGGGTACTTATGGATTTGGTAAGGAATACAGTGAATATATAGATTTGAATGAACTAGGTGGCATTTCTGTAAAAGGTCTTACTTTAAAAGAAAGAAAAGGAAATCCTCCGCCAAGAATAGCCGAAACTCCTGCAGGCATTCTAAATAGTGTTGGATTACAAAATCCAGGTGTCGATGCTTTTATTAAAGATGATTTACCTTTTCTAAAAAAATATAAAACGAAAATAATTGCTAATATAGCTGGAAATACAATAGAGGAATACTGCCAAATGGCTGAAATATTAGGCGACTGCGAAATTGACGCAATTGAGATGAATGTTTCATGCCCAAATGTAAAAGCTGGCTGTCTTGCTTTTGGAACTACACCAAAAGGAATAGAAGAAATAACTGCAAATGTTAGAAAGTATTGTAAACAGCCATTAATAGTTAAACTCACTCCAAATGTAGCTGATATAAAATCAATAGCAATGGCAGCTGAAGCAGCAGGCGCAGATAGTATTTCTCTAATCAATACATTATTAGGTTTGGCAATTGATATTCACAAGAAAAAACCTATTTTGGCAAATAATTTTGGTGGGATGTCAGGTCCTGCAGTAAAGCCGATAGCGTTGAGAATGGTATATGAAGCAGCTCATGCAGTTAAAATACCTGTTATTGGCATGGGAGGAATTTCTACAGGTGATGATGCAATTGAATTTTTATTGGCAGGTGCAACAGCGGTAATGGTTGGAACAGCAAATTTTGTTAATCCTACGATTCCAATTGATATATTAGATGGAATTAATAAATATTTAAAAAGGTATAATTATAATAGTATTTATGATATCATTGGAAAGTTAGAATTAAATCAATAAAAATTTAGTATAATTAACTTAAATCATGTATGTAGCTGAGGAGGCAAGTCTGTTTATACGTTACTCTTTAGATTGCCTTACATAAACAATAAATATGTAGTAGCTGTGGAGGAAATATGAAGACTAGACTAATATTTGTGCGTCATGCAGAAGCAGAAGGAAATTTGCAGAGAGTTTTTCACGGATGGTATGATAGCAAGATTACCGAAAAAGGTCATAAACAGGCAAAGAAGGTAGCTGAAAGATTGGCTGATATTCCTATTGATATAATATATTCAAGCAGCTTGACACGTACATTACAGACTGCTCAGTACATTGCAGATGAAAAACAGCTTCCTATTATTCGTACAGATAAGATGAAGGAAATAAATGGTGGCGATTGGGAAAATGTACCGTTTGATGATATTTCAAAATTGTTTCCAAAAGAGAATTATACTTGGGAAAATGAACCACATCTACATCAAATGCCAAATGGCGAGAGCACTGTTGAATTGAATGAGAGGCTCTTAAAAGAGGTTAAAAGAATTGCTTCAAATAATTTAGGTAAAAATATTTGCATTGTAACACATGGTGGAGCTATACGTACAATGCTATGCAGGTTTTATGGATGCCCGCTTGAACACATGAAAAACATATATTGGCACGATAACACATCAGTAACAGTTGTTGATTACGATAATGAAAAAGATGAGTTTGAAGTTGTTTTGGAGGGTGATTCAGATCATCTTGATTTTGAATTGAGTACAGTCCAAAATCAGGAATGGTGGCAGGCTTTTATGGAAGAGAAAAGAAAGCAAAAGGAGCTTAAAGATTTTGACTGAAGTAAGCGAAGCTAGACAAATACAAATTAGTTTATTATAAGCGATAGCTTAGGAGGAGGAGAAAAATGGATAATAACAAGTTAATAACTTGGCTATTTAAGACAGACGCAGTTAGAGTTTGTCCTGAAAACAAGCCATTTTGGTATACATCATCAAAAATAGGCCCTTACTATATAAATACACATTTTCTTTATGGCAGTGAAGAAAAGGCTAACAATTTACTTAAAGTGATTGATGTTTGCAAAGAAAATAAAATGGAATGCTCAGAGATAATTCTAGAACTTGCATATAAGAATTATGAATCAGATGAAATATTTAGAGGTTTGATTACATCAATGTGTGAGTATATTAAGGAAAATTTAGACTTAGAAAATATTGATTATATTTCTGGTGGAGAAAGAAGAGACTGGTTCTTTTCATTAATAATTGCTAAGATATTGAAGTTACCTCATATCACTATATTTAAGGATTTGTCTGCTGTATTATATAATAATGGAGTTTCTACAGAGATAAATGATTTAAAAAATGCAAATGTATTACACATAGCTGATATTATTACTGAGGCATCAAGCTATATTAGAGCATGGATACCAGCTATATCAGCATTAAACGGTAATTTAAAATACAGCCTTGTTGTTATAGATAGATTACAGGGTGGCACTGAAAAGCTAAAAGATGCAGGAGTTGATTCACATGCTTTGATGAACGTTGATGAGAACCTGTTTGATGGTGCATTAGAGGAAGGCCATATTACAGTACCACAACACCTTATGCTTATGAAGTATTTAGATAATCCAACAGAAACTATGAAGTCATTCTTAAAGGAGCATCCAGAATTTATTGAGAATTCCTTGAAAGCAGATCCTAAAACTGCAGAACGAGCTAGAATTTGTATTGAGCAGAATATATATGGATAATAAAGCTTAGAATATTATATGGTTTTTGTATTTAATAATATATTTTATTGAGAGTTTCGCATACTACTTTTGAGTCGGTTTGTGGAAACTCTTTTTTTTCCTCTTTTATAAATTTTTATTAGTAATAGATATATAATTTCTAACATATAATATTTTGGGGTGATAAAGAATGGATGATATGGCGGAAAAACAGAAAAGGCGTACAGAACTAAATGATGGTGATCGGAAAGTACTATACAAATATGTTTATCATTATTCCGCGCCTGTTAATACATTACAAGTTCTACATGATCATAATGTATTGGGTAACAGTATTAGTAATTCGGAAACAAGTAATTCGGAGATAAGTAATCTTGAAATTAGTAATTCAAAATAAGCAGTCTAATTCTAAATGTCTTTTTCATGAGGCTACAAACTAATTCTGAAAAAATATACTAAAGTTAAGTACAGTTCAAGACTTCACCTTTTAGGTGTTATGCTTTGAACTCAGTTTAATAAATTGAATTTATATTTTCTTTAGCTAAGGTGAATTTTGTAGCTGTTTATTAAAAAAATAATTACAAAGGATGATAGCGCTTATGAATAAAAAATGCTTGGCTATGGTATTAGCAGGAGGTGGAGGCGAAAGGTTAAAGCCTCTTACAAAGAAGTTAGCTAAACCTGCAGTACTTTTTGGTGGGAAATACAGGATAATTGATTTTGCCTTAAGTAATTGTATTAATTCTGGAATATATACAGTTGGAATAGTTGTTCAATATGAACCACTGGTTTTAAATTCCCATATAAATTCTGGCGGTATATGGAATATGAATAATGGCAGAGGTCATATAACAATACTTCCCCCATATATGAATGAAAATGGGGGCTGTTGGTATAAGGGAACAGCTAATGCTATATACCAAAATATGGAATACATAGAAATGTATAATCCAGAATATGTAATAATACTTTCAGCTGATCAAGTATATAAAATGGACTATTCTTTAATGCTTGATGAGCATATCAAAAAGTCTGCAGATGTAACGGTTGCAGTTACAAGTGTTGATTGGAAAGAAGCAAGTAGATTTGGTATCATGGATGTTGATGATACAGGAAAAGTAATTAAGTTTGAGGAAAAACCACAAATGCCAAAAAGTAATCTTGCATCTATGGGGATATACATTTTTAATTGTGAATTTTTGAAAAAATGTCTTGTTGAAGATGAAAAAGATACAGAATCCTTTAATGATTTTGGAAAAAATATAATTCCCAAGTTGGTAAAATCAAATTTTAATGTTTACTCATATAAGTTTGAAGGCTATTGGAGAGATGTTGGAACAGTAAATAGTTTTTGGCAAGCACATATGGATTTACTGGAAGAAAACAATAAATTAAATTTATATGATCCATCATGGAAGATTTATTGCGAACATATTGCTGCACCGCCACTATATATCAATCACACAGCTAAGGTGAATTCTTCAATGATAGGTGAAGGTTGCTATATACTTGGAGAAGTAAGTAACTCCGTTATTTTCCCAGGAGTATTTGTTGGAAGAGGAGCAGTAATAAGGGATTCAGTTATAATGTCAAATGTAAGAATAGAAAATAATGTAACAATTAATAAGACTATTGCAGCTAGTAATTCTTGGATCAAATCTGCAAATATTAGAAATGAGGAAAATGGTACGGAGAATAAAATTTATTATATTGATGAAGGGCAAATTATTGAGTAATCCATTCAAATAACTATTTACTAGCAATTATTTTGGCAACAAACCATTGGTAAGTTTAAACACCGATAGGTTTTTTATGTGGGAAAGTTGAATAGTATAACTGATAATTCCATTATTTATTTGATAGTTATGTAATTTAGTTGATTAATGATGAAAGGTTAAAAGAAATTGCTAATACGGTTAGAGGCGGTACTGAGTCCATGTCATTTCTATAATTTAGTTTTGTGTAAAATGTGGGACATGGGCATATTTATGATATAATAGTTTGTGTAAATTTTATATTCATGCTACTAATAATTTTGCTATCAAAAACAGTTGGAGAGATTTAAATGAAAAAAAAATCAATTATAGCGTCAATTGCATTAACAATAGGTATTGTAGCATTTTTATGTTACAATTATATTGTTTTTCAAGACGCTTTTTTCTTTATAAAAGGAAAGGTCACTATTGAAAAAGTCATTTGTAATGGTGACCTAGATAATGATGGGATTTCTGATATGGATGATATTCTACAGGGAGCGTGGCTTGAAGTATTAAATCATACCAAGTATCAAAGTAATTATTATGAGGGTGGATATCCTCCTGATTCTGAAGGAGTTTGTACAGATGTTATATGGCGTGCTCTAAAAAATGCAGGGTATGATTTAAAACTAAATATGGATAAAGATATTGCAACGAATACTAAAGATTACAAAAAAGGAGTAGTTATTCCAGACCCCAATATAGATTTTAGACGTGTTAAAAATCAACATGTTTTCTTTGAAAAATATGCTACCAGCTTAACAACAGAGGTTAAGCCTTATAATAAGAATAACTTATTTCAGTGGCAAGCTGGAGATATAATAGTTTTAAACAATAGTGAGCATGTTGCAATTGTTTCGGATAGAAGAAGAAAAGATGGTGTTCCATATATAATACATAATTCTAGTACATATCCAAAGGAAGAAAATTTGTTGTCAATATGGAGTAAGACTAAGCGTATTGTTGGTCATTATCGTTTTCCAATTCCTAAAAATCTAATAGAATAAAAATAAAATGTATTTCATTTAATAGCATTAGATGTACAATTTTCGAGAGAAATAAAGAATAATTTTATTTTGCTTGATATAGAAATTTCAATACAAGAGGAGGTGCCAAGCCCATACCATTTCAAAAAAAATGCATGTTTCTTGGTTTTCTTATGTGAAATGTTGGGCTGACTATTTATGGCAACAGTAAAAACAAATGTTATGAGGATTTTAGATAGCGCGCATATAGAGTATAATACATATTCTTATGACAATAAGGACGGAGCAATAGATGGTGTGTCTGTAGCTAATAAAATTGGACAACCAGTTGAAAGAGTTTACAAGACATTAGTTACGAGAGGAGCTAGTAAAAATTTTTTTGTTTTTGTAATTCCTGTAAGTAAAGAACTTAATTTGAAAGCAGCTGCAAGATCGGTTGGCGAAAAATCAATCGAAATGATTAGAATGGATGAAATAAACAAGGTAACAGGATATATTAGAGGTGGATGCTCACCTATTGGTATGAAGAAGGATTATAAGACAGTAATAGATAGTTCCTGTGAACTAATTGAGACAATTATATTTAGTGCAGGGAAGATTGGCTTTCAAGTGGAAATACCTCCACAAATTCTGATAAGCTTTACTAAGGCTGAAGTAGCGGATATAGCTGAGTAATACTATAATAAAATTTCTTGAACTTTATTAAAACTTTTGAGATTTATTAAACTTCTTAGCTTTTATTAAATTAAAACTTTTTAAAGGCAAAAAATACTGCTCCCAATATACATATAAATGATAGCAAATAATTAAGCTTAAAGCTTTCCTTCAAGTATAACACTGAGAAAAATCCAAATACTACAAGTGTAATTGCTTCTTGAATGATTTTTAATTGGGCAGTATCAAAGTTTTTAGATGATAGCCTATTTGCTGGTATCATAAAGCAGTATTCAAAGAAGGCAATACCCCAGCTAATTAAAATAATTAAAAATAAAGGCATTGAATTATCTTTAAACTTTAGATTGCCATACCATGCAAATGTCATAAAAACATTTGAGACTACTAGTAATAAAAATGGCCAAAATTTGATTAATGAAGATATATGTAAAACCTCACAAAAAGTAATTTATTATACAAAAACACAAATATCATTATAATCTAATATTCGAGTTTTTCAAGTAAAATATTTGGTAAAAACACGAAATTAGACCGCCTATAATTTTTAGCTGTGGAAGTTGAGTTAATAAATTAGCAAGAAGTTGGGTAATAATAATTTTTTGTGTAAATAATACTCTTATAACAAGTGTTATACCAGTTTGCATATAAACGGTTAGCAACCGTTTATATAGTCGCAGTATGCGACGTAACATCATAAGATGTGCAAACGTTGTTCAATACTAAGAGCTTGTAGCTCTGCTACAACATCACGTTAGTGATGATAAAAAATATTAACTAATATTTTTTATGCGAATTAGGATTATTTATTATTGACAAGTTTTAAAAATAGAAGTAGTATAGTAATGTGCATATGCACAAAACTATGCAAGATACGCTAACACTGTATGTTTAATAAATATGTGTTGAAAAAACAAATGTTTAACTTTTTTCGGCATTGAATGTAGGTGATATATTGCCAAGACCAAAAAAATGCAAGATGGTAGGCTTTGTGCCACGTAATTTATGCTTTTATCCTAAATTAAATAATAGTGCCGAAGTAATTCTCAGTATAGAGGAAGTTGAAGCAATAAGGCTTTCTGATTATCTTGAAATGGAACAAGATAGAGCGGCAGCTTGTATGGAGGTTTCCAGAGGAACTTTTCAGAGAATAATTAATTCTGCTAGAAATAAAACAGCAGATGCGCTAATTCATGGGAAGACCATTAGAATTTATGGAGGAAATTATGAACTTTTGGTAGGTAATCCTTGCTGTAGAAAGCAAAGTAAAACTTGTAATTGCATAAGTTGTGAGAAATGTGTGGTTTGTGAAGAAGAATGCCAGAAATAAAATTATATTTTGAGGTGAAAGGTTCAAAGAAATACAAAAAATAAATGAAGGAGGTACCGAGCCCATGCTATTTCTGTCATGATGTTTTGTGCGAAATGCTGGGCATGGGCATAATAATGAGTGATGAAGTTTGCGGCTGTGGAAGTACAAATTGCGAAAGCGATGAATGTGGAAGTGGTGGTTGTGGAGGTTCCTGTTCGTCAGGAGGCTGTGGGAACGGGCCCCAGAGCTTTATTGAAAAAACCCATGAATTAAATTCTATTAAAAGAGTAATTGGTGTTGTTAGCGGAAAAGGTGGAGTAGGAAAATCATTTGTAACATCCACGCTTGCTGTAATGATGCGAAGAAAGGGATATGACGTTGGTGTTTTAGATGCCGATATTACAGGACCTTCTATCCCCAAAGTTTTTGGTATTAATGATAGGGTTCAAGGAAGTGAACTGGGGATGTATCCTCAAAAATCAACTAATGGTATAAGTGTTATGTCAGTAAACCTTCTTCTTGATAAGGATGAATCACCAGTTATTTGGAGAGGGCCAGTTATTGCAGGCGTCGTAAAACAATTTTGGACTGATGTTATATGGGGAGATGTTGACTACTTATTCCTAGATATGCCTCCAGGTACGGGTGATGTTCCTTTGACAGTTTTTCAATCTATACCTTTAGATGGTATTATAATAGTTACATCACCGCAGGATCTTGTGTCAATGATAGTTAAAAAAGCCTATAATATGGCTAAAGCAATGGATATACCAGTTTTAGGTATTGTTGAGAATATGAGCTATTTAAAATGCCCTGATTGTGGTAAGAATATTAAAATATTTGGGGAAAGTAAAATAGATTCTATTGCTGAAAAGTTAAAAGTTGATGTACTTGGAAAGATGCCGATTGATCCAGTGATGGCAGAATTATGTGATAAAGGAGAGGTAGAGAAGATAAATAATACTTACCTTTCAGAAGCTGTTTCTGTTATAGAAAAAAAACTGGGTGTTGGGAAGGTATTAAGAACATTAAAAATTGCTATTCCAACAGATGGAACTAACATTTCCTCTCATTTTGGGAAGTGCGAGAACTTTACAATTTTTGATATTGAGAATTCTGTTATTAAAAGTAAAACCAGTATTAGCACAGAAGGAAACTTACATGGATTGCTTCCGACTTTTCTATCAATAAAAGGAGTAAATGCAGTTATTGTTGAAGGAATGGGTGATGGTGCACGAAACAATCTTATAAAAAATAAAATAGAAATTATATCTGGCGTAAGTGGAGATATAGATCAAGCTATTAACTCATATTTAGAAGGAACATTGGAATCTAGTAATACTGGTTGTGCTGGACACGGACATGAGCATAATCATGGAGAAGGTGGTTGCAATTGTGGACAACACTAAAAGAGAATTATAGGTTGTATTAAAAAGACAAGTTATAAACTTGGAAAAGATTGCCTAAAAATTTATAAAAAATTTACAAAAAAGTAAACTTTGTTTATATACAAAGCTTACTTTTTTTTGCTTATTATGTAATAATATAAATATAAATAATTTACCACTAATAGGAGGAATTAGAACATTTTTGTCGAATTGTGTTAATAGAGGATTTTAGTAATATTAAAATATAATTAATTTGACAACAAACCATTGATAAGTTTGAACACCGATAGTTTTATGTGGGAAAGTTGAATTAATAATTTATAAACAAATTAGTAAAATGATGTAAGAGTTTAGACTTTAAATTAATATACATAAAGGAGATCAAAATATGAAAAGTTTTAGGCTAAAAAATATTAAAGGATTTTTAGATACTGGCGAAATAGAAATTAAGCCTATTACAGTTTTTGTAGGAGAAAATAGCTCTGGAAAAAGTAGTGTTTGTAGATTCCCATTAGTTATAAAGCAAACATTTCTTGATACTACATCAGTACCCATATTGTTTTATGGAAGTTCAATTGATTATGGCAATTATGAAGATGTCGTTTTCAATCATAGGAAGGGTGAAACAATAGAGTTTGAGATGATATTCAGCTACAATGAATTCAGAAGGTCTAGCCTTAGACCGTTGATAAATGAAGAACAATTCGATAATTGTTTAGATTCGGACATGGTTTTGAAAGTAAGTATAGCTCACAAAGATGGAAAATTAAAGGTAAATGATTTTGTGCTCAGTTTATCTTCTAGCGAAGAACCAATTGTTGAATTTTCCTCAAATGACTATACTAGCAACTTAGTATTTAATATAAATGGATATGAGGAACATTTAATAGATCCAAATGAATGTTTTTTTGATAAGTTTATACCGGACATAAGATGTATGCTTGATACATCAAACAATAGCCAAAAAAGTAATACTAATTTAGAATTAGCAACTCAGGTATGCAATACGCTTCAAAACTATTTTAATATGCTATCAAATAAAATCTTTTATATTGGCTCCTTGAGAAAAACGCCAGAAAGGTACTTTAGATATACAGATAGTGTTGTTGATTCTGTAGGAAAATGTGGAGAGTTCACTCAAGTAATATTAGGGCAAGATTATAGAAATGGTAAAAGAATAATCAATAAGGTCTCAAATTGGTTATCAACTTATATGAATTTTGCACTAGATATTGAAGATTTAGAGGGTCAGTTATTTAAAATAATGATTCGTGATTTAAAGACTAATGCAAGAAATAATATTGTTGATATGGGTCAGGGGCTAGCTCAGCTTATACCTATTTTAGTACAAACTTTTATAACTAAAAACAATAAAGAATGTTCAAGGCTTAATAGGACTCCTAATTATACTGTAATAGAGCAGCCTGAGCTTTATCTACACCATTCAGCACAGGATTGCTTAGCAGATTTATTTGTGGAAACTATTAAGAATGAAAATGAGAGTTTCTTAATTGAAACACACAGTGAACACATGATTCGCAGATTAATGAAGTTAGTTAATGATGGGAATTTGTCAAGTGATGAAATTGCTATATACTTGACACAGAAGGACTATGATGGAAATTCAAAGGTGAGAAAATTAAATTTGAGTGAGTATGAAAAAGTAGCTAACTGGGAAAAAGATTCTTTTAATCAAGGTATTACTGAAACAGATGAGCAAAAAGTAATTAGCCTTAAGAGAAAGTAAATTTATTTTAGGACAAGTTATGCATTAAACAGAGTTTGATTTTTTTGCTAAATATAAACAATACATGGATTACAAACCTGAATTTCTTTCTTTGGCATATGCATATAGTTAGAGCGATACTACTAAATATTTTAGCGAATAATGACGATATTTTTATAGCAATATTATCTTGATTTTGAACCGTTCAAAGATTTTTTGAAAAGAGGTAAAACATCATGAGTGATGACATGAATCGTCAAATGGAAGAACTAAAGAGAGAAAATGAAATGTACCGCCTAATACTTGAGGCATTACCAGTTAACCTTTTTGTTAAGGATGTGAATTGCAAATATTCTATCACAAGCCGTATGTGTGATATGGTTAATGGGGTAAAACGCGGTGGATTAAAGGGAAAGAATGATTTTGATTTGCAGGATTCTAAAGAAATTGCTCAGGTATTTTATGATGATGATTTGCGCATAATGCAGACAAAGCAGGGTAGCAGAATGCTTACACCAACTACTTGTGGGAATAAATTGCAGTATTTGGATATATATAAAGAGCCAATTATTGACGAAAACAATGTTGTACGTGGTATATTGGGTCTTGTAATTCCGGCTGGAGAGCCTATGGATGATTCAAAACAGGAATATTTAAATGAAAATCAGGTTCACTCTAATGCATTCTACGGTGTTGAGTGTGCCATGTTTGATTATGATATAAATAGCGGCAAAATTTTTCTATTAAAGAAAATTGATAACCTTTCTTTAAATACAAATGAAAATGAAATTTTCGAGAATAAATTGGCAGAAAAGACGAATGACATAGTAGGAGCAGTCATTAAAAAGAAATTTGATAATTTCAGGAGAAATAGGAATCGAATTGTCATGTTATTTGATTTAAAAGATGATAAGGATGTAAAACATACAGCTTTATTGACGCTTAATATGGTTTCTGAAAGTAGGTTAGATTATGCACATGCAATCGGATTTTTGTCATATCTGCATGATGAGCGCAGACAAGAGGAGGAAATGCAGATTTCCTTTAATTTTATTAAGGACAGATTAACTAGTATCCTTTCAGAACAATATGAGTCAATTATTTATATAAACCGCAGGAACAATAGATATTTATATACAGGGAAGTCTAAGTCTATTGTTGGACTAAATAGTGAGGGAGATATAGAAGAAATAATAGATTTTGCATTGGAGTATCTTTATAAAGATGATGCTGAAAGTTTAACTTATTTATTTGAGGATATTAGAAAATCGGTAAGAAAAGGAAGAAATACTATATTTGAATGTCGTATTCTATTTGGTGATGTTTACAGATGGAATAAATGCGATGTTAATTTTGTTGAGTCAGTTGACTGTACGTCAGAAGATATTATTATAACAATAAAGGATATTGATGACATAGTAAAAATACGTAAGAAGGAAGAAATTCGCAATACAAACAACCAATTAATCGAAATACTGAGCTCTGTTGTTGAATCTAGGGATTTAGAATCAGGAAACCATATAAATAGGATGAAAAATGTTACAAAATTATTTTTACAAAAAGTAATGATTAAATTTCCAGAATATAGTTTAACAGAAAACACAATAGAAATTATGTCTGCAGCATCTGCAATGCATGATATAGGGAAGGTTGCAATACCAGATAATATTCTCTTAAAACCTGGTAAACTGACCAGAGAAGAATTTGAAGTTATGAAGGAGCATACTCTTAAAGGCTGCGACATTATCAACGCAGCATCTGCTATTCAAGACAAAGAGTATTATCAATATTGCTATGACATATGCAGACACCATCATGAGAGGTACGACGGAAAAGGTTATCCGGATGGTCTTTGTGGAGAAAAAATTTCCCTCATTGCCCAAGTGGTTTCTGTTGCAGATGTTTATGATGCCTTAGTTAGCAAGCGTTGTTATAAGGATGCATTTGAGCAAGATAAAGCTGTTTCCATGATACTTAGTGGTGAGTGCGGTACTTTTAATCCAAAACTGATGGATGTGCTAAATGAAGTTAAATCTGAACTAAAAAATATATACTATATTTAAATACTAATGGGTCTAAAATTGAAAATAAATGAACGAACTAGTAGTAAATACACCAAAAATTATAAACAAAATCAGTGCTGTGTAATAAAGTCCCCATCTCAACGCGATGGGGTTTTTTGCAATTTCTTCACTTAAGGTCTTTTTGCGCTGTATAAGCTGAACTGCTAAGAGGAAAGCAATAATGCATATACAAAGTACAACCTGATATCTGGTTATTCCTACAGCACCTAGATTTATATTAAAACCAATATCAGTGAATATTTTCTTTATGATAAAGCGAGCGCTGGTAAATGAGGTTGCTCTGAAGAAAATCCAAGAAAAACATATTAAATTAAATGAGATAAATACTTTTACACCATTTTGAATATTCGGAAATCTGTCTAATTTTATAAAATGAGTTATTTTTTCTCTTAATCCTTTTGTCCAGAGTGCAAAAACTAAATAGAAACCATTAAGTCCGCCCCAAATAACATAGGTCCAAGCGGCTCCATGCCAGAGCCCACTCAGTAGAAATACTATCATTAGGTTTCTGTGCCATTTCCACTTGGAACATCTGTTTCCGCCCAGTGAAATATAAACATAGTCTGTAAACCAACTTGAGAGGGATATATGCCAGCGCCTCCAAAATTCGGATATTGTTTTCGAGAAGTAGGGAAGGTTAAAGTTCTGCATAAGCTCAATCCCCATTATTCTAGATGCACCTCTTGCAATGTCTGTATAGCCTGAGAAATCACAATAAATTTGGAATGCGAAAAAGTAAGTTGCTAAAATCAAAGATAGCCCACTGATGGATTCAGGTGATTTATATGCAGCATTTACTATAGTAGCAAGGTTGTCTGCAATAACAAGCTTTTTGAAAAAGCCCCAAGCCATTAGTTTTAGACCATCAACAGTTCTCTTTGCATCAAATTTATGTTCAGTGTGAAATTGCCACAGCATATTCTGGGGACGCTCAATAGGGCCTGCAACTAGCTGAGGGTAATACATTACATATAAAGCATATATTCCAAAATGCTTTTCTGGCTTGTGATTTCCACGATACACTTCAATAATATAGCTCATGCTTTGGAAGGTATGAAAGGATAGTCCAATAGGCAGAATAATTGACAGACTGCTGATAGGATAATTCCAATGCAATAAATTTGCTACACGAGTAACATTCTCATTAAAGAAGTTAAAGTATTTAAACACAAATAGTATACCTACATTTGCAAGAATACTGATAATGAGAAAAATACGCTTATTATTTGCTTTCATCTTATCAATCATAATACCAGCGCAATAGTCAATAATAATAGTAAAGCCAAGTATCAATATGTATTTTGGAACGAAAGCCATATAGAAAAGACAGCTACTTACAAGCAGAAGAAACCATCTTGTTTTATGTGGAAGTAAAAAGTACAGTATAGTAACCACAGGGAAAAATATTAGAAATTCAATAGAATTAAAAAGCATATTTTAAATCTCCTTTTGTATTTGTTTCCAAAGATCTTCAGCTAAAAATTCATAACCAACTGGCAAAAGGTGTACATGATCTGAAAAATAATAGTAATTAATTTTTTTGTTGTAATCAATAAAATTCAGACCTCTATCTTCAAAGCATTTACGAATTCCTTTGACATTATTCTTAAATCCTTCTTTTTCTGTAACACCTGCCAACAATTCATCGTTCATGGCATTCATAAAATATATAGTGTTTTTGCCTTTTTGAACTTCTGCAATTTTATTTAAAAAATAAATCTGAGGACTGCTTTCTCCCAAATTGAATAGTTTGTCAGAAAAATACCATCTGTTTTCAGGAATTTCAATAGTCTTCTTAAGGCTTGGCTTTTGACTCCAAACTTTGAGTGCTACTGAATCCTGACCCAATAGAGTATTAGTTTCATTCTTTATTTTATTTGTAATAAAGCCGCTGTAGCCTATCATTGCTATATTTTTGTTTGAAAAATGGTAGATTTCATCTTTCATATTCTGCCAAAGGGAACCTTCTTTTATATGACCGCCTTTAATCATATCTTGGTAGCTTTCATTATCTAAATCCTTTAAGTAATGTTTAAACCAGTAAGTGGGACCTTTTGCACTCATTTCCCAATAACTAAAATTTAATATCAAGTTTTGAGTAGAGATATCATAACTATTCAAAAGCTTAATTATTGTATAAAAATCACCCAACATTGTTGAGGGAATGCCAATATTAAAAACTCTGATTTCGCTGTTTTCTTTCTTTGCAATATCATTCATATATGAGCTAATTGTTTTGTCAGGAGGGCATGGAGTACCATATCCCACTGAATCACCTACAAAGATAATATAGTTTTCAAGTTTTTCCTTTTCAATTGTAGATTTTATTGCTTTAACAGTAGCATCAATAGTATACACATTATCTTTAAATACGTCATAATTTAAGCGATTGTTATAAACGTAACTTGATGGGAACAAAAAATATAAAAATAACTGTGTTACTATATAAAACAATGCAAGAAATATTAATAATTTTCTAGTAAATTTCAAGGAAAACCTCCGTTAATGATATTCAATCATAGATTTACCAATGCCAAAAAAATTCGCACAAGAACATCAAGGGTATGGCATGACCGGTAATACATTATATGTTTTCAAAAAAATTGTTTTTTAATACCATAAATTACACTCATTACAAAACATCTAACATTATACTATAAAAGGTTATACATGAAAACATTTATTTTGACAGATTTACTCCTTACCAATAGTAGGATATAATTTCAACATAGGTGTTCAAAAGAGTCAAAAGTTTTTGCAACACAACCTATAAATATACATTTGATTAGGTAGAGGAGCGTGAATTTGTGAAAATAAATAAGCGATATTTGCTTGTTTTTATAGTTTTATTGATAATTGAGGTCATAATTGCACTTTTTGTAAGGGACACTATTATAAGACCGTACATAGGCGATATTTTGGTGGTTATATTAATGTACACATTTATAAGAGGATTTATCAAAAAACCAATAAAGTATTTGCCTGTCTATCTATTTATATTTGCTTTTGCTGTTGAGATAGCGCAATATTTTCGAATTATAGATATACTAAACCTGCATGACAATAAATTGGCTGCCACAATTGTAGGAACTTCCTTTGACATAAAAGATATACTCTGCTATTTAGTTGGGACTATAGTTTTGATTATTTGGGAGAGGGTGGAAAGAAATTAATATGCACTGAAAGATATGCATAATAAAGTTCAATACAAAAAGGATTATAGTAAGGAATCAAATCGTCAACGGGCTGTTGACGATTTAGAACAGTGGTATTGATTATATTTGATACATATTTTGTTGTTTAACGTAAATGGGAATAGGAATACAATATGAGATCATTAAAATTATAGGATAGGAGATTTTATATGCAAAACAACAAGCTACTACGTGCAAAACCTTTCGAAATGGGAGTGGAACCAAAGGCAATTTTAAGCTTTGTTAACAAATTAGAAGAACAGCAGCTCGGCATTCATTCCTTTATGCTTATGCGTCATAATAGAGTTGTGGCCGAAGGTTGGTGGAATCCATTCAAACCTACTTATAATCATGAGCTTTATTCCTTAAGTAAAAGTTTTACTTCAATAGCAATTGGGTTTGCTGTTCAGGAAGGGTTGCTTACAGTTGAAGATTATGTCGTATCTTATTTTAGGGACAAACTGCCCTGCGATCCATGTGAAAACATGAAGAAAATGAAAATTAAGCATTTACTGAATATGTGCACTGGTCATTCTACAGAGCCAAGTATATTTGAAGGACAGGATTGGGTATATTTGTTTCTGACCTCGTATGTTGACTGTGAACCAGGAAGTGTATTTGTATATAATACGCCAGCGACATATATGCTATCAGCTATCCTAGAAAAAATTATAGGGATAACTACATATGATTATTTACAACCTAGACTATTTGAGCCTCTAGGCATTTCGGATATATGGTGGGATGTATGCCCAAAAGGCATATGTACAGGCGGTTTTGGGCTGAATGCTAAAACAGAGGATATTGCTAAATTTGGCACATTCTTATTAAACAAAGGTGAATGGGAAGGAAAGCAGCTTTTAAATTCTGAATGGATTGAAAAAGCGTCATCAAAGCTTATTGAATCACTGACAAATCCAGATACTGCTGAACAATGTCCAAACGACTGGATTCAAGGGTATGGTTATCAATTCTGGCGTTGCCAGCCAGAGGGTGTTTACCGCGGAGATGGTGCTTTTGGACAATTTTGTATTGTAATGCCCGAACAAGATGCAGTTTTAGCTATTCAGTCAGGCGTTGATGATACTCAAAGTGTTGTAAATAATATTTGGGAGATACTGTTACCTGCAATGAAGAATAGTGTTCAGGAAGATAAAGAAAGTCAGAAAGCCTTGGAAGAGAAATTGTCCAGCTTAGTACATCCAACACCAGTTGGAGAGGCTACGTCACCAATAGCTGAAAAGGTTTCAAGAAGAGAATATGAAGTATCAGAAAATTTGCTTAAACTTACAAATATAGCTTTTGATTTTGCAGATACAAATAAAGTTACGGTAATACTAGGAGAAGAGAGCTATACGGCAGAAATTGGTTTTCAAAAATGGATTGACAATCAAATAGGTATTAATAAAGAGGATAAAAAAACATTTCTGCGATATAATGATATTTCTTGCGCAGGTGCATGGATAAAGGAAGATACTTTTAGGTTTGAAATTCTGTATAATAGAACACCAACGAAAGAGATTTTTGATATCAAATACCATGAAAAAGGAATTTCTATATCTTTTGAACGTAAGCACTCCTTTGTAGATGCCAAGTACAATATTATGGGGTGGTAGGAAGTATATTTTTTTGTTACTATTCAGCCATAAAATATAGATTATTAACTCAGCTTTCCCACATCAAAAGTACATTGGTGTTCATATTTATCAATGGTTTGTTGCCAAAACAGAAAGTATAGTTGGTGCTTACATGATGAACTTTCGAGTCTCAAAAAACGCAAGCGTTTTTTATAGATAGTGGGTGGTATTTATTTGATGATGTGCTTTTGAGTTAATCAATGCTTTAGCCACCTTTCCACATTCACCATCCGTGGTTCATAGTGTGCTAATAACAACATTGTGTTGTTTTTACGGCAAAAACACTTAGAGCTTGCTGAACAATTGTAAACATACATTGTAGCCGACACAGCTACATAACGTAGCTGTGAGTATTACCCCGAGACAGGATGTCGAGTGTAATACGGTAGGCGGAAATGCTTGTTCTGAACCGCAACTATTTCAGCGTCAATTTCGTGAGCTAGCCATAGGTATATACTGCACGGGAGTACTATTTAAGCAGTTTACCGTTGATATATCATATTTTTTGTTTTACAACAGCCCTGGATACTTCCAGTGGGGACAACCCACAACTTTGGAAATAATAATGTGCTTTTCTTAACCTTAAATTTTACAGGAGGATAATTTAAATGAAAAGAAGTCGTTTACTAATCTTGTCATTAGTTATAGCACTTACTGCTAGTGTTTTTTCAATGACACTTGTTTCTGCAGCCAAGCTATATGGCGATTTAAATGAAGATGGTTCTATAGATGCAATAGATTTTGCTTTAATGAAAGGGTACCTTTTAGGTGGTGCTGAGCTTCCTAACCCTTCAGTAGCAGATTTAGATGCAGATGGCAATATTAATGCTATTGATTTTTCATTACTTAAACAATATTTGCTAAAAGTCATTGATAAATTCCCTGCTGATAGTACTACTGAAGTAAAGAAAACTGAAGCAGAAAAGCTGGTTGGAGATATTATATTCTCTACACCTAGCTCTACTTTTAAGACATCTCTTTCAGTTTCGTTGAGTACAAAAATTTTAAATGCTGAAATACGCTATACAACTGACGGCAGCGTTCCAACTAGCAGTTCTACAGTATATAGAAATACTTTAACTTTAACAAAAACTACACAAGTAAGAGCTCAAGCATTTGTTAACGGAGCAACAAGCGGTGATATGGGTTCAGCTGTATACGTTTGCAGTTCAATTGATGCCACTCATGATCTACCTGTTGTAATTATTGATTCATATGGTGCAGGCAAACCAGGGAAAACTGATTATTTAGATGCCGCTATTATTCTAATGGAGCCAAAAAACAATCAGGCTACTTTATTACAAACTCCTACTTTTGCAACACGTGGAGGCTACCATGTTCGTGGACAATCATCCGCCAATTTTGAGAAGACACCATATCGACTGGAACTATGGGACAATAAGGACGATGATGCAAAATATCCTATAATGGGTCTGCCTAAAGATGGTGATTGGTGTTTGCTTTCACCATACCCAGACAAATCATTAATTCGTAATGCTTTTGCTTATGAGATGGGAAAAGATTTGGGATTAGAAGCACCTGGTTATACACTGGTAGAAGTATATATCAATACAGATAATCAGCCTTTATCAGCATCTGACTATCAGGGTGTTTACTTGCTTACAGAGACAATAGAAATAGATAAAGACCGTCTCAACATAAAGAAGCTTAAAGCAGAGGATATAACAGAACCTAATATTTCAGGCGGATACCTGATGCAGTTCAATATGCAGTGTGCAGAAGCACCTTTGATTAAGGGAAATGGCTGGAATGACCTTGAGTTAACAGAACCCAAAGATGCTACATCTCAACAATTAAGCTGGATATCAAATTATATCCAAAAAACTCATAACGCTATACACAGCTCAAACCCGTCCGACCCAACTAACGGTTATCCTGCATACATAGATGTTGATTCATTCATAAATTTCATTATTGTAAATGAAATGTCAAAAGAAGGCGATGCATATATACGTAGTACTCGCCTGTACAAAGACCGTGAAGGTAAGCTGAAGGCTGGTCCTCTATGGGATTATGATTTAGGATTTGATAGTTTCACAGGTTTCGGTGGTTTCGGTGGTTCATCTAATGTACAAGGCTGGCAGTTCCAGCCAATCTTTGGTGGAAACAGCACTTGTGACTGGTACTATACACTGATGAAAGATCCAAGCTTCCAAACTAAAATTGCTGCACGTTGGAAGGAACTACGTAGTGGTCCTCTATCCGATGCAAACCTTAAAGCTAAAATACAGGGATTAGCAACACCATTGACAAATGCAGCAAAGCGTAACTTCCAAAAATGGAATATTCTCAACACTGCTACTGTAGGTGGTTTTGGTACCCAAACCACACAGACTTGGGAAGAGCAAATAACTATTTTACAGAATTACGTACTTAAGAGAGCTGCTTGGATAGATACTTCTGGATGGAAGCCTACTAGATAGAAGCTAAATATTATTTTGCACATTAACTCATCCCATCTAATATATTTTTAAAGGGGCTGTTACAAAACCAAATTAGTTTTGTAACAGCCCCTTTGCTTTGTGAAGAAATGTAAAATGCGGATCCCGAAGTATAACTGTACAACATGTAAATAGCTTTTTTAAGGTAGCGTTGTATTTGTTACCTCTAGGTAATCTAAATTAGGACCTCCATTAGCTGTTATAGAAGATGCCCTGATAGTATTTTTACCAGCAATAAGATTTGCACTCAGAGTTACATCTTGCCAAGTTGTCCAGTTTCCTGTTGAAACAAAGCTCATACTGCTGATTACTGTATTTCCATTAACTTCAATTTTCATAGGACGGTCAGCAGTAGTACCATTTGCAAATCTAAACTTGAGTGTCTGCACACCTTCTTTTTCTGCATTAACAGTAAATTCAACATAGCTAGTTGTATCATTGTTTAAATTACAATAGCCTTCACCTGTAAAACCACTGTTGATTGACTCTTTAACACCGTTCACAATATAAGCGTCTTCAGCTTGAAATACTGTTGAAGGTGTTACAACTACTTCAGGTTCTGGAAAACTAGTAATAGCTCCTAGTAGATATTTTTTTAGTAAAGCAAAATCAATTGCATTAATTTCACCATCTTTATCAAGGTCTGCAGCAAGCTTATCATCTTCTACAGGAAAATCCTTGATTATTTCAAGCAAAAATTGCTTCATTAGAGCAAAGTCAATAGCATCAATATTTTCATCTCCATTTAAGTCACCAGCTTTAGCTTTTGGTTTAGGAGTAAATATACCCTGCCTATCTATTTCTGCATCTACAATACGAGCCAATTCTGTTGCACCTGCTCTGTTAGGATGTACAGCATCCCCACTCATAAATAGTGCAAGGGTTGCATTAGGACCTATAGATGTGAAATATTTTGAACTCAAAACATTTAAATCAACCAATGGAACTTTTTCTTCAGTTGCCAGAGCAAGAGTCGAATACCTGTAATATCTACCTTCAGCATAATGCACATTTGAAGTATTAAAATCAGTTGATCTTCCTTGAGGCGTTACCAATACTATAGTAGCCCCTTTTGCAACTGTTTGCTTAACCATATCTCTCATTATCTCTTTAAACTGTTCCTCAGTTGTATTGTTTTTTGAAGCCGTGTCATTAATCCCAAATTCTAATAAAAAGAAATCACCAGGTTTAATATATTTTAGGATTGCTTCAAACTGTCCATCATCCCTAAATCCTCTAGCACATTGACCGCTTGCAGCCATATTTCGTACTTGAAATTCTTTTGTATCTACGAATTTCGATAGCATCTGCCCCCATCCTGCTTGTGCACTGCTGTCTATCGGATAATAGTTACAAGCTGTGGAGTCTCCTCCTATATATATGGTTTTATTTGTTGTTGCATTATCTGATATTTTTTTAATTGTAAGAGCGCTTAGCGTAAATGCTGTTCCTGCCTTACCTTCAGTTACCAGAATATTTAATTGTCCATCGGTAATAGGAATCTGAAACTTATCTCTTGCTGAGTTTCCTGTCATATTAATAACTTGAAGTACACCTTCTGCCGCTACACTTGATCTTGAAGTATTCCCCAACACCACTTCAACCTCATAGAGTCCCTTTGGCAAGTCAACATTAAAAGTATTTGTGCTTTTTATTCCATAAGTCAAGAATTGGACTGCATCACTTGCAGCACCGCTTCCTGATGCTGCCACATCTTTCATATTTGCTGGAGTATTAAAGCCATATCCTCTAGAAGAATTGTAAGCTGTATTTGCACTAACACCAATATATCCTGATTCTACAGCTCCGCCACCAAAATCGAATTTATAATCAGTTGCTGCTTTTACGTCAAAACAATTAACACTGGTTAATAATGTTGTTGCCAATATAGCAAAACTTAAAAACTTACACAGTTTGTTCTTCAAAAAAAAGCCCCCTTATTCAAAAATCACTTTTGCTTTTTGTTAAAATTAAACGTTTAATAAATTTAATAACTATGCTTTATCATTTAATATTCTTAATTACTCAACTTTCCCACATAAAAAACCCATCGGTGTTTAAACTTATCAATAGTTTGTTGCCACAAAAGCTCGAAAGTATAGTTGGAAAGTTGAGTAAAATAATCTATACACCATATCGAATTATTTTACAGCACTAGCTAATGGAATGTTTAGCTTCTTTACTTCCTTTGAAACTATACTAGCTATAACATCTGCACCTGCTTCTGTAAAATGTGTGTAGTCTGTTCCGTTTGAGGAAACTAAATATAACTTATAAACAGCATCATAGCCTATTGAAGAATAGTAGTTTAAGCTAAGTGACATTAAATCTATCAATGCTACATTATTTTCGCTTGCTACCTGTTTCATAGCCGTGCAATAGTCAGGGAAATCGTTTTTGAAGACACCATTTGAATAATTTAATCTAGCAACAGGTGTTATCAATACAGGGATAGCGCCTTTTGCCCTTGCACCATCAACATACTTCTTAAGGTATTCCTTATAGGTTGTATATGGAGCAGCATAACGGTCAGGGTTACTAATTGTTGCATCGTTATGACCAAACTGAACAAACAAATAGTCATCTGGCTTAATTACACTCAAAATACTATCTAATCTTCCTTGCTCTACAAAGTTTTTGGAACTTCTTCCGCCTATTGCATGGTTTGCAAAGCTAACATTAGAATTGAAGTATTTTGAAATCATTTGCCCCCATCCAGCCTGCGGATAGTAAGATGCATTATAAGTCTGTACTGTTGAATCTCCGCAAAGATATACTGTTGAACTTGTAATTGGTATTATTTCAGATGCAGTTGCATTTGTTACCTCTAAGTAATCTACATTAGGACCTCCAGCAGCTACAATGGAAGATGCTCTGATAATATTATTACCTGCTACAAGATTTGCACTAAGAGTTACTTCTTGCCAAGTTGTCCAGTTTCCTGTTGAAACAAAGTTCAGACTGCTACTTACTGTATTTCCGTTGATTTTAATTTCCATAGGTCTATTATCAGTAGTACCATTTGCATATCTAAACTTAAGTGTTTGAACGCCTTCTTTTTCTACTTTTACATTCCATTCAACATAGCTGGTTGTGTCATTGTTATAGTTTGCATAGCCTTCTCCTGTATAACCACTATTGATTGTCTCTTTTACACCGTTAAAAATATAAGCATCTTCGGCCTGAAATACTGTTGAAGGTGTTACAATTACTTCAGGTTCTGGAAAACTAGTAATAGCTCCCAACAGATATTTTTTCATTAAAGCAAAATCAATTGCATTAATTTCACCATCTGAATTTAAATCTGAATTTTCTATCGTTATGCTTACAGTAGAATCTAGCAGGTACATTTTTAGAATTGCAAAATCTATGGCATCTATGTTGCCATCACTATTTATATCACCTTTAACAGGTTTATCTATGATCACAACATTGTTAGGAGTATATATATTTGGTGTTGGTGCCTTATTCATTCCACTGCCAAGGAAAAATCCTGTGTGAGGTGGTTGGTTATATGCAGTATTTTGCCATGCTACACCCAATCTATAAATTGGATCATGCATCAATGTATAAATTCTGCGGTTTGTAATACTTGTAGTTGTGTAGATACGTAAAGCAGTATTGTCTGATGTCGGGAAGATTACTTCTTCTCTCCAGTCACCTAATATGTCTGCTTGTAAACCTGGAGTGGCTTTTGTACCATTTAATGAAACACATCCAGTAGCTGATAGCAATGTTCCGCCATTAAACTTTGATATTGTAGTACCGTCTAAAAGCTCACGGAGTTCATCTCCATCCCACCATATTGCGAAATTTGTTGGGCCAGGATTAGTGCCAACATTATTTCCTGTAGCACCATATAATACTGAACCTGATGCCCACATTTCTTCACCTGGAGAAGACGCAACTATATCAGCTGACAAAGCTCTTCCACAATCTTTTGTATATGTGTATCTAAATATCTGTTTTCCTGTTTTTGCATCTAATAAAACAGCTCCCTTTGAACCTTCAAGGGCTGTCCACACTTCCAAACCTTCTCTATTTGGATCAAGATCACCAAAATGCATTGCATCTCCATGCCCTAATCCAGTTACCCATAAACCTTTACCATTATGATCAATAGCAGAGGTACCATTTAATATTTCATCACAACCATCATTGTCAACATCACCTACACTGAGATTGTGATTGCCTTGTCCTGCCCATGCTGAATTACCACTGGCATTACTGTCAAATACCCATCTTTGAACAAGCTTTCCATCTTTAAAATCATATGCTGCCGCTACCATTCTTGTGTAATATCCACGCATCATTACAAGACTTGGATGTACTCCGTCAAGGTAGGCTATACATGCTCTAAATCTGTCCACACGATTTCCATAGTTATCTCCCCAGCTTGAAACAGTACCCCTTTCAGGAACATAGTTTACAGTTGAAATAGCTGCACCTGTTTCTCCACTAAATACTGTTAGATACTCTGGTCCTGATAATATGTATCCATTTTCATCCACATAATTTGCATTTGGGTTACCTATAAATGTACCTTTTCCATCCCTTGTGCCATCTGCGGTTTTACAAGCAACCTCTGCCTTACCGTTACCATCAAGATCATATACCATTACCTGAGTATAATGTGCGCCTCCGCGAATATTTTTCCCTAAGTTTATTGTCCATAATTTATTACCATTTAGCTTATATCCTTCAAGATAAACAGGGTCAGTAACACCTGCATTTGCATTATCATTTGTTGCCTTTTCCCATTTAACTACAATGTCATACTCTCCATCTCCATCTAAATCACCTGTACTTAAATCTCCTGCCATGTATCCGCTGCTTGGTGCTGAAATAGGAACCTGCAGGTAATTCTGTCCCCATACATTTGCAGCCTTTGATGCGGCTTGTTCTTTACTATCAAGAATAGCTTTAACCGTATAGGTTGAACTGGTATTACCACTTTCATCAAGATAGTTTGTACTGCTTGTAATTGGTGAAGAGTTGACTTTTGTTCCGTTACGATACAGATTGTATGCAACACTCTCAGACTCTGTACCAAACATTCTCCAACTTACAAATACACCATTATTAACTTTTACAGCGACAACGCCTCGGTCTAAGTCCTCCATCTGACGTTGTTGAGTTACTGCCATTGCGGATTGTTGCGGTGGCATAAAACACAATCCAATTTGCAAACTCAAAAGAATTGCAATTACCTTTTT
This sequence comes from Bacillota bacterium, assembly GCA_023444055.1. Taxonomy (GTDB): domain Bacteria; phylum Bacillota; class Clostridia; order Acetivibrionales; family DSM-1351; genus Ruminiclostridium. The sequence goes on from JAEZRV010000047.1 coordinate 179,384, forward strand.
TAGCATATTATCTCCCCCACTTAATATATTTTTTTTTGTTCTTTTGTACCCAACTTTGATTGTAAAATTCCCAAGGTTTACTTTTTTCTTGTGTCTATCTTTGATTGTATAATTCCCCTAGGTTTTCTTTCTCTTTTGTCTATCATTAACTATATATTTTTCCTATATTTATTTTCTTTTGTATTTTTGAAGTTCTTTTGTAGTTATTAGCTTTTGTATTTATTATGATTCTTTTATAGTTTTAGTGTTTTATTTACTCTTTAGTATTTTATAATTTCTTTTGTATTTATATGGTTGTTTCGTAGTTTCCTTATAGTTATTTATGTGGCTATTTATGTAGTAATTTGCGTAGCTTAATCATAAGTTTTTTGTAAATTAATGCATTTTATTTAGGATTTTGTTGTAATTTTATACTTTATAACTCTCATTATTAATATTTCCCAATATAATGATACACCATAATCAAACAACGGTCAATTATAGTGTTTTGAAGGATTTTAATAATATTTATATATGAAAATTTTGTAGATATAAAGGAAGTATTACTATCGGCTAAAACTTTATAGAAGTCATTAAACAAATTCAAGCCCAAACTGTGCTAAAGGCATAATTCGCCTAAAAACGGTATTCTATCGTCACGAAGGCTATGAATTTAACTTTTCATTCAACTCTAAAAAACTTTTAAAACATTTTAATTCCAAAATATTTACATAAAAAAACTAATGTGTTATACTAATTTCCGTAATAGCGGTTTATAATTTTATATCATCGGGATGTAGCTCAGTTTGGCTAGAGTACTTGCTTGGGGTGCAAGGGGTCGCACGTTCAAATCGTGTCATTCCGACCAAGAGAAGAAGCGGCTTTCAGAAATTTATGAAGTCGCTTCTTTTCTTAATTTTTATCAAAATTTCAATAATCTATCAAGTACTTCTTTCTTTGTCATTTCAAGCATCTCTATTTACTATTTAAATTTACTAATTGTTTATGATTTACCGATAGCTCCTCACCATAAGTAATTGAATAAATTAACAAAAACGAAAGCAAATAAAATATTTGTTTATTTACCCAACATTTGGTTGTATAATAACATTATATTTAATTAATTGTTGGATTTACTAATCTAAAGCAACAAAGCATTGTATAATAATTTTGTTGGAGATCTAGTCCCGAAAGCAAACATGAACTTAAAATATACTACAAACATATTATTATTTAAAATAGAACCTAAATTTTATTAAATTTAAGGCATGGAGGAGCTTTAGTGTTTATAATAGCTGGTCAAATGTTTATTAATACAGTCGGTGCAATGTTTACCGCCTACTTGACTTACATATTTTTAAAAGATACTTTTAAAATTCAAATAATACAAAATCACTTTATTTTATTTACTACTTTATATGGGATACTTAACGGAGTGCTTTCCACTCTAATGGCAAGCGTACTTCCGATACCTACTGATTTACAATTTTTACGCCCGCTTGTGCTAATGTCATTGAGTATATTAATAATTAGATATCTATTACGAGTTGAATGGATTAAATCACTTTTATCATTTGTAATCATATTAATTTTCACAGGAATTGGTAGTTTTACGGCACCTCTTGTTTTCTACCTCTTTGGCATTGATGCAATAATGGATGTGGCAAGAAATAATCTTTTCCTTTACTTGATTGCAAATATAATTATTAATTCAATTACCTTTATACTCGTAAAAGTAACTCCAGTAGCCAAAATGGTTAAAAATATAAAAAACCTTACTCCAGTTTTGTTTTTATTATTAATCGCATTTGTATTAATGGCGTCTTTGACTACAGTATATTATGTTGTTCAACTTGAACTAATTTCAATTGTACTTGTACTTGTATCTGTTCTCATATACTTTATTTCTTCAGTTTGGTATATTAGAATATATCATAAATATGAAATACAGCAGGAGGAACAGCATCAGCAAAAATTTTATAACGAATCTCTGGCTAATACAGTTCAAGAATTAAAACGTATAAAGCATGACCAAGCAAACCACCTGTCTGTTTTATACGCAATGCATCAAATGAAAAAATATGATGCTGCTGAAGCATATTTAAAAGAAATATTAAATACTAATCAAACTATCGGTAATACGGCAATATATGATATTAAAAACGCAGGACTTTTTGGCATTATTTCAACTAAAGTAAATTTCGCTAAAAGTAATGGTATACAGTTTGATCTAAAGGTTTTTGATGTATTAGATTCAATTCCCAATATTAGAATTACAGACTTATGCGAAGTTATCGGTATTTATCTTGACAATGCTATAGAAGAAGTTTCAAAAGACAAAAAATTAAAAATTGAAATGCAGGTTGCAAACAATGATGAAAATATTACAATCAGAATAGACAACGAATGTACTGGAGTTCCTGATCTTAAGAACTCAATCAAAGGGGAAGATCGTGGAAATGGACTTTTGATAGCAAATAAAATACTTAGCTCTTATAAAAATATATTAAGCTCAACATCCTTTGATAAAGAAAGCATGGTATTTACTACCATGCTCATTATACACAAAACCAAAATCACATAATTTCATTAACAAAACCCTCAAAGCGTTTATATAAAAAGTGCTCCCTCCTATATAAACAGTCTTATTATGTTAACTATCTACATAAAAGGGAGCATATCATAACATCATAGAGGGTTTTGTTATGCTGTTATAAGCTTTATCACAAGGCTATTAATTTGCAACCCTTAATTTCTCATTTTGGGAAATTGCTTCGTTATAGGCAACTACGGTTTTTTGGGCTGCTGTTTCCCATTTAAAGCAATCTTCTATATAGCATTGTCCATTTTGCGCAACTCCTTGAAATCCATCCTTATTATCTATTACATATACAAGCTTTGCAGCAATTTCTCCAGGCTGATTGCCATCAACATAAAATGTACAAGGCTTATTTCGGTATTCTGCAAATAATTTAGAATATCCATATCCCAAAATTACAAGTTTACCAAGCGACATTGCCTCAGTTACAGTCATACCAAAGGGTTCTTTAGTAATTGAGGGAAAAATGCAAACATCAGCTATTGCATAATGATATAAAAGACTTTTTGTATCAAGTGTTTCATAATATGCATGAACTTCTTGTTGCAATCCATAACTATTAATTAATGAGCAAACCTTATAATTTTTTCCCGAACCTACTAAAATGAGCTTAAACTTATATCCGTTGTTAACCAGTACTCGGGCTGCCGTTATAAGGTTGAAAACACCCTTGTCCTCTGTAAGTTCTCCTACATAAAGAATTACTTTTGTATAATCACCTATTTCAAGTTCTTTTTTTAGAAGAGACAATTTTTCTTTAGCGCAAGAGCTATTCATATCGACTTCCTGGAATAGTTCAACTTCACATCCATTAGATATTATCTCTAGCTTTTTAGGACTTATTCCGTACCCTAAATTTTCTGCGTACATCTCCTCAGTAAGTACAATTATCTTTGCAGACAGCTTTTCCATAGCACTTTCGGTAAGTTCCATTAGTTTTAAAGGATCACGCCTCCACCAGTCAGGCATTCTGGCAAATTCTCCTTTATGCTTATGAAAAACAACTGGAATACCAAGTCTACGTGCACATAAGAAACCTGAAATGCTAAAAACCAAGCTATGAATTACTATTACATCAAACGCTTTTACTTTATGACGTTTTTTTATAAGTTTATAGAACTGAAAATTGTTTATAAAAACACTTATAAATAAAAATAGACGACTTAGAAAGGATGAGTTTACCTTTTCTCTAATTTTCATTACAAGCTTTTGAAATAAATTCATTGGCCTGTAAACCATAATACCATTTACGTCCTGATGTTGCGGAAAATATCCTGTATTAGTTGTAAAAACACTTATACTAGTATTTTCAACTTTATTAATATAATTAATACCCATCTCGGCATATCTGCCGATCCTACTGCGGACATTTGGTGGAAATTCATTTATTAAAATAGCAATTTCCATCTTTATAATCACCTCTTCACTAATATTGTTTTGATTTACATCTCTGTTTTAGATATATACCTATTTTTGTCAATCACTGGACACTGATTCATTAATAGCTTTGTTATTTTTTTAAATCCAAATAACATACCATTATAAATAGACTTATTAACCATACGCCTTAAATCTTGTTTTCTTCGATTTGTATATGTATGTGGTAATTTTTGAATTTCATCCTTATATTCAACAAAGAATTTTTCAGTTGCTTCTTCAGCTTTTTGTTTAAATGCATTATATATATTATATTTCTGGTTATCAATTTCCTGCAATGAATCAAATAATTCTAACACTGCTTCTATTGCTATCTTTTCTCCCTTTCCCATAGCCATAGAGGTAATTTCTAATAATTGCATACAATTTTTCTTTTTTCCGAACTCACGTAGAGCTTCAAAAAAATATCTATTATGAGAACGTGTAATAACTTCGTTATTTGATGGTTTTATCATTAGCATATGAATTACTCCCTTCAGTTCTATCCTTTGTATTAGTGTCATTGCTTAACGCCCATTTTAAAGCTGTTATCTGTTTTGATGGTATATATTTTCCTGCAATAACTGCAAACATACGAAATACTCCTTTCAAATTTTTATTGAAAGAAGTTACCTACCATGATATGATAGTTTTCAAAGAAGGTAACTTCTTAGGCAATAAAGTAGTCTGTGACTTTGGACGGTGGCAGCTACTTTATTTTTTTAACATTACTAACTTAACCAAGTAATGTCAAGACTTCTTTTATCATTAAAAACTTAATTCATTTAACAAAACGCCTTATTTGTTCAACAAAAATAATTATAAATATGAATTACATCTAAAAAATCATATTGTAAAAATATATGTATCACTTAAATGACATAACAATAACACACCTCCTAAGACGTAGGGAATACGACTAATTAATACATTAAGTATACTATTGTGTTAATTGTCACGTCTACAATTATTTAACAAAAAGCCCTATTTATTCAACAAAATTTCTAGAAACCGGAAAATAAGTAATGATAATACGTGCTAATTGTCCCTATTTATACAATTAGCGTTTTGCATTATTTAAAAGGAATATATATTATATAACTATCTCGATAAATGCAAATAGCTAATGGAGGTAGTTACATGTTAAAAATAGCAGTGCTGGACGATGATCCTTTAACACTAGAAAGGTATTCAATAAATATTCCTAATTGGATTGACAAGCATAAGCTAAATGGAGATTTAGTCTTAGTTACATCAAGTTATTTTGAGCTTATGGAAGAAATAAATAATAACAAAATAAACGTATGTGTAATTGATATAAGCTTATCAGACGATGTAAATGGTATGCATGTAGCGCAAAAAATAAGAGCCGGCAACTACGAAATTGAGATAATTTTTGTTACAAAATGTTTGGATTTTATTAAACAAGCCTTTGAAGTTAAAGCCTATCAGTTTATTTATAAACCGGGTCTGGAGGAGCTAGAAACAACATTAATTAAGCTTGCTCATGAAAAAGAAGCTCAAAATCAACCTTACATAAAAATCAAATGCAACTCAGATATATATTTCATTCCTATTGCGGATATAAATAATATCGAACGTGAAAAATCCAGAACAGTAGTACACTCTGAAAAAGGTGATTACGTTACATGGGAAGGTATAGAAGAAATAGTAAATAGAATAAATGATGCTAGATTTAAGCGTTGTCATAGATCAATCTTTGTTAACTCTCAAAAAATCTATAAAATTGATTTAAAACACAAAAATATCTTACTAAAAAACGGTACAAACTGCGATATAGGTCCAAAGTATTATGCCGATTTTTATAAAGAAGGGCAGGAAATTATATGAGTATATGGTATTTAGCAATTAATACTCTCTTTTCTTTTTTGTCTGCTCTACTTATTTATTTGTTTCTAAAATTTAATTTCGGGATAGCTAGGCCAAAAGTGCGTATAGTATTGTTTTTAGGTGTATTTGGCTCTTTAAATGGAATTGTTTCAACTTTATGGACTCAAATCGCAAAAGATAACAATGAATTTCAATTAATAAAACCTGTTTTAATCATAATACTTAGCATTCAAGCAATAAAGGTTATGCTTAAAATAGATTGGGGTAAAACGGTACTTTCATTTTTCGTAATTACGATTGCAATTGGAATTGGTAATTTTCTTATACCACTAATATTTTCTTTATTTGGATTTGAATTAATTTATATCACAGTAAGTAAAGACCCTCTGTTGTATCTGAGTGTAAATATATGTATATTCATAGTTGAATTTTTAATTATCTTATTAACAAAGTTAATTGCAAAAATTAACAAAATAAAAAATCTAAAACCAGTTTCTATACTTTTAGGCTTAACTATTTTTGTCATGGTGATAAATAATAGCGTTAATTATTTAGATAATTTTTATGTAAATTCGATAGCAATAGCACTTATATCATCGTTAGTATTTCTTGTTGCGACATTAATTTACATTAATAAATATTTAAAACATGAGAAACAAACTGAAGAATTAAGGCAGCAACAATTTTATAATATTTCGCTAAGCAGTACATTGCAGGATATGCGTAGATTTAAGCACGACCAAGCCAATCATTTATCAGTTCTTGAATTTATGATTAAAAACAATAAAAATGCTGAAGCGTATGAATACATAACTGAAATACAAAACGATCCAAGCTATAACATAAACACTTCCATTTTCAGTATAGGAAATGTAGCTCTATTTGCTATAATTTCTACAAAAATAGAAAAAGCAAAAAGACAAGGTGTTGAATTTACTTTGAATACAGCAGGCACGATTGGCTCTATACCTCACATCAAAGTCTATGAACTGTGTGAAATAATAGGAATCTACCTTGACAATGCTATTGAAGCTGCTGAATTAAGTACTAAAAAGAATATTAACATGTCTGTAATTGAATATGTAGATAGTATAGATATTAAGATTACAAATAGTTGTGATGAAATGCCTGTTATGGGAATGTTAAAACAAAATGGTTATTCAACTAAAGGAGAAAATAGAGGAAATGGATTAGCAATTGCAGAAAAAATATTAAAAAAGTACAAGGCGGTTTTCAATATTATGACCTTTGATGAATCTGTTATGCAATTCAATCAAGAGATAAAAATAAAAAAGGCTTAAAATTAAAAGCCTTTTTTATTTTTATACTCATTTTAATAGGGACTTAGGGCATTCCGGCTGATAAAACGCCCATAACCAACATGCTGAAGCTGATGAAGTAGCTGCAAACATTCCGATAGCACTTAGGACTGTTAGAACAATTAATTTTATACGTTTATTCATTTTTTCTACCTCCCACTTTTTTGATAGTTTTATAAAAACCAAACTGGTACTAGCCACTTATAGAAGTTGGGGACATTTTCTTGCCTCGTTACAATAATGATATTACAAACAGCATATTAACATATTCCACCCTTTTTGTTTTCTGTAATACGATAAATTATTGGAGTTAAGTTAATAGCTGAAATTAACGTAATAATAGAAATAATATTTGCGCAAACTACAGGAACAATAAATGTAGCGATAAAACACATCACTAATAATATGATACTTTTAATTCTTAATTCCTTTTTTCTCTTTAAAGTAATTATAGGTTTTGATACTAAATCTGCTGGAGCATACAAAGCCACAAGAGTTCCTGCAACAATAAACAAACCAACATTAAAATATCTAATATTAATTGCTTGTGATAAATAAACAGAACTAAATATAAGTATAAAATGCGTAATTACGCATCCAAGCTGTGTTTTAGCATGAACTCCTCCAAAATATGATTTGTTAACAGCAAAAACTACAACAGCCAATAAAGCGAATTTAAACTGACCTAATACAAAGGCTACTGATAATACAGCAACAAGTTTTAAAATATCTGTAAAAGCTATATACAGTCCATAGTTGAGTTGTTCTGCCTTTTCTTCTGTAGTGTCCGGAACATTTAGCAGAATCTGGTTAGTTATTTTCTTTGTAATATTGGCTATCATATTTTTGCCCACCTCTGACGTCTTAATTTATCTTTATTATATTACTTTGTTCTTCCTCTGTCGACAAGTTCTGGAACTCCTCTATTAATATTACAAATAAAATATCAAACTCACCTGTTATAAACCATTTAATTAATAACAACTAAGCGAAAATACAAATCAGTTCTTAATTGTATTCTTTCGTGCATAAAGATATGTTTATTATATTAAAATAAACTCAGCACACAAAAAAAAGGCTTAAAGCCTTTTTTTACTTTTATACTCATTTTAATAGGGACTTAGGACATTCAGGCTGATATAACATAAACACCCAACATCCTGAAGCTGAAGAAGTAGCTGCAAGCATTCCGATAACACTTAGAACTGTTAGAACAATTAATTTTATACGTTTATTCATTTTTTCTACCTCCCACTTTTTTGATAGTTTTATAAAAACCAAAGCGGCACCCGCCACTTATAGATGTTGGGGACATTTTCTGACCTCGTTATAAGAATAATATTACAAACGGTATATTAACATATTCCGCCTTTTTGATTTTTAGTAATACGGTACATCATCGGAGTTATATTAATAGCTGAAATTAAAGTAATTATAGGTTTTGATACTAAATCTGCTGGAGCATACAAAACCACAAGAATTCCTGAAACAATAAACAAAATAACATTAAAATATCTAATATTAATTGCTTGTGATAAATAAATAGAACTAAATATAAGTATAAAATGAGTAATTACGCATCCAAGCTGTGTTTTAGCATGAACTCCTCCAAAATATGATTTGTTAACAGCAAAAACCACAACAGCCAATAAAGCGAATTTAAACTGACCTAATACAAAGGCTACCGATAATACAGCAATAAGTTTCAAAATATCTGTAAAAGCTATATACAGTCCATAGTTGAGTTGTTCTGCTTTTTCTTCTGTAGTGCCCGGAACATTTAACACGATTTGATCAGTTATTTTCTTGGTAATATTGGCTAACATATTTTCACCACCATCAACTTTTTACTTTTATCTTATTATACTACCTTATTTTAACTCTGTCGACATTTTTTTAAATTATTATTATATATTTTCCAAAATAATTCATCTAAATGCCCAATTATACAACACAAAAACAAAAAATATACACAAAACAAACGATGCTAATGATACGCCTATTAAAACCATCCAAAAAAAAACTCCCCCCAATAAGTTAAATCAAAAATCTAACTTATTGGGGGGAGTTTGGCAAATATAGTTTTTTTAATTTATCAATTTTCCTTTATTTTCTTTGTATACACCATTATTATTTAAAAATTGATTCTTCCCCTACAGCTAACCTAATTGTAGGACACAATTTAACCTATCATCCAACCTTTATAAAGACAGGTGTAATACTTACTTTTCCACTAGGATTGAATGTTATGCTTTCAGATGTAGTTGTTACACCTGATACTCCTTCCCAATGGTCAAATTTGTAGCCTTGATTTGGTACAGCTTTTAATGTAACAGGTACACCGTTAAAGTAAATTCCAGTCCAATCGGATGAATTTGTAATTCCAGGAGTTGTAGCTTTTATATCAATTGTATTAATCTTTACGTAACCTTCTGTATTATTGGATTTCACATTTATTTCCGCTGTTCCCGTTACTCCTTCACTCTTGAATTTATTTACTATATATTGTCTCATATAGGAAGGTCTTTGTTCCGTATAGTCCTTGACAACTTTAATATTATCATACCAAGAAGAACCACCCATACCTGGAAATCCAAACGGATTTGTAGGCTGGTTATTACTTGTCATACTTATAGCTTGCCATCTGTCACATTGTTCAGGCATTGCCACCTCAATTCCTGCCTGTAGTTCATCTATTTTTTTACTAACTCTTGCAGGAATAAAGGATGTATTGAGTTGGTCTGCAAAAGAATTTATAAACTGATTTCTAAACTCAGTATTTTGTATTAGAGTTTTTAACAGGAATACAGCCCATGAACTATTTGAATTAAGAGCAGCCCCTGCTACGCGTTCCTCTGAAGTAGCATATTTTATGGAGTCAAATGATGGACTTTGATTTTGGTATCCAAAGCCAAAGTCAGTGTCCTTAAGTAGCCATCTCCATCTTCCATCTTGTCCATATGAAGCCTCTGGATGATAATTTCCATCATCAGTCTTGTACTTCCAAATAGCCATATTATTACCCGGCCAATCTGTATTACCGCAGTAAATCTCAGTTACATTATAATTAATGTAGTTTTCAATATCTATCTTTGTTTTAATATACTCATATACTCCAGCATTTTTAATGCTATTGCTTTTCAGATAATTTATAACATCATCTTGATATAGCTTGTAGTCGTCAGCCTCCCCTTCTGAAACTGTAGGTGTCTGTAATACATCTAGCATAACAACTTTATCCTTATCAAGATTATAGTGAGATTTGAGAAATTTATTGTCATAGCGTTCCCTTATGTTGTAAATGCCCCAAAATTCACCATCCAAGAACACTACTGATGGTCTATATGCCATAGTATCTATATTTAGATGTGATACTAAACCCTGTATTAAAGCATCTTTGAACATCGTTCCTGAATTATCATTTCCGGAATTTCTCAAAATTAATGTTTCAAATTTATCTAACTTCTTTCCATTTGCCTTCTTTTTCAAACCTGGGAATATTTCATATTTATATGTATCTACATCATCATAATCATGACCAGCGTAAAGTCTAAAGGATTTCTGAGCACTCTTTCTTGTATAACCTCCATTTATACGTATACCGCTGTACTGTGAAAATGCAAGCGTTCCATCCTTTTCAAAAAACTCAATATGTACAGGTCTTTCCCACTCTTCGCCCCTCTTTTCAGAGTTTCCATTAACATATATTCCTTTTGTATTATCAAAGAAATTGGCTTGGTCTGTAACTAAAGATATAACAGGTAAGTTGTATCTGCTTGTCATATTATTATCTACAAAATATGAATTAGTTATAATTTTACTCTTTTTGCCACCATTATTAATTGCAACTGCCTTTAATGTAGTACATTTAAATACTTCTCCTTTAGGCCCCTTCCAAGAAGACCACATGTCACCGGTAATATTTGATATCTTTGAAAGGACATTTGGATCTCCTACCCTGCTCTTAACCAATATTGGATTTGTATATTCAAATGTTCCAGAAGCGCCAGGAACGGGATCTGAACCATTTAGTGTATAATAAATCTTTGTGTCTGCCTCATCTGTTGTAAGTTGAAGATTAAATTGAGAAGTATAGAATCCTGCTTTTTGTGAAAATACAGGGTCTTTTACAGCTACTGTTTCTGCTGAGTAAACATTCTGATTTGAAGGTGTAGGTTTAGAAAATACTACCCATTCTGAAGAAGAGTCAGTCTTACGTCCATATGACTCGTCATCCTTCAATGCAGTGAATGTTACAGAATCAACGATAGAACCGCTAGGCGTTTTTAGAGTCAATGTTTCTCCTGATGAGCTCAATTTAAAATTAGTATGTAGCTGACCATCTTTTGCAACCTTATTTTTGTCCGATGCCCAAACAAGCAAATGTCCATTTGCTGGAATAACTACATTTGGGAAATTCCAAGTAGCCGAAGAATCTGATAGCGTATAATTGCTCAAATCAACCGCTTGAGTACCAGGATTATAAAGCTCTATCCAATCAGAATATGCTCCTCCAAGATTGCCTGAATCAGCATCATCAACATCCCCATCTCTTAAAGTTTTTGTATTAGCAGCCATTATTTCGTTAATAAAAAGCGTTGTTTGTTGATCTTCTACCACAGGCAATTTATCAATACTCCCAAGTAAATACTTTTTCATTAATGCCAAATCAATTGCATTAATACTACCATCACAGTTTAAATCACCAATCACTAAATAATCACTAACTGGTAACTCTTTAATTACTTCAAGTAAATAACTTTTTAACAATGCAAAGTCTATTGCATCAACACTAGTGTCTCCATTTACGTCTCCAATTAGTTTAGTAGTAGTTGCTGCTGTATTTCCAATTTCTGCTGCAAATACATTACAATCCATTCCCATTATAAATGTTGATTGAATAGTAATAATTGATGATAGTGCTATGACTAACAATTTTTTCTTCATAAACATATCCCCTTAATAATTTTTTTAACTCTTTGCGCTTCCCCAAGCACCTAAAATCCCCCAAATTCCGCATTTTGAGATTTCCTGTATTGATTTACTATTAATAATATACTCAACCTTACAAAAGTATTTATGGACCCTTTTCTGTTAGCGTAGCCTTTCCCACTGCAGTAAAAAGCAATCTTTCACTTAACATTTGAGCTATTTGAGTCTGAGAATGTAATATGATGTAAAATTGAGAACTACCAATATTTTTATTATATACCAAAAAGGGTCTATTATCAATATTTTGTAATATGTTGTAGAAATATCATAACAAATACAATAAACAATTATGTTATGTGAATCAATATGATAGTACTAATTGGGTAGACACAAAAACAAGGTATTAATATATACCCGATAGTCTCCCTTGTGGTTGACAGTTAATAAAAACTGTTTTTCAAGGTGTAACATATCAATACATATTAATACCCTGTTTTCATTCAATATTTAAATCCCCTCTACAGCTTACCCATCCTGATTGAAGATGCAAGATTGCCTAGTCTTCAACCTTAATAAAGACTGGTGTAATACTTATATTTTCTTCAGGATTAAATGTAATGCTCTCTGAAGCCGCTGTAACTTCTGCTATACCTTCCCAATGGTCAAAAATGTAACCCTTCTCTGCTAATGCTGTTAATGTTACCGGAACACCCTTGAAGTAAAGTCCTGTCCAATCGGATGGATTTACAATTCCAGGCGTTGTAGCTTTAATATCTGTTGTGTTTACCTTAACATACCCTTCTGTTGGATTGGTTTTTATATTGATTTCTGACGTTCCTGTAACTCCTTCGCTCTGGAATTTATTCACAACATATTGTCTGATATAGGCAGGTCTCTGATTAGCATAGTCCTTGGTAGTCTGAATATTAACATCCCAGATAGGATCACCCTCATACTCGCTTACTATATTGATAGCTCTCCACCTGTCACTTTCTTCAGGCATTGCAGTTTCAATTACTGTCTTTAATTCATCTATTCTTTCATTTACTCTTGTAGAATCAAAGGTTGTATTGAGTTGATCTGCAAAACAATTTATAAATTGATTTCTAAACTCAGGATTTTTAATTAAAGTTTTAAGTAAAAATACAGCCCACGAATAATTTTGGTCAACGATAGTTCCTGATAATTTATCATCAGTTGTGGCATATCTTATGGAGTCAAAAGATGGGCTTTGTTCTTGGAATCCAAAACCAAAATCAGTGTCCCTAAGTAGCCATCTCCATCTTCCATCCTGTCCCTTTGGTGCCTCTGGATGATAGTTACCATCCTCAGTCTTATATTTCCATATAGTTACATTGTTTCCTGGCCAGTCTGTATTACCACAGATTATATTAGTAACATTATAGATAATATAGTTTTCAATATCTATTTTTGTTTTAATATAATTATATACATCAGTATCTGTTATATCATTATTTTCCAAATACTTAATAACATCATCTTGATATAGCGGACGATCGCTTTTCTCCCCTTCAAGTACATCAAGGTTATCATATACATCAAACATAACAACCTTATCCTTATCAAGATTATAGTGTGATTTCAGATAATCACTGTCATAACGCTCCCTTATGTTGTATATGCCCCAGAATTCACCATCTAAGAACACCACCGATTGTCTGTAAGCTGTAGTATCTGTATTTAAATGTGATACAAGTCCTTGGGTTAAAATATCTCTAAACATCGTACCTGTCCAAGTACCGTCGTTACCTGCATTTCTTAAAATCAATGTATCAAATTTATCCAGTTTCTTGCCGCTTGCCTTCTTTTTCAAACCAGGAAACACTTCGTATTCGAATTTGTCATTATCGTCATAACCATGATCTGCATAAAGTCTAAAGGATTTCTGAACATTTTTTCTTGACCAGCCTCCGTTTATGCGTAAACCGATATACTGGGAAAATCCAAGTGTTCCATCCTTTTCAAAAAACTCAATATGTACTGGTCTTTCCCATTCTTCACCTGTTTTTTCATAGTTCTCATTAACATATAATCCTATTTCTTCATCAAAAAAATTGTCTTGATCCGTCACCAAAGATATAACAGGCAAATTATATCTAGTTTTTATATCCTTATCTACAAAATATGAATTTGTGACTATCCTACTTATATTACTGCCATTTCTGATTGCAACTGCTTTTATAGTTGTACACTTAAAAATCTCACCTCTAGGTGGCTGCCATTCAGTCCATGGATCATTTGTTATATCAGATATCATAGAAAGAATATTTGGATCTCCTGCCCTGCTCTTAACCAATATTGGATCTGTGTATTCAAACGTTCCTTCAGCACCTGGTACAGGATCCGAACCATTTAGTGTATAATAAATCTTTGTGTCTGCCTCATCTGTTGTAATTTGAAGATTAAATTGAGAAGTGTAGAATCCTGCTTTCTGCGAAAATACAGGGTCTTTTACAACTATTGTTTCTGCTGAGTAAACATTCTGATTTGAAGGCGTAGGTTTGGAAAATACTACCCATTCAGAAGAAGAGTCAGTCTTACGTCCATACGACTGATCATCCTTCAATGCAGTAAATGCTACAGAATCTTCGATAGAGCCGTTAGGCGTTTTTAGAGTTATTGGTTCTCCTGAAGAGCTCAATTTAAAATTAGTATGTAGCTGACCATCTTTTGCAACCTTATTCTTATCAGATGCCCAAACAAGTAGATGTCCATTTGCTGGAACAACTCCCGTAGGAAATTCCCATGAACTATTTGAATCAGACAGAGTATATCCGCTTAAATCAATAGCCTTTGAACTTGAGTTGTAAAGTTCTATCCAATCAGAATATGCTCCTCCAAGACTGCCTGAATCAACATCATCAACATCTCCATCTCTTAAAGTGTTTGTATTAGCAGCCATTACTTCGTTAATAAAAAGCGTTTGGTTATTTTTTGTAATAGGCAGAACATCTACTGTTCCAAGTAAATACATTTTCATTATTGCCAAATCTATTGCATTAATACTACTATCACAGTTTAAATCACCAATAACTAAATAATCGCTAACTGGCAGTTCTTTAACAATTCCAAGCAAATAACTTTTTAATAGAGCAAAGTCTATAGAATCCACACCTTTGTCTCCATTTAAATCTCCAACTAGTTCAGTATTTGCTGTATTTTCTATTTCTGACGCAAAAACATTGCAATCCATTCCTAATGTACATATTGATTGAATAGTAATAATTGATGATAGTGCTAAAGCTAACATTTTTTTTCGCATAGTATTTTCCTAGCATTTTACACAAAAACATCAAGTAAATGTGCAGTCCATTGATAAAATGTAATGTGCTAGGTACCTCCTTCTATTTTTTTAATTTCTTTGAACTTTATCTCCCAAAAAATTATATTAGGGAAATTTCAAGGTACAGAAAGCAAAATGTAAAAATACAGTTCCAACATCGAACCCTGGGTACTTTATACAACTGCTCTTGCCTCTGTAAGAGTTAATATGTTGATGAAAAATTAAAGTTAAACACTATTAATCTATCAAGGTTCAGCTCTTTATTGAGTTTATTTGTTGTGCAAACTTTTGCATGCTGAATAATAATTTTTATTTTTAAAACCAACTAACTTTAACTAGTTGGTATATTACTTATTATTTAATTAAGATTTTAAAGATTTAGTTTTCGGTTTGATATATTTCTTTGATATGAAATTAATAAAGCGCATTTCCATACTATCTAAAATAAAAACATTTAATCGAAGTATTCCATTAAACAAAGTTACTACAAATGAAAATAGCTTAATTTAATTATATGATAAATATGTACAAATATCAATATTTTTCAAAATATTTGAATTTGTACCATCACAAACACAGTAGTCATCTTGTTAAGTAAACTATCTTTTTGTTTTTATCTAAAAAAAGCCACAAAGCAGAATATCTATCTACTTTATGGCTTTTAGTTAACTCTATTATTTTTTTCATTTTGCATTAATATTTACCTCTTTCAGTTTTACTTTCGTTTTTTGTTCAAAGCTTCGGTTTACCAAAGTAGTACTAAATCAAGAATCCGTATTACTGCTTTAACTTTAGTGCTTTTTCAAATTCCTTGCTCTTTTTCTCCTCCTCTCTTTTCTTGTCATTGGCTCTTGTTTCATTTCGTTTAAAAGCATTTACTCGTGTTATAGGTGAAATAGCAGCTACTCTAGTTATATCCATAAAGAGCACCCCCTTTGTTCAACTATTAAACTAGAAGTACCTTGCTAATATATATATCGGCAAAAAAGCCCATTGCTTTTAGCTATAGCTTAAATTTTAAAGTAAGTTTAAAAAGTTTTATATTTTATAAAGCAAGCCTTTTTTCAGCAAAAGTAAAATAGCGCTTATTTTAAATTCATAATAAGCGCTACATTATTAACCAAAAATACTTCTTATGCTATTACTTAATATTTCATACCATTTAAGTACTTAGCATTTATTATACTGTTATGCGATAACATAACATTTACTCATCAACTCAAGAAGTTCTTGTTTATGGAAAAACTTTTAACATTAATAGTTCTAATAATTAGAATTTCCGCGTATAACTCTTATTAATTATTCTAAACACAATATATCCAACAAGAGCAAGAAAAGCTAATGGTATTAAAACGCCAATGACAGCTCCTATTATCCTTAATGCAATTATACCTAAAATTACTAGTAAGATAATAGTTATTACTTTCTTAAATATATTATTCATTGTAATTACCTCCAAATATTTTATAGGTAAATTATACACCTGGAAATTAATTCTGTCTATAGATTAATTTATTTTTTTTAATCATTTATTAATATTTTTAATTTTATAATTAATTTCATTAATATTTCACAACATTTTGTCAGTCATAAAAAAATAATTAATTTCCCCGTATAATATTTTTATCTATCTTTTTCATATGCAATTTTATTTACTGCTATTACCGCTTTATCTATTTCATTTATTGAATTAAAATAGCCTACGCTCATTCTTACAATACCAGAATTTTGTGTTTTAAAGTGATTATGTGCTAGTGGTGCACAATGAAGTCCAGCTCTGCATGCAATTTCATAGTCTTTATTAAGAGCCTCGCATATTTCTGATGAATCTATGTCTTTTACATTAAATGCAACTATACCCGAGTTTTCTGCTGCGTTCTCTGGGCTATATATCCTTATAAGCCTGTTTTGTTCTATTCCGCTTCTCAATCTCTTTATTAGTAGGTTTTTTTTTGACTTTATAACATCTTCACCTATTTCTTCAATAAATTTGACTCCTGCTCCAAGACCTGCAATCCCAGGGGTGTTAAGCGTTCCGCTCTCATATATATCCGGCATAATGTCAGGTTGATATAAAATTCCTGATTTACTGCCCGTTCCTCCACTCATTAATGGTTTTAATTTTATACCTGACGCAACATATAGACCTCCTGTTCCTTGTGGACCCAGCAGTCCTTTATGTCCTGGAAATGCAACCATACTTGCAAACTGAATACCCAAATCAATTTTAATACAACCTAAACCTTGTGATGCATCAATTAAATACAAAATTCCATTTTCCCTTGCAATTTCTCCAATCTCTTTAACAGGCATTATTATTCCATTCACATTAGATGATAGTGTACAAACAATCAATCTTGTTTTTTTGTTAATGCTCTTCCTAATCTGTGCCGGATCTATTCGACCAAGCTTATCTCCACGAATTATTGTAAGCTTTATTTCATTATATTTTTCCAATGTTTTAAGTGGTCTTAATACAGAATTATGCTCCATGCATGTTGTAATTACATGATCACCTCGTGACAGGCACCCGCATATAGCAAGATTTAATGCCTCTGTAGCATTCTTAGTAAAACATATATTAAGAAAGTTTTTTATATTCAGAAGCTTAGCAATATGCTCTCGGGCACTTGTAACCGCCATTGCACTTTGAACAGACATTGCATGACTGCCTCTTCCAGGGTTTGAGCAATATGTTCTCAAACATTTGTCCATTTCAGAATATACGATTTCAGGCTTAGGAAATGATGTAGCTGCATTGTCTAAATAAATCATAGTTAACCTCCATGAGCATACAAAAAACCACTGAAATTACCATGGCTAAAACAGTAAAAAACTAATACGAAATTGTATTATTATTATAGTATGAAGAAAAAGTCGACTTGTTACTGTCGCACCAATAGATTTTTATGTAGGAAAGCTGAGCTAATAATCTATATTATATGGCCGAATAGTAACACTTTTTTACATACATACTATTAAAATGTCAATAAACTATAGACTTTTATTTTTAAAAGTAGCATAATAAAGTTTATAATTTAAAAATTAATTGATTGTATCTAAAATCAATCAAATTAAAATATTTAATAAGTTTGAAGGGGGTAATTTAAATGAATATTTCTATTACTAAGACAACAAATCCGAAACAAAAACCTGACCAAAATAATTTAGGTTTCGGTATACATTTCACTGACCACATGTTTATTATGGATTATGATGAAGGTCAAGGCTGGCATGATGCTCGAATAGTACCTTATGCTCCTTTAGCAGTAGATCCATCTGCAATGGCTTTACATTATGGTCAAGCAATTTTTGAAGGTTTAAAAGCATATAGAACAGCTAATGGAGAAGTTTTACTTTTTAGACCTGAGAAAAACATGCAAAGAGTAAACAATTCAAATAGACTCTTATGTATTCCAGAAATCAATGTTGATGACTGTGTACAAGCAATAAAAGAGGTTGTAAAGGTTGATGAAGACTGGATTCCTAGTGCTCCAGGCACATCCTTATATATTCGTCCGTTTATATTTGCTTCAGAACCTGCACTTGGTGTAAGACCATCACATTCATATCAATTTATAATTATACTTTCACCTGTTGGAGCTTATTACAAGGAAGGTATCAATCCTGTAAAGATTTATGTAGAAAGCAACTATGTTCGTGCCGTAAGAGGTGGTCTTGGAGAAGCAAAGACAGTTGCTAACTATGCAGCTAGCTTAAAAGCACAGGTTGAGGCAAAAAAAGAAGGCTATACTCAAGTATTGTGGTTAGATGGTGTTGAAAAGAAATATATTGAAGAAGTTGGAACAATGAATGTATTCTTCAAAATTGATGGAGAGGTTGTTACACCAGAACTTACTGGTACAATTCTTCCTGGTATAACTCGTATGTCAACTATTGAGCTATTAAAACAAGCTGGCATTCCTGTAACTGAGCGCAGAATTACTATTCAAGAAATTTATGATGCTAATGCTGCTGGTAAGTTAGAAGAAGCTTTTGGTACTGGTACTGCAGCAGTAATATCACCAGTTGGAGAATTATGCTGGGATGGCAATGTTATCAAAATTAATGATGGCAAAATCGGAGAAGTATCACAAAAGGTTTATAACACTATTACAGGCATCCAAAGCGGTGAGTTAGAAGATACTTTTGGGTGGACTCAAAAGGTTTAATTTTAATAAATTAATCTTAATTTTTAATAGATAGTCCTCAGTTTCAGAGTTATAACTGGAGCTGGGGACTTTTCATATGTGCTATTTATTATTTGATTCCAGATTACAAATACAAATTAGTTATAATACCTCCTGCTAACGTATATATTTGAATATGTACAAATAATTATATGGCTTTTGGAGGATTAATTTGAATATATTTTTAATGCTTTTTCTTTCGTTTATTATTATGGCTACAGCTGCATATATAATTAGCATAAAATCTATGCAGATTTATATAAAAAAATCTTTACTGCCTTTATTTTGCTTATTATTTATAACAGCTCTTATTATATACCCTAAAACAGTTGTTGCATCTGCTTCAAAAGGAATTAATCTCTGGCTTAATATAGTGTTCCCTTCTTTATTTCCCTTTTTTGTCGCTTCACAATTACTTAGCAAATCAGGATTCATTAATATTTTTGGAATAATTTTAGAGCCAATAATGCGGCCTCTCTTTAATATACCGGGTTGTGGCTCATTTGCACTTGCAATGGGAGTAGTTAGCGGTTATCCTGTTGGAGCAACTATAACTACTGATTTGAGAAAACAAGAACTTATTTCAAAGACAGAGGCAGAGAGACTACTGACATTTACAAACAACTCTGGACCACTATTTATCATGGGTTCAGTAGCTGTTGGAATGTTTCAACTGCCAAAAGCCGGCTATCTGCTGTATATTAGCCATATTGCAGCATGTATAACTGTAGGCTTGATTTTTAGATACTATAAAAAAGAAAGCAGTAAAGTAGCAAAGTCTAAAATGAAGATGTCACAAAAAATGCATTTAGAACTTAAAAAAATGAGAAATTCAAATATAAATACATGGACTCTATTTGGAGAATGTATTAAGAATTCTATATATACCATTTTAACAATAGGTGGCTTTATTATATTTTTTTCTGTTTTTATAAATATTTTGATTACAAGTGGATTAATAGGAAGAGCATGTAATCTAGCTCCTGACTTCATAAGTAAATTTGGAATAGAAGCTAAAACTTTAGAAGGTCTTCTTTGTGGAATATTTGAAATAACTACAGGTGCTAACCTAATAAGCTTAGCATCCGCAGATCTAACAATCAAATTATGTAGTATCAGCCTTATAATTGGATGGGCAGGCTTTTCAGTCCATACTCAAGTAATGAGTATTGTAAGTTCATCCGATATCAGTGTAAAACCCTATATAATAGGCAAGTCAATACAAGGTATAATATCTGCTGTCTATACTTACATAGGGATAACTATATTTAACAAATCACTAATGACTGAATCAACTGTTTTCTCAAACATCTCAGAAAAGTATGCATTGGGATGGGGAAACATCTGTATTATATCAGTTCAAAATATCATTGTATTATCAGCTGTAATCATAATAATATCATTATTATATACTTGCTTTATAAGCATTACTTCTAAAAAAAAGTTACTTTAACTCTTTCCTGTTTGTTTTAATCACTTCGGTTGCATCTGTTAAAATTTCTTCCACTTTATCAAGAACACTATCTGCATATTCGCGTGCTCCGAGGCGTATCTCTCTAGCATTCTTTTGAGCATTACCTACTATCTCATTAGCCTGTTCATAAGCTTTTTTAGTAATCTCATGCTCATCAACCAAAGCTGCTATTTTGTTTTCAGCATCCTTTAAAATGTTGTCTGCTTCCTTTTGAGCTTGTAATAGTATCCTCTGTCGCTCTTCCTTAACCCATTTTGCCTGCTTTATATCATCTGGCAATTTAAGTCTCATCTCTTTTACTATTTCTAAGACCTCTTCCCTATCAACCAAGCACTTGCCTGAAAAGGGTACACCAGAACTTCTTTCAATTAAATCTTCTAAAGTTTCTAGTACAGTTAATATTTCCATATTACAACTCCCCCTTAGGTTCTTTGTTTCCAAATTTATTTAAAATATCTGCTTCTATACATTCAGGAACAAGTCCCTTAATATTTCCATTGTATCTAGCGATCTCTTTTACCATACTTGAGCTTAAAAATGAAAAATTTATATTGGACATCATAAATAGTGTTTCAATTTCAGGGCACTGATTTTTATTTAATAATGCCATTTGAAGTTCGTATTCAAAGTCTGATACTGCTCTAAGTCCCTTTATTATAACATTAGCTTGCTTCTTCTTGACAAAATCAACTAACAATCCTGAAAAACATTCAACCTCAACATTATAACACTTGAAATCCTTTATCGCCCTTCTTAGCATATCTACTCGTTCATCCATATTGAATAGTGGTGTCTTGTTGTGGCTGACTAATACTGACACTATGAGCTTATCACATATTTTAGATGCTCTCTCAATTATGTCTAAATGTCCGTTTGTAACCGGGTCAAAACTCCCGGGATATATAAAAGTATTCATTTTTTATTTCATCCTTTGTACTTATAAAATGTCAATTTCGTTTTCCCATATATTTGTTTTTTTGAAACTATCAACGCTTCTATTTCATCTGGCAGCTGATCTTCGATATCTGTTTCAGCAACAATTATAACTTTCTCCTCTAAAACCCCACCCATTTCTAATTCTTTCAATATCTTCGGTATAATACCATTTTTATATGGCGGGTCTAGGAAAATTATATCAAACTTTTTGTTCATATGGGAGAGTTTTTTTAATATTAATTCAGATTCACCTAAAAAAACTTCTGATTTATCAAATACTCTTGCCTTTTGTATGTTGGTTTTAATTATTTCTATGCTTTTGTCATTTCTATCACAAAAAACAGCACTTTTAGCGCCTCTACTTAAAGCTTCAATTCCTAAAGCACCACTTCCAGCATATAAATCCAGTACCTTAGTATCCTCATCAATATACGGAGAAATTATATTAAATAAATTTTCTTTTACTCTGTCAGTAGTTGGTCTTGTTTCCATACCCTCTAAGGAAACCAATTTTAATCCTCTAGCACTACCAGAAATAACACGCAATTTGGAAACCCTCCTCATAATAACTTTCATTCATTCGTACTATCCCACTTAATCTCCTAATTAATATATTCATATTTAAGTTGTTTAAGAGCGATAAATTTAACTTTACATTAAAAAACGTATAATTTAAAAGTTTTTCTCTTGTTTGATTCTCAAAATAAAACAAAGTAATTAACTCATAATACGGATTATTATCTAGCACTAAGAAAGTGTAGCCTTCTCACCGAAGTGTCCTGCTAAATACTGCTTCAACCTTTTATTTTTCATGAGTCCAGTATCCTCGATAGCTAATTCTTTCGCACTCTCTTGAGCTAGCTTTAGAATTTCCAAATCCTTATATAGATTAGCAATTTTTAGTTCTGGCAACCCATGCTGCTTAGTTCCAAAGAATTCTCCAGGACCTCTTATTTCTAAGTCTTTCTCAGATATAACAAAGCCGTCATTTGATTGGGACATTATTTTCATTCTTTCCTTTGATACTTTTGAATTAGATTGATTAAACAATACACAGTAGGATTGCGAGCCACCTCTTCCTACTCTTCCTCTTAGCTGATGAAGCTGAGCCAATCCAAATCTCTCTGCATTTTCTATAACCATTAGCGTTGCATTAGGGACATTGACACCAACTTCTATAATTGTAGTTGAAACAAGAATACTTATCTCACCTGCTACAAAGCTTTTCATTATAGAATCTTTTTCAGATGACTTCATTTTACCGTGAATAATACCAACCTTCAGGTCGCTAAAGGCATTTTTACCAATATCCTCAGCAGTAACTACAGCTGATTTTGCCTCTATTTCCTCAGACTC
This sequence comes from Bacillota bacterium, assembly GCA_023444055.1. Lineage (GTDB taxonomy): Bacteria > Bacillota > Clostridia > Acetivibrionales > DSM-1351 > Ruminiclostridium. The sequence continues at coordinate 202,740 of JAEZRV010000047.1, forward strand.
CTCAACTAAAGGGCAAACTATATAAACCTGTTGCCCTGCTTTTACAGTTTCCCTGATAAAATTATTTATTCTTTCTCTCATTGATTCATTTACTGAATATGTTTTAATTGGCTTTCTTCCGGGTGGAAGCTCATCAATTATTGATATATCAAGATCACCGTATAATATTAGTGCAAGAGTTCTAGGTATTGGTGTTGCTGTCATAACCAGAACATCTGGATTTATGCCCTTTTCAGCTAAAATTGACCTTTGCCTAACACCAAATCTATGCTGCTCATCAGTTATTACTAGCCCTAGTTTTAAGAATTCTACTGTGTCCTCTATTAATGCATGTGTACCTATAACCACATCTACATTACCATTTTTTAAGCCTTCAAAGACAACTTGCTTCTGCTTTTTAGGTTGACTTCCTGATAATAATTCAACCGTAATATCAAATTTTTCAAGCAAAGGTTTGACAGATATATAGTGCTGCTCAGCCAAAATTTCAGTTGGTACCATTAATGCCCCTTGATAACCGCATTTGACTGCCTTAAACAAAGCTAAAACAGCTATAATAGTTTTTCCAGATCCAACATCACCCTGAACTAACCGATTCATTATATTATCACTTTCCATGTCCTGCTCAACTTCATTAAATACTTTTTTCTGTGCATTTGTAAGCTGAAAAGGTAAAGAATTGATAAACTCATCCATTTCATTTAGCTTGGTATATTTTATACCCTGTACTTCTGCAGTTGCAAGATTTTTATATAATAAAAGACCAAGCTGCAACATGAAAAGTTCTTCAAATACTAATCGATATCTAGCTTTATCCTTATCCAGCTCAGACTTAGGAAAATGTATCTGATTTAAGCTAAACATAATATCAGCTAAACTGTGTTTTTCTCTGATAAACTCAGGAAGCATATCTTCCAATTCAATGTTATTAAAGCTTACCAGTGCTTCTTGCATAATTGTTCTAATTAAGTTTTGGCTTAAATCCTTTGTAGAAGAATATACAGGAAGAATTTTAAGGCTCTTCTTTAAGTTACTATTATCTAAATGATTATTATCAATTTTTTCAAATACAGGATTAGATATTTGCAGCTTGTTTAATTTTCTTTCCGCTTTACCATAAAATATATAATTGGCACCGATTGAAAGGGAGTTTTTTATGTAATGCTGATTAAACCATACTGCAGTTATTTTACCTGTACTGTCCTGCACCGATACCTTTGATATAGTCATTCCTCTTTTGTGTCTTGCCACACTGACATTTGATATAATTGTACCTTCGAATGAACACTGCTCTCCATCTTGAAGATCAGCAATATTTTTTATTTTACTTCTATCTTCATAATCTTTTGGGTAATGAGTTAATAAATCAAGAATATTATTGATCTCAAGCTTTTTAAATAAGGTTAATCTTGATTCTCCCACTCCCTTTATATATCTAATAGATTGTTTTTTTAAATCTTCAAACGATACTTGTTTCAATTCTAGCCTCCATGCTTGCAGTGCGGTATAAATATATCCATGTCTCATATTTTCACAAGAAGAACAAGAAAATATGCATTTCCTTGAAAAAAATGACATGGACTCAGCATCACATTTTCATACTTTTTAATTTCTTGCAACCTTATTATAACAATATAGAAGTTATTGTACCACACTTTCTGTAAATATTAAACATTGCAAGCCGTCAAGCTTATATTTGCTATTTAAGTCAAGAAAAACCCTGCTATACGTCATTAGTATAGCAGGGTTTTTCTTAAACTAATATATAAATTAGAGCTTAAACTTACCTAGATCTGACTGGATTTCTTTTGCTAAACTTGCTAAATCATTAGTTATATCTAAAATATTTGATACGCTTGTATTTTGTGTTTCAACTGTAGCTAATGTTTCCTCCGTTGCTGCAGCATTCTCCTCTGAAATAGCTGACAAATTGCCAAGAATTCGTATCATTTCGTCTCTTCGACTCTCTATCTCATTGCCCGAAGTATTTAGTGACATTATTGCCGACTTAATCTGTTCAAGGGATAAAGCAATTCCACCAAACTTATCTTTTGTTTGTCCGACTATTTTAGACTCAACATTTATTATTTCATCCATTTCCTTTATTGTTATAACAGCAAAATCAATATTCTCAGTCAAATCTTTAATATCTTCATTAATTTGGCGAGTAAAGTTGTTTGACTGCTCAGCCAATTTTCCTATTTCTTGAGCTACTACAGCAAATCCTCTTCCTGCCTCTCCTGCTCTTGCCGCTTCAATAGATGCATTCAATGCTAACAAGTTAGTTTGCTCAGCAATTTCCTCTATCATCTTACTAGCAATTTGTATTTTTTCTGAACTTTTTTGTGTTTTATTAATAACCTTATTGATTTCATTAGTCGCACTATTAGTAATATTAGTCTTATCCATTAATTCTTCAACTATGGAATTTCCTTCATCCTTAATCTTGTTTGCACTTATAGCTGCACTATTTAGTATATCTCTATTTTTACTATCTTCAAGAATAATATCACTTAATTCATTCATATAGTTAGAGCCATTTTCTATATCTTTTGCTTGTTCAGCAGCACCTTTTGCAACCTCACCAACACTAGTAGTTGTTTGATCAGTCATTGCTACAATTTGCCGAGTTGATTCACGAACTTCATCAGATGAGTATGCCAAATTGCTAGCAATAGTCAAAAGATTTGTTATCAGATTCGCTAAGTTTTCTTGCATTAATATTAAAGACCTACGGGCTTGTCCAATTTCGCTCTTATCGGTGACATTTTTGTTAAGTTCTTCATTATATGTAGTAAAATCATACTTTGCCAAATCACTTAATTTATTTGAAATGCAATTAATAGGTTTACTTATTTTTTTACTTAATACTAAAGCAAGCGTATATCCAACAATAATAAATATTATACTAAGTATTAAAACGCGTATTTTAACCATTGTCATAGTATTATATACACGTGCCGACTGAACTGATGTACATAGTAACCAGTCAGTGTTTTTAATTGGCGTAACTGCAGTTATAAAGTCTTTGCCCTCAAATGAATAATTAATAACTGATTGTTTTTGTAAATCGATATTTTTAAGTTCACCAGCAAAGTTACTAAATGCTCCGCCTTTTTCTCCCTCTTTTAAAATATTTACTTGTTTATATACATACTCTTTATTAGGATTAGAATAGATTGTAGAGTCTTTGCCAATAATAAATGCCGATTCATATCCATTACTGTTGCCATTATTAGCGATATCATTTAAATAATTACCATCAGCACGTCCTATTAAAGCTCCAATAACATTACCATCACGAACTATTGGCACTGCAAACATTAGTACTGCTTTACCTGTAACCTTACTTATGAGCACATCTGAAACACAACTTTTACCGTTTAATGCATTAATAATATATTTCCTATCTGCAAGATTTGAAATCTCACCATCCGAAACATAGTGTGCTTCTCCTGATGGTTGTACTATTGCCAAATCCATATAGCCTAATTTTTTAGCTTCGTCCTTTAAAGCAGCACTTTGAGTATCCCAATTCATACTTTTAATCTCTGTTTTATTAGCAACTTCTTGTAGAACATTTAATTGAGATGAAATACTTAAATCTATATACTTAGAACATTCACTTCCAACATTCATCAAGTTTCCTTCTTCATTTGCAACATATAATTTTTGAATAAAAATTGATAATATAGACCCAATTCCCACAGTAACAAGAACAAGCAATAAACAAACTGACGTTGCAATTTTAGTAGATAATTTCATTTTAATTTCGCTCCTTGTGTTTAGTATTTTAAAAGATGTAAATATAAAACTAACATCAAAATTGTTTTGACAACACAAAAATCCTACCAACACTTTAATTAGTATTAAACGGGGATATTATTTATTTAATTTGGGCTAACACTTTGCTAAGTAATCCTTTATTAAAGCTTTGATTGCTCGGCTAATTTTCCTATTTCTTAGTATTTTATTGCATTTGGCTTAAATATCTAAATTAACTTTATTATTATATTATTGTAATACCGTATTATTTATTGAATTATATGGAATTTATATTATCATAGTTTTTGGTATAATTCAACAATTACACCAATTTAATTTGTACGTAATTTTATATTTCAACATATTTCTTTACAACAAATAAAGCTATTTGTTATATAAATGTTTAATTTTGGAACTCGAGTCGTTTGAATAAAAGAAGGCATCTGTGTACTTATACATAAGTAAGCACGGTAGATATTTTGATATACGAATAGAACGATGAAGGCACGATATGATTGCTCGAATCCATAAAAAGCTACTTGTAGCTTTTTGATATGCGAAGGGAACGATGACTGCACGAAATGTAAACTTCGCATTTTTAAGTTAGTAAAATTTATTAAAAAAGCTTGAGTTAAAGGCTTTGTTATGTTAAAATAGGTATTGCTTTGATGTCGAATTAAGAGAAACTAGAATTCTCCATAATTTAAAGGAGGTGTTATATATGGCAAAATGTGAAATCTGTAATAAAGCAACTGTATTTGGAAATAATCGAAGCCATGCGTTAAATGCTACTAGCCGTACATGGAAACCAAATGTTAGAAAAATAAAGATAATTGATAATGGAACACCAAAATCAGTTAGTATATGCACAAGGTGTCTACGTACAAATAAAGTTACTAGAGCTAACTAATCATTTTGAGTAAACTAATTTAATTACTTTAAAAATAAAAAAGCGTTGTATTTACGCTTTTTTATTTTTTCTTTATTTAACATAAGCAAAGTTGACTATCCTACTTTCATTGTATATTGCTTATGCAATTCTTCTTAACAGATGGTATTATACTAATTAACATCTAAAATTGTAGAACTACATTTAATAGTTTTCTATATTTTAAATACTAAATAGCACTATATCCCATCATTAGTTTATTACCCTATTTTAAAAACTTTTTTCAATATGCCACCAATAAATTTAGGCATCTTTACTACAACTATCCTCATATATACACTCCCCCTAAAAATAGCTCCTCACTATTTATCATATTCTTTCATTCATAGTTTCGTGATACTAATCAAAAAATCTTTAATATACAACTTAGTTTGTTTATTCTTGAAACTATAACTTATTCCTTAGTATATTTCACTTCTAAAGCACTGATATGTTGAATATATAAAATTATATAGTGTAGTTAATTTGGAATAACTTATAGATTATTAAAACTTGTTAGGAGAGCTATTTATGTATCTACTACTAATTAAAAATTATAAAAATAAAGTAATTCTAGTTTCAACAATTTTTATACTATCTTTATCGATGATCGTTGGTTTTAAAATACTAATAGATAAAACCGATAAATATACGTTTATAAGTGGTGATATATCTATCTCATTTCCAATAAATTTTAACATATCTGATATATATTTAAAAAACAATCATACTGTCCCTTATATACAGACAATTAATAATAGCTATAAAAGCTTTATAGATTTTAAAAGTCCTAAAGAAGGATTTGAATTCAGTTATCCTAGTATTTTTGAAATAAACCAATTGAACTTTCCAGGAAGTGAAATTTTAAGCCATATTGATTTTAAGAATAAAGATAATAAAATGAAAAATGGGTTTGTACAGGTTTGGAATCTACCCTATTCCCTTGAAGAATTTCTAGATGACTCTAAAAAAAATGCGATGGTAGATTTTATAGATTTTAGCTCTAAAAAAATCGAAACAAATAATCTTAGTGGTTATCTTTGGGAATATTCATTTAGTGGAGCTTCAGTAAAATACAAAGCCCTAGAAGCATTCTTTTATAAAGACTCAAAGCTTTATAGGATTAGCTATTTTATGCCTTTAAATGAATTTAATCCAGATGAATATAATATGTATTGGCAAATTGTTAAATCTTTTAAAGTTAAATAAATTAATTTTACTCAATAATTATTAAGTCTTTTGCAATTTCTATACGATTTCTTCCATTATCCTTAGCCTTATATAACGCATTATCAGCATCTTTAATAATTTCACTCAAACATTTTGATGTTTCAGGAAAACTTGCTATTCCAAAGCTTGCTGTAACAGATGCAGATACTAAACTATCCGTTACAACATTGTTAGCTATTTTTTGCCTTAAAAACTCAACCTTTTCATATGCTTTCTTGATTGATGTATGCGGCAAAATAATTACAAATTCTTCTCCCCCAAACCTAGCAATCGTATCTGTAGACCTCAAACTATTTTTTACATTTTGAGCAACACTTTTTAATACTACATCACCAAATAAATGTCCATATGTGTCATTAAATTTTTTAAAATGGTCTATGTCTAATATTACTAAAGTCAATTCATATCCTGATTCCTTCGCCATAGTGAATTCACTTTCAAATTTTTGATGGAAATATACTCTATTAAATACACCTGTAAGACCATCAGTAGTTGCTAATTCCTGCATACTTGCATATAATTCAGCATTTTCAATTGCCATACTAACAGATTTACAAATCGTTGTAACAAGTCTTAAGTTTTCATTTGTAAATGTATTTTTATTCTTATGTTCAATAATAAGCAATCCAAATTTTCTAGACTTTGAGCTTAAAGGAATACAAATAAAAGAACCTATAATTCGGCTCTGGATAAATTCATATTCTTTCGATACCACATTATTCTCAAGCATAGGTTTTTCGCCCTCTAGTATGTCCAATAAAAAATCACAATTTATATTGTCACTTAGTATAGCTATATCTTCTTTCTCTTTAACATTGGTAAAATGAACCTTTAATCTATTCTTCTTATGATCAAAAAGAACAATTGTAGAGTAGTTTACACCCATAACACCTAAAATCACATCATTTACAAACTTTAGCAGTTCATTTATGTCAAAAATAGAACCTATTGCCTCACTTATCTGCTGGAGAGTATAAAACTCCGCAATACTGTTAGTTAAGCGTGAATTTGTATCTTCAAGTTTATGATTGGATTCTTTAAGCCTATCATATTGATTTTTAATTTCACTTTGAGCGGCTTCAAGCTGTTCATATTTTTCACCAAGTTCTACAACTAATCTTTGATTTTCCTTTTCGTTCTTACTATTTTGAGCGAAAAAGGAAGATGTTATATTAATTAAAGATATTAATATAATATATGCCCAAGCCAAATTCATTAAATAATCAAATCCAGACAACTTAACTACAGAAGTAGTATTCAATACCAAATATATAATTAAAACTTTTGCGAGTTCAATTACAAAATTAATAGCTAGTAAAATAAAACTGTACCTTCTACCAATTGTAAGACTTGACATAGCCAAAGGAACAATTAGCACATAATACAATATATTTTGATATGTACAAGTTAGAAATAACGAAAGCAATAACACCTCAGTTAATCTAAATGCAAAAAATACTTTTTCTGTATAAAGTAGCTTACTGTTAATATACTTAGACCTAACTATGTTATAGATGCTTAACAATGCAATTAATGCTATTATCATTATGTCCGGTATTAAAATACTGTTATTTACATTGCTATATCCAATTTTTAAAGCGACACAAATTGCCATTGTAATATTAAATCCCCAGCAGATTGCGCTTAGTACCTTTTCGAATTTCTGAATTCTATTCATACATCCTCCAAAAACTACATTTATCAAACTTGTAAGACACTCTTATAGTTTGGAATTTTCCCAATAAATCTCTATCTCATCGCCACGTTGTATTTTATCAGTAAAATTAGCTAATTTTCCATTTAGTCTTAATGTGATATTCCCCTTTGGAGCAGATAAATCAAAATTAATGTAGCTAAAAATGTCTACAAAAATATATGCTTTATAGTCTTTAAGAACCACTTTCTCTCCATTTACAATTACAAAAAACTCTCTATTTGATTGTTCAATATTAGAACTATCAATAGAGCTAGTTTCACCAACATTGCTAACCTCTTCATTTAAATTGTAAGGATTAAATCTATCAGATATAAATTCTTTTTCTTGTATAACAGAATTACTTTCTATATCAGTCAATGTATCATAATATTCGATATCATCATTATTCTGCAGTACATAGTCAAGACTTTTATTTTCCCCATTAACCAGCAATTCTTTATTTTCAATATCGATTTCAAATGCTTGTATTAAGTTTCTAAGGTCAATTATTTCATAAATACTAACACTATCATTTTCTTTTATATTGGTAGTAATTTTACAAGTTTTACCGTTTATTGCGACAGTAGGCGCAAGTGTTATAGATTTTCCATTTAACTTAATTATAATTTCGTTAGAACCCTTAATATAGTCTATAACTTGTTTACTTGCATCTTTTCCATTCTTAGCTGGACTTACGTTTATAACATCACCAATTTTTAATTGAGTATCTATACTCGCTATACTCTCATTCACATAAATTTCTGCTGCTACACCATACTCACCTTTTACGTAAATCTGCTCACCATTCAGGGTAAACTTTAAAGACTTTCCTGTTCTGGCTATTAACATGTCAGGATTATAACCTACTAAAATCAAAGCGTCTGCAACATTAAGTTTTTTAGAGTTTAAAAGTCTAATTTTTTCACCATTTAACGTAACAGATAAAAAGTCCTGTCCTTGTTGAACATATGCCATCATAGCTATACCCAGTGGAGTAATAGCTTCAGGTCCAGATAACTTTTTAAGCTTTGTTTTTATATTTTGAATTACGTCTCTCCCTCTTACAGCAACCCTATCCTCATTTATACCCAGACCATTTGCAATTTTGCTTGTAAGCCCAGGAATCTGACTTCCACCACCAATAAGGAATACTGCATTTGGAGCCTTTTTATTGAATTCTAAAATTTTACTAGAAATACTATTTGCTAGTACCTCAATTGTAGAGTCTAACATTTCTAAGGCATGTTTATTAGAAATCTCATTATTTTTACCAAGGATATCTTTAAATTTAATAGTTTCTATTCCAGATGAAATATCAATCTTTATCTTTTCAGCAGTATTAAAATCTACTAAGTACTCATGTGCAATTTTTTCAGTAATTTCATCGCCAGCAATTGGCACCATTCCATAAGCTACAACGGACCCAGCTTGAGTAACTGCAATATCTGATGTCCCTGCACCAATGTCAACTAAAACTAAATTCAGTAAACGTAAATCTTTAGGAATAGTTACGCTAATAGCAGCAATAGGCTCAAGAGTAAGACTGTGCACCTTAAGTCCCACCTTATCCATAACGGTATACAGGCTGTCCACAACAACTCGCGGTAAAAATGTAGCTAATACCTCTACACCAATTTTTTTGCCTTTATGACCAACTAAAGATGATATAACATAACCATTGAGAAAATAATTTACAACACTATATCCTACACAATAAAAAACTGTTTTTTCGTCGTCTAATTCTTTGTCAAGCTTAACCTGAGCATTTTGCACAGCATCAACTTCAATGCCTCCAACTATCTCTTCAGTTATTTCACTATCCGGCTCAACATCATACTCCAATTTTACCTGGCTAGTTTTTAAAACTCTTCCAGCTGCAGCAATTGCAACCTTTGTTAATGAGATCCCAATATTTTTTTCTAATTTGTCTTTAACTTCACTTATTACTTCTGCAACTTTAGCAATATCATGAATTTGACCATCAAGCATAGCTCTGCTTTGATGCTCAACAATCTCTGCTGCAAGAACTTTAAAACATTCCTTTTCATAATACCCTACGATACCAACTACAGATCTAGTACCTATATCTAGAGCAAAAATTATATCTTCAGGTTTATAATTTACCTTTTTCTCATTTTTAACTTTTTTGTCTTTATTTGCTTTATCTCTGCTAGCTTGTTTGCTTTCTTTAGCTTCACTTATACTTGATATCATTTGTTTATTAGTCATACTAACCTCCACGCTGAATTCCGACACAACTATTGATTATAATGTTGTGCCAGTATTGCGTTTTTATACATCTGCTCAATTCCGCAAAAAGCTGCTTGCAGCTTTTTGATATGCGAAGCAAACGATAAATGCACGAAATGTAAGTTTCGCATTTGTTAGCTAATCCGCATAAAATTTACACGTATGAATATTAATTTTTGCTGTAATAATTACAATACTGTCTGATTTCACATTTATCACAATCAGGTTTTCTAGCTTTACATACCATTCTACCATGAGAAACAAGAAAATGGCAAAAATCCGCCCATCTCTCTTTGGGCACAACTTTCTGAAGATCATATTCAATCTTTTCAGGATTTTCATTTTTAGTCAAACCAATTCGATTAGACAATCTTTTAGCATGTGTATCTACAATAATACCTTGAATACCATAAACCTCATAAAGCACAAGATTAGCCGTCTTACGCCCAACACCTGGAAGTGCTGTGAGTTCTTCCATATTATTCGGTATTTCTTGTTTATATCTATCAACTAGTAATCTGCAACATTCTTTTATATTTTTGGCCTTATTCCTATAAAATCCAGTTGATTTTATATCCTGCTCTAATTCATTAATATCTGCGTTTGCAAAGTCTTCAGCATTTTTATATTTTGTGTATAAATCTTTTGTAACAATATTTACTCTTGCATCTGTACACTGAGCGGCTAATTGCGTCGAAATGAGCAATTGTAATGGGCTACTATATTCAAGTGAGCACTTCGCATCAGGATATAAGCGATCAAACACTTTTAAAATTTCAATAACTTTTTCTTTTTTATTCATTGTTTATTAAAGCACCTTTTACTTTTCTTTCAACAGCTAATTTATAAAGTTCAAGATAAGCTCTACTTGGCTTCTTCCAAGAAAAATCACTGTTCAATGCTCTAAAAATAAGTTTATCCCAAATCTCAGGCTTATTCTTATAAACATCTATAGCTCTACAAATGGTTTCATTAAATTCATCTACTGAAAATTCATCAAAGGAAAAACCATTCCCATCTGTATTATTTTCATCGTAGTCAATTATAGTTTCAGCTAATCCACCAGTAGCTCTTACTACAGGTATTGTACCATATCTAAGACTAATTATCTGCCCCAATCCGCAAGGCTCAAATCTAGATGGCATTAAAAACATATCCGAAGCAGCATATATTTTTTTCGCTAAGTCGGTATTAAATTCAAAAAATGCCGCCACATTAAGAGGATATTTTTTTTGTAATTCCGAAAAGGCATTATGATAGCACTCATCACCAAGACCTAAAACTATTAATTGCACATTTTCTTTGATTATTAAGTCATCAATACAACCAATCAAAAGTTCTAGTCCCTTTTGCCCTGTTAACCTTGTTACTATACCCATTAAAGGAGCTTTACTCCTAGGTAAATTTAGTTCATCTTGAATAGCCTGCTTATTATTTTTCTTTAGCTTAATATTACTCTTATCATAATTTTCATATAAACACTTATCCTTGCTAGGATCAAACTCATCATATGAAATACCGTTTACTATTCCGAAAAGATCTTTGATTCTATTATTTAGAACACCCTCCATCTTTTCGCCATATGCTGGAGTCAATATTTCATCAGCATATTGTTTACTAACAGTATTAATAATATCAGAATAAACAAGCCCACACTTCATAAAACTAAACATACCATAAAACTCTGCTTTTTCAGAAACAAAATATCCTTCTTTTAAGTTCAGATATCTAGTAACATCGGCACCAAAATTACCCTGATACTCTAAGTTATGAACTGTATATATTGTTGAAATATCCTTATAAAACTCATTTTCTACATATTTCTCTTTAAGCAATAAACAAATAGGTCCTGTATGCCAGTCATTACAATGAATTATATCCGGTTTAAAGTCAAGAGCAGGAAGCATCTCAAGCGCTGCCTTACATAACAATATAAATCTTTGAGCATCATCAAAATAACAATAGATACCTTTTCTGTTAAAGTAGTGATGGTTTTCTATAAAATACACCGGAATTGCCTTGTTATTATCATTATAAATGCTGCCCTCTTTTATTACACAAGTTTCGACTCTATGTCCAATTTCAACTGGGACATCTGCTACATATTTGCTGTCTACATCAATAATTCCATATCTTGGCATTGCTACTCTTACATCGTGGCCTAGTATTGATAGTTCTTTGGGTAATGAACCTGCTACATCAGCTAATCCTCCAGTCTTAGCAAACGGGTCAACCTCTGCAGAAACAAAAAGCACTTTAAGTTGGTTTTTATTTTTCACTATTATTACCTCCAAGGTGTAATGACTAACTGAATATTACTTTTATAATATTAATTATATATATTTTATTATATTATCGTTATATGTTTATTTAATTTTTATTGTTTTTTATTTTAATTATATTTCGGCATTTGCTTTTACATGTTTACTAATTCTTTAATCATTTTAATAAATACATCTGAAACATTAGGATCAAATTGTATTCCCTTGCACCTTTCTATTTCATTAACAGCAACTTCCATTGGCATACTTTTTCGATATGTTCTATTGCTAGTCATAGCATCAAAAGCATCTGCAATACATAATATTCTACCTAAAAGGCTTATTTCTTCACCTTTTAGCTTATTGGGATATCCTGTCCCATTATATTTTTCATGGTGCTCAAGTATTGCTCTTAGACCTTTGTTCAAGAACTCTACATTTTTTAATATATTGTAAGATATTTCAGGGTGTTTTTTTATTTCCTCATACTCTTGCTCAGTAAGTTCATCTGTTTTATTTAAAATCCTAGCTGAAATACCTATTTTACCTATATCATGTAGTACCGCAGCATATTTTAAGTCTTGAATTGATTCATCATCAAGGTTGAGATTAGCAGCTATTTCACACGATATCTCCATAACTCTCTGGCAATGACCACTTGTGTATGCATCTTTTGCTTCAATTGCATTAACTAATGACATTACAGTTTGAATATATCCAGTATTAAGGCTTTCAGAGTATTCTGATAATTGTACATTCTTGAGTTTAAGTTCCTCTTTAGCCTTATTTAAATTTTCAAGGTTATGATTCAATTCATCATTAACAGCAGCTGTTTCCTCATAAAGAGCCTCAATCTCCTGCTTTTGAGCCCAAACATCACTAAATAATTCAGCTTTGTTAATTGCAACAGCGGCATAATTTGCCAAGCTTTTAATGAATTGAAAGTTAGCATTTTTAAAGCTACTTTTATTTGCTGTTTCTAAGAATATAACTCCTAATTGTTCAGTAGATATACTTAAAGGTATTGCCAGTTTATCTCCATATATTCCTCTTTTATTAATAAAAATATTATAGTTTACTACTATAGAATTTGTATTAAAACACTTAGTAATTACAGAATCATCATCAAAATAATTACCAACCTCACCGAATACTACATCTCCAAACTCATATCTGCAAAAAATATCCTGTGAATTGATGTCCTTAAAACAAATTAAACATCTATCACAATTAGTGAATTTTCTATAAACCTCAAAAACATATTCAACAATGCTATCTACTTCCATTGTTGAATTAAACTTTTCGGATGTTATTCTCAATATTTCAAGTTCATCCTGTTTTTGTCTTAATAATTCATAAGCACTTAATTTATTACTTTTAGTATGTAGTTTCAAAAAATGTTGATGATCAAGTGGCTTTATGGAATAGCTATTAATAATTCTTTTTATCTTATTCTTCTTATTTGATTTATAATTAAACAAGTAACGGAATTCAAAAAAATTAAGAATCAAAAAAACAAAGCCTATTACCAAACAAATGCATAACAAATATGTTAGTTGATTTAAATAAGCATAAACCAACAATGGGATAGTTATAAATAAAGCAATACATTTCATGATATAAATGTAATACTTAATAAATTTCATACTTTCCTCCATAAAAAAAATTATAAATTGCTCTCTCTCTAATTTTAAAGTTTTTTCGTTACATTAGCAACATAAAATGTATATTTTTGTGAAATAATTTATTTATTTTCTATATTTCAAATCTATTTTTAGCATAAATGAAAGGGTACAAAACATATTAATATGCTGTACCCTTTTATTTCTACAATTTACTAATATTTATGTCCTAATATTACAGCTATAGTTAAAAACTTTGTTTATTTCGTTTCTCCTAAAGTAACTTTTAAAGTTTTTCTGCTACCATCTCTATAAATTTCTACGTTTACAACGTCACCTGGTTTAAATTTGTTTTTCTGTTCTTCTAACTCATCGTAAGAAGTAACAGGTACATTGTTGAATTTTGTAATAACATCCAATGCTTTAATACCTGCTTTTTGAGCAGCTCCCAATATCTCAACATCAACCACAAATACTCCCATCGGCATATTATTTTCTTTAGCAATTTCTTCTGTATAATTATTATTAACAGTAATCCCCAAGTATGGCTTGGATATATACGTATTCTTTATTAACTCATCAGCAATTCTTTTAGCATCATTAACTGGAATTGCAAAGCCTAATCCTTCAAAACCAGTAGCAACCATTTTAATAGTATTAACACCTATTAACTGTCCTTTAATGTTTACTAATGCACCACCACTATTTCCCGGGTTAATTGCAGCATCGGTTTGAACAAGTCTAATTTTTTTACCACCATCAAGTTGAACTGTTCTATTTAATCCACTTATAACACCAGTTGTTAAAGAACCCATATATTCTAATCCACCGGGATTACCAAAAGAAATTGCAGGTTCTCCAACTTTTAGATTGTCTGAGTTACCAAATTCAATTGCTGGAAGATTTGTTTCACTTATTTTCAAAACAGCCAAATCTGTTTTTGAGTCATAACCCTTAATCGTTGCTGTATAAGGCTTATCTATTCTATTAGGAAGAAACACCTGTATTTTTGATCCAGTTCTAATACCTCTAGTCTTATCATTTAAAGCATTCTCAATAACATGATGGTTTGTAAGAATATAACCATCCGAGCTTATAATGATGCCAGATCCTTCTCCATAATCTGCTTGAGAACCAAATATTTCGTTTAAATTTTGAAAAGAAGTTCTAATTCCAACTACTGAAGGACCAACCTTCTCAGCTACGCTTGTAACAGCACTTTCACTTGTTTGAACAATTTCAACCTTTTTAAATTCTTTGGTACCTGACTGAGAACCAATACTTGTATTTGAATCGTTAGTACTAATTCCAAAAAATCCTTTAAGTTTAGGCTGGGCTACAGGTGCAACAACAAGAAGCATTACAGCTATAATCGCTCCTCCTACCATAGTACTGATTAATGAAACTAAAACATATTTCCATGCATCCGACTTCTTAGCACTTGTTTTTTTAGAGTTTTCCTTATAGTAGTTGTTCATATTAGCATTATTATAACTCTGACCGTTATAATTATTATTAATATTTTGTGTTGGCCAAGCATTTGGAGTTTTATTGCTATTTTCCTTTGTATCACTGCTTGGAACTGAGTTATTATCTATATGAGCATTGTCATTGCCAAAATCTATAGCATGGTTAATTTGAGAAGCATTATTCCCCTGATCTATATTTTCATTCTGAGCATTGTTTATGTCGGTATTTATGCTATTATTTTGATAAGCGTCATGATTTTGAGTGCTTGTATAACTTTCAGTATTTTCAATAGTATTGCTATTAGTCACATCAATTCTTTGCTCATCATTTATTTTGTCGTAATTTTCATCGGTCATATTAGCTCTCCCTTCCAAAGTATTACATCAATTGTAATAAAATTTCTTTAAAAATATATGAACAAACTGTTAATCTTCTAAACTGCTTTTAAAATAATCAAGTGTAAAGGTAAATTTAGTACCCAAACCAATTTCACTTTCTACCCAAATCTCTTGATTATGCTCACTAATAATATTCTTTACAATAGCGAGTCCCAAACCTGTTCCCGTTTTGTCTTTTCCACGAGACTTGTCTGATTTGTAAAATCTATCCCAAATACGCTTTAAATCATCTTCACTTATTCCTATTCCAGTATCTTTAACTGATACTAATACCTTTTCTTTATTCTTTACAGTTTCTAAAATAATTCTCCCGTTTTCATTTGAAAATTTTACCGCATTATGCAAAAGATTTATTATTACTCTTTCAATTGAATCCTTATCAGCAGAAACCATTAAATTATCAATTTCAAAATTTGCTTCTATCTCCAAGTTTTTGGATGTAATTAAAGTTTCAAGTTTAATTACACATATACGAATCAGTTCATTTATATCAAACTGCTTTATATTTAGTTTTACCTCTCCTGCTTCCATTTTTGCCAAATCTAAAAGGTCATTTACAAGCCTGCTAAGTCTAGTTGTTTCGTCTTTTACTATTAATAAATAGTCCTGCTGCCTATCTGGTGGGATAGTTCCATCAATTATGCCCTCAACAAACCCTCTAATAGAAGTCATTGGAGTTCTCAGTTCATGAGAAACATTAGCTATAAATCCTCGTCTCATTTCCTCTAATTTTTCTAAGTCATCCAGCATATGATTAAAGCTGTCTGCCAGCTGACCTATCTCATCTTTTGAGCTAACAACTAGCCTATTATTAAATTCACCACCTGCAATTTTTTTTGCAACCTGGTTAATTTGTTTTAAAGGTCTTGTAAACTTTACAGAAAAAATATACACCAGAATAATTGCCAGTAGTATTGCTAATCCACCTGATATCATGAATAGTCGGAATACTTGAAACTGAAGTCTTTGAACCTCAGGTACAGGTGTATGCAAATATACTGCTGCAATTGTTATTTGCTTACCATTACTAGGTATTACTTGAATAGGCATTTGCACTGTAACCCATGAGCTACCATCATTCTTAAAGGCATCATCAGCAAAAAAGCCAAAAAAATCCCCTCTTGATACTAATATATCACTTCCACCATCCATAACTTCTGAATATTGTCTAGAATCTGGTAATTTTGCATAACCAGTATTATCCACATAATTAGATACAAAACTTTTCGGCATACTTGGCTCACTATAAACGATATGTCCAGTATTGTTTACAATCCATATCATTGAATTACTTAATACGCTTGATTGGTTTAAAAAGCTCTGAAACCATTTAATCGATGTGTTGTCCATATTATTCCCATATAAAATAATAAAAGCATTTTTAATTACTTCAGCATTTCTTTTTAGTGTGTCCTCTTTTTCCTTGGTACTATAATCATTTAAGAAATAAAACAGAAAGCCGCCAGTAACCACATAGCTAAGAACTAATAGTGCAATAAATACGCTTACAAGCTTTTTAAATATTGTATTTTTAAATTTAAACTTCATAGAAATCCTTAACCTTTCACTTCAAACTTGTAACCAACTCCCCATACAGTTTTCAGTTGCCAAGGCTGACCTTCTAGATCAATTTTTTCCCTTACTCGTTTTACATGTACATCCACTGTTCTTGAATCACCATAGAAATCAAAGCCCCAAACATGCTCTAAAAGCTGTTCTCTAGTAAACACCTTATTAACATTTGATGCTAAAAAGAATAGAAGCTCAAGTTCCTTTGGAGGCATTTCAATAAGGTTGCCTTTAAGCCTTATAGTATAATTGCTCTTATTGATAATTAAGTTAGGAAAAGCTACCTCTTGAGTGTCTACTTCTTTATGTTCATATCTTCTCAAAACAGCTTTTATTCTAGCCACAAGTTCTTTCGGCTCAAATGGTTTGACCATATAGTCATCAGCACCCAATTCTAAACCCAGAACCTTATCAAAGGTCTCACCTTTTGCAGTAAGCATTATAATAGGGATGGAACTGACTTTTCGAATCTCTCTACATACTTGCCATCCATCAATACCTGGAAGCATTATATCTAATACTACAAGGCTAGGAGTATGTACCTTAAAAATATCTACAGCATTAATACCATTATATGCAAAGATTACATCATAACCTTCTTTTTGAAGGTACAATCCTATTAATTCACAAATATTTCTGTCATCATCTACAATCAACACTTTACTTTTGTTATTCATAAACTATGCCCCTACCCAATATTCCACAATAACATTAAGGAAATATACATCCCTTGAGATCACTAGATTTGGGTTCGGCACCTCCTTTACTAGTTTTTAATTTATTAATTTCTGTATGCTTAGTCTGAGCTTAAAAGACAGTAAATTTTAATTTAATATATCAAATACATTTATTTTATTATAACAATAGTATCTAAAAATGTAATACAAAAATAAAATTATTAACAAATAATTATTATATTTAGCAAATATATAATAATTTATAACAGAAAAACTCTTCAGCTTTATTTAAATTCTATAAAGCGGAAGAGTTTAAGATTACACATTATGTGACATACTGTGAAATAAATAAAGTGAGGACGTTGTGATTTATGAAATATTAACTACTAGCAATTAAAAATGCTCCTATTATACTAAGAATAGTTAGAACAACCCAAAATATCATTATATTTTTCATTGTATCTACTTTATCATCTATACTATCTAGTTTTTGAATTAATTTCATCGATATGTATTGCGAAAACTCCTCATCAGTTACTTCTTCAGATTGCTCAGTATAAAAATTAAGCCAACCAGATGCATTCTCTTCTACCTGAAAAACTTTTCTTATTTCATCCTTATCTGATTCTGACTTATTGTATTTACTATTTAGTTTATCATTTTCCGAATCCGAAACATATGTACGCCTGTATGTTAGCTTTTGCTGCTTTAAAAAATTATCTTTATATTCCTTTACAAAACTATTCATTCAGCCCCTCCACACAGTGATATTTTCCCTTAATTTTATAACTATTGTATAAAAATTACAACATTAGTTGTAAGACAAAAAATAAAATGATTACTAATTACGTAGAATTCTTGGGAGTAAGATACCTACGGCAAAAGATATTTGTGCTAGTTAATTCCCTTATATTTTAATTAATATAGACTGTTTAAGCCATTTATTTAAAATTGGCATATAGATTGTAGGATAAATTATTAAACGGTTTAATGTGTGATTTTTAATTAAATTTAAAAGAAATGTCGTAATCAAATTGATTCATAATAAAACAAACTCCTCAAATTATATTTAAACATTTTTGTGTTTACACTATAAATTGAGGAGTTTTGGTTTTGAAAATTTATTTGTAGGTTTATGATGTTACTTAGCTAACCTTCATTTCCAATCTTAGCTTATCAGCTATCATAGCTATAAATTCAGAATTGGTTGGTTTGCCTTTTCCAATATTTACTGTGTAGCCAAACAGAGCATCAATAGCTTCTACCTGACCTCTGCTCCATGCTACCTCAATAGCATGACGAATAGCTCTTTCTACTCTGCTTGGAGTAGTATTATATTCTTTTGCTATACTTGGATATAATAATTTTGTAATTGAATTTATTACATCCAAATCTTTAACAACCATCATTATAGCATCTCTTAAGTACTGATAGCCTTTAATATGTGCAGGAACACCTATTTCATGCATAATATTTGTTACTTCTACTTCTAAGCTCCTTGAAGTATTGTTAATATGTACTGGTCTCTTCTCAGTAGTAGTAAAATACTCATTCTTATGAGATGAGATTGATGATGATATAGATGTTTGTGGAGCAGACAAATAAGTATTATTTTTTAATTGTCTAATTCTGTTTACTAGAACATCCATGTCAAAAGGCTTAACAATGTAATACTCTGCTCCTAATGCAAGAGCGCGCTGCGTGATTTTGTCCTGTCCAACTGCTGATAATACAATGAACAGTGGTTTCTTTTCCATGTTAGATTCTGCAATCTTCTCTAATACCCCTAATCCATCAAGATGAGGCATTATAATATCTAGTATTGCTATATCTGGAGCATTTTGATGAATTAATTCAACAGCCTCCAAACCATCTCTCGCTAGACCAACAACGTCAATATCATTCTGATCGGATAAATACTCACATAAGATATCTCCAAATTCACGATTGTCGTCAGCAATAAGTACTTGAATTTTACCATTACCCAAAGCAATAACCCCCTACGTTTTTAATTTTACCAAAATATGTCATGTCTCTATTATATTTTGAACTCGACATAATTACAAGTTTTTTCATTAATTGCCAAAGAAAAAATATTTGAACAAACAAAATAACTCGTCTATGCCTCTTATATTACCATATTTCTCTAATATTATAAAGAAAAAACATTATATTATTGCCCAAAAAGTAATAATATAATGTTATTTTATTAAAAATTTAACCAACTTGCAACTGTTCCACACTATTATTTGAAATTTCATCCATATTTTTTATCATCCATTCAATAAATATACCATATCCCCTTGTTGGATCATTTACTAAAACATGTGTTACAGCACCAATTAATTTACCATTTTGTATTATCGGACTTCCTGACATACCTTGTACTATTCCACCAGTTAAATCCAACAATCTTTTGTCAGTAACTTTAATTACTAATCCTTTAGAACCGCTGAAGGATTGTCGCGCAACCTTTTCAATATAGACCTCAAACTCTTCTATAGTATTGCCCTCAATATTTGATAAAATAGTTGCCTTACCAACTTTTACTTCTCCTCTTACACCAATAGGATATAATCTATTTTGGAATAATTTAGAATTATTTTTATATAGATTCCCATAAATTCCATATTGATCATTTTTAAATATGTTTCCCATTGGTAATTTATTTTCCATAAAAATACCTTTTAGTTCCCCTGGAATTCCTTGTACCCCTCTTTTTATTGCAACAATATTTGAGTCAAGAACTTCTCCATTACTTACTGGCATTAAAAGACCTGTATCAATATCTGTTATACCATGGCCTAAAGCTCCAAAAGTATTAGTTTCAGGATCAAAAAATGTCATTGTTCCTATTCCTGCTGTGCTATCTCTTACCCATAATCCAATGTGATATTTTTTATCGTTGGTACCTTGAATTGGACTAATAACAGTGTTTATAATACTATTTCCTCTTTTATATTTTACATTTAATTTATAACCATTACTACTGTCAATTTGTTTAATTAAATCATTAATACATGTTAACTTTTTACCATTGACTTCATAAATAATATCTCCCACACGGATTCCAGCTGCTTTTGCCGGTTCAAGTTTTTCTCCTAAACCTAAATCCACATCACTAACTCCTATAACTATTATACCATCAGTTCTTATTTTAACCCCAATCGTATTACCACATGCCACCAGCTTTTTACTTGGAATAATGTTAACTTGCATTGTCTTTAGAGGAATTACACCAAACAACTTAAAATCAAGATTTACAGTTCCTTTCTTTTGTGTCTTAAAAGCTAGAGGTGACATAAGCTCCAAATAATTTCCATTCGCTTCTATAACCTTATTATTCAATTTTAATATATCGCTGTTGTCAGCTTTTATATTTACTAAATAGAAACTTTGAAAATTATAAACATACTCTTCTCCTTCCAATAATATTATTTTTTTTGGTATTACATAAAATGCCTGCAAATAACTAAATGTTATTACAGATAAACATACAATTAGTAATACAAACAGCTTTTTTTTATTGGTTTTTAGATAGTGCATGTAATCACGCTCCCCTTAAGGAATAACAATACATAATTTATATCCCAAAATCAGATCAGATTTTTTATAATGTTATCCCTAATAAAAAATTATTTTTTATGCTGCTTGCTTTACACTTTTGTAATACTACTTCGTATTTAAAATAATATAATATTTTAAATCACCGCTGACGCAGTGCGCTACATATGTAGCAACTCATAGTATTTAACACATTACAAAAAAACTATAAAGGCTTCTTTTTGCTTATGAACAACACAATTTGGTAAAATTGTGTTGTTGGAATAAAAGTCACCATATAAAAATATAAACGTGACCAAAATTCATAATCTTAAGTTAACCTTTATAGATTTTTATTATTCAAGTAAAATAAAACATGAAAGTAAGAATTTATTTTTTTGATTTGAAAATTTCAGCTGCATTGATAAGTTCCTCTGCATGCTTTATAGCAAGAGTTGTAATCTCAGATCCACCAATTATTCTAGCGATCTCTTCGATTTTTCCTTTTTGATCAAGACTTCTGACTGATGTGAATGTATTTTCACTATTAGAATTTTTTTCAATAAATAAATGGTTATCTGCCATACAAGCCAACTGTGATAAATGCGTAACACAAAGTACTTGATGGTTCTTTGAAATATAAGAAAGCTTTTCCCCTACTTTTTGAGCTGCTTTTCCACTTATACCAGTGTCAATTTCATCAAAAATTAGCGTTGGTATAGAATCAACATTGGCAAGAATAGTCTTTATTGCAAGCATAATTCTAGACATTTCTCCACCAGATGCAATTTTGCTCAATGGTTTTAATGGCTCCCCAATATTACTTGAAATTAGGAATTCGGCTGTATTTAATCCGTTTTTTGTAAAGTTTGCATCATTTTCATTATATGTAAGATTTACTTTAAATTCAGAATTTTTCATTTCTAAATTTTCTAACTCTTTAGTGATATTTTTTTCAAGAATTTGTGCTGCCTTTTGTCTCTCTTGATGAAGTTTTTTACTGCTTACAGACAATTCCTGTACAATCGAAGCTAGTAGCTCATTCAATTCTTCTATTAATCTTTCACTTTGTAAAAGCTCATTATATTCATTTTTTGATTTCTCATAAAATTCTATAACCTCATCAATGGTAAAGCCATATTTTCTCTTGAGTCTTGTTATTATATCAATTCGTTCATCAATACGTGATAATTCTTCAGGATCAAATTCTGCGCCATCCCTTTTTTCAAGTATGTCACCACAAATATCCTCTAATTGATAAATCACTGACTCTAATTTTTCTGAAATTTGAATTATTTCTTCATCATATTTGCTAATATTGGTAAGCTCTTGAAGCGCCTTATTTAGATTATACATAGCGGATTTACCGTTATTGTCTTCATTTAACAGACCGTAAGAAGTAATGATAGAAGTCATAATTTTTTCAGAATTAGCTAAAATCTGCCTCTTTTTAGACAGACTCTCATCCTCACCCTTTTTGAGCTTTGCATTTTTAATCTCATCAATTTGAAATTTTAGCATATCTATTCTACGAGCAATTTCACCTTTATCGCCTAAAAGCCCTTGAATCTTAGACTTAGCAGCCTTATACCTTCCAAATGCATCTAAATATTCAGCTTTGTATTTTTCTATAATTTCCCCACCAAAAGCATCTAGAAGTTCAATATGTGTTTCAGTTTTTAAAAGCGATTGGTTATCATGTTGACCATGAATATCTATAAGTAGCTGTCCTACCTGCTTTAGAGTTGCAACATTAACAAGCCTGCCATTAATCCTGCAAGTATTTTTACCGGATAAAGAAATCTCTCTGGAAATAATAAGACTTCCATCCTCAGCTTGTATACCCATCTGTTCTAAAATGTCACTAATATATGTATTATCATAATCAAATACAGCCTCAATTAGTGCCTTATCCTTACCATTTCGAATTATATCTTTATTTACTCTTTCACCTAGGATAGCATTTATAGAGTCAATAATAATAGACTTTCCTGCTCCAGTCTCGCCAGTTAGTATATTCAGCCCTGGCGCAATTTCAAGACTAAGCTTGTCAATGAGAGCTATATTTCGAATATCAAGCTGCAATAACATACAAATTTCACCTGCCTAAACATAAATTAAATAAACTAAGATTGTTTTATCATTTTGTTAAACTTATTCACTATTTCCTCTGCAATTTTTTCAGCTCTGCAAACAATTATTAGAGTATCATCACCTGCAATACTCCCCAATATTTCTCCCCATTTAAGAGAATCTATTGCAGAAGCTGCCGCCTGAGCCATACCTGAGAGTGTTTTGACAACCACTATATTATTTGCATAATCACTTGATACATATGCCTCAGTTAATATAGTTGTTAATCTATTGGATATATGATTCTCTGTTTGGGTTAATGTAGCATATTTATATCTGCCATCAGATGACATAACTTTAATTAATCGAAGATCCTTGATATCCCTTGAAACTGTAGCTTGAGTGACGTCCACACCTTGTTCCTTAAGCTTTTCCGCTAGCTCCTCCTGTGTTTCAATTACATTGTTATCAATTATTTCCAAAATCTTTGCATGACGGTTATATTTCATATCATTAATCCTCTTTTCTATCGTAGAATTTATTTCTAACTATTGTAAAGAAATTTTTAGAATCAATCTTTAATATCTTAACTTTACTGCTTGTCTTTTCAATTACAAGGTAATCCCCACCTGATATTTCATAAAGCTTTTGTCCATCAACGTTTACAAGTGCAGTATGTTCAAAGCCATTAGCCACACACACCTTAATTCTCTGCTCTTCTTTTGCTATAAAAGAGCTTGAATATAATATATGAGGACAGATAGGTGTTACAATAATAAGGTTTGAAGTTGGATCAACAATAGGCCCACCTGCTGATAACGAATATGCTGTAGATCCTGTTGGAGTAGCTAGCACAATTCCATCACATGGAAACATTTCAATAAAGTTGTCATCAATAAATGTACTCAAGTGCAATATTCTCTGTATTCCTCCACGAGATATTACAACATCATTTATTGCTTCATCCTCAGCAAATAGCTTACCACCCTTATATATTTTAGAAGAAATCATCATTCTTTCTTCAATCTTATAATTACCACTAAATATATTTTCAACAGACTTATCAATTTCACATTTATCAATATCTGTCAAAAAGCCTAATGAGCCAAGATTAATACCTAACATTGGAATATTATATAAATAAGCTGCTCTTGCTGCTTTTAAAAATGTACCGTCTCCACCTAGGCATATAATTAAATCACAGCTTGCACATATTTCATTGACCTCATCATCAATTCCCTCCTTACCATTTGAATTAGGAGTAGGAAGTATAACATTTCCACCATGCTTTTTTATACTTTCAATTAGTTGATTTGTATATTTTAGACCAATGTCTTTATCTCTATTCGTTATAACACCAATATTTCTCATACTAACCTCCATGCCCTACTTATTGATAGGGAAATTTTAGCAGCTCCTATTAGGTGTTCAACTGCATCCACCCAAACTGATAAAAAGCCATTTAAAGCTACTTACTGCTATGTAAACTTCGCATTTTTCGAGCTGCTAGCCTTTAGTAAGTGATGAGTGTGCATCTGTAACCACTCTATCTATTAGTTCATTTACTTCATTGCATGAATTCCCCTTATCCTGCTTGGATACATAAAGTAAATACTCTATATTTCCTTCAGGCCCCTTAATAGGAGAATATGAAAGCTCCCTTATAAATAAATTCTGAGCAAGTACAAAGTTTATAATATTTTGGATAACCTCCATATGTACTCCGCTATCTCTAACAACTCCGTGTTTTCCCACCTTTTCTCTACCAGCCTCAAATTGGGGTTTAATCAAACAAACAAGTTCTGCTTCATTGTTTAATAATTCTAACACAGCTGGCATAACCTTTGTTAAAGAAATAAATGATACATCAATAGAAGCAAAATCTGACAAAAAGCCAATATCATCTGGTTTGACATATCTTACATTTGTTCTTTCCATACAAATAACACGTGAATCATTTCTCAGCTCCCATGCAAGCTGACCGTAGCCCACATCAATTGCAACAACCTTAGAAGCACCATTTTTCAGCATGCAGTCTGTGAAGCCACCAGTTGATGCACCTATATCCAAACAAACCTTATTTTCAAGGCTTATGCTAAATTCACTAACTGCTTTTGCAAGCTTTAGTCCACCTCTGCTAACAAATGGATTAATATTTTCTCTTATCTCAATCTGGCAATCTATCGGAATTTTAGTCCCAGGCTTATCCTCACGTACTCCATTAATCCATACAACACCTGCCATTATAGCGCTTTTACATTTTTCTCTGCTATCAAATAAGCCTTTTTCAACAAGCAATACATCCAGTCTTTCCTTTTCCAACTTTAATCCTCCAAATTCGCTGTGTCCTAATAAAACATTATTAAATTTCAAATATATCTATATTCTTATATCTCTATTAACTTAGCAATTCATTTTTAATATACTTTTAGCAATTGAATCAGAATCTAAACCTAGATTTTTAAGCAATTCATTCCTTGATCCATGTGGTATGAATTTATCCGGCAATGCCATAATTTTCAATTTAGATTTGAGTTCGTTATTATTAAGCACTTCCAACACCCTGCTTCCAAAACCTCCCACCTTACAATTATCTTCTAACGTAACAAGGATTTTGAATTTTTTAGCACACTTAACAATTAGCTGTTCATCCATTGGCTTAATAAATCTAGCACTAATTACCTCGGCACTAACACCACTGTTTTCAAGTTTTTGTGCCACCTCAACAGCTGTTGCTACCATACTTCCAACAGCTAAGATGCATACATCTTTTCCTTCTTTTACAACTGCACTTTTCCCCATCTGAATTGGAGTCTCTTTTGCCAATGCGATTTTTCCTCTGCCTCTTGGATATCTAATAGCAATAGGTCCAGATTGTTTATTTATAGCAAAATCAACCATCTCTCTCAACTCGTAATAATCGGCAGGAGCCATAATTGTTAAATTAGGTATGTGATTTAGGAAGGATATGTCAAATACACCCTGATGGGTTTCTCCATCCTCACCAACAATACCTGCCCTATCAATTGCAAATACTACATGAAGATTTTGTGTCGCAACATCATGTACTACTTGGTCATACGCTCTTTGTAAAAATGAGGAATATAATGCAACTACAGGTACAAACCCGCTAATTGCCATTCCAGCAGCTGAGGAAACAGCATGCTGTTCTGCTATTCCTACATCAAAAAATCTCTGAGGATACTCTGTGCTGAATCTATACAATCCAGTCCCCTTGGCCATTGCAGCTGAAATTGCAACAATCTTTTCATTTTTTGCAGCCAAATCACATATCGCATCTCCGAAAACCTTTGAGTAATCAGGTTCATTTGTTCCAAAAGTTTCACCCGTTTCTATCTCAAAAGGTGCTATTCCATGAAATCTGTCCGGACTCTCCTCCGCAAAAGAATATCCTTTTCCCTTTTGAGTGCATACATGAAGCAACACAGGCCCCTTAATGGTTCTTGCTGCAACTAAAGCCTTATTTAATTCTTCGAAATTATGTCCATCAACCGGTCCATAATACTTATACCCCAATTGTTCAAAAAATGCACCTTGATTAAACAAATACTTTACAGTTCCTTTTATCTTTCGAGCTGCGGCTCTTGCCTTTTTGCTAAAATTAGGCATCCTGTCCAAAAAATTATCGACATCTTCTTTTGCCTTTGTATAGGCAGGATCTGTTCGTAATCTACTAAGGTATTTTGACATACCCCCAACATTATGTGAAATTGACATTTCATTGTCATTTAAAATAACTATAAAATTACTATTTAGTCTTCCCCCATCATTTAGTGCTTCATACGCCATCCCGCCAGTCATTGCACCGTCACCAATTACAGCTACAACGCTGTATTTTTCTTGTTTTAGATCCCTAGCTCTAGCCATTCCAAGAGCAGCTGAAATGGAAGTACTGCTATGTCCTGTGTTAAAACAGTCATGCTTACTTTCAATAGTTTTTGGAAAACCCGCAAGACCGCCAAACTTTCGCAAAGTATCAAATTTATCCTTACGTCCCGTTAAAATCTTATGCACGTAAGATTGATGTCCAACATCCCAGACAACTTTATCAGTTTCTGTATTAAAATTTTTGTGAATAGCAAGTGTTAGCTCAACAACTCCAAGGTTTGAAGCTAAATGCCCTCCTGTTTTTGACACCTTATTAATTAAAAATGTTCTTATTTCATTTGCTAAGCATAAAAGCTGCACACTATTTAATTTTTGTATATCATTAGGAGAGTTTATTCCATCTAAGTACCCCACTTTATTAATGCTCCTTTAATTGCAGTTATCTTTTTTGTCCTTATCTTATATTGCCACTTTTATTAACTTTTTTTCTTTTAGATGCAAATTTTTTAATTGCTTTAATTTTTCCAAATGGAAAACTAGTAATTACAGCAACTTTATAAATAATAAAATTGCTATTTGAAAGAGCTACAGATTTTCCTAATGATTTTCCACCAACCGTTAGAGAAGCTACCATAGCAGTAAGTGCTAGCGAAAATATTGAATTTTCTGAATCTATACCATCTCCTGCCAATCTATATACAATTAGTGCAACTGCTGTTCCACTAATAACACTACAAATATCACCCACAACATCATTACAAAAGTTTGATACCTTATCTGCATTTCTTATTAATCGTATAGCCTGTCTAGCACCATAGAGCTTTCTTGATGCCATTGAATGAAAAGGTGCTTCATCTGCGGCTGTAGCGGCAGTACCAACCAAATCAAATAATATACTTATAATTATTATACCGAAAACAATAAGAAAAGAAACTACTGTAGATGCATTGCCAATTGTTTCATTAGAGAAGAAAGACATAGAAACAGAAATAAAAAATGTAGAAACTGTAATTAAGAGTGTCCACACCCTGGTCTCTTTTTTGGAACTAACATTATTAGATTTAAACTTAACTTTCTTTTCATCGACCGGATGTTTATAATTATCTTCCAAAAACAATCCTCCAAAATATATAGAAAAACACGTGGCGATTTACTGAGTAAATTTTGCGGCTTAGGTCAGGCAGGATTTCCCAAATGCAGTACTGGAATGTCGCCAAACCAGAGGTTTCCCTTTAAACGCATCTCCATATCGTTACCAAATATGGGGCCTGATTACCACTTAGTCCACACTTTAATCCCCAATAAACCTCATCAGAACAGTCTAGGGGTTTTCCCCAACAGTCTAAATGACTCCTAGCCTCTTTTGCAAAAAAGGTTTCAAGCAGCAATAATGCCCATATATCGGCCAATACATTAAGCATCCGATCCACTATCCACCAAATCTCACTCAAGGCAGGCTACTCTGTTCACAGCATCTTTCGATACCGCATAACAGGTTTAATCCCTTATCGTAGGCGAGGTGGTAAGCACGAAGCTTAACTTTTCACCCACAAGTCAGGGTCTCCACGGAAAAGGGGTCAACGCCCGCATGCCATTGCAGATCGCCCCTAAGCCTTAACTCCCAGCACCAACCCACCACTGGGCGTAGCAAGCCGGCACAAGGAACTTCATCGATGTGCCCTTTAACGGATTTTTAGGCCCGTCTTCAGAGCCACTAGTACTGACTAGAATACTGCGCCACCATGTTTTTTTTATATAGTAAAATAAATAACGCAAGTCGAGGAGCTAATCTCCTTTTGAAACATAAGCTGCAATCAACCTGCTGTATTTGGTAAAATAATATCACTAAAGTATAACTCAAGTGATATAAAAAGCGCTTTCAATAATAAATAATACAACAGCATCAAAAGTTGCCATCGAGACAATATTATAACATACCTAATTATAAAATTCAAACCATATTAATTAATTAGATCTTATTACCAAAGACAATGCCATATCCCTAAGAAATTTAGCCTTTGTATCGAATATTTCCAGATAAGAAATGCCTTCGGCAGTTACGTTTTCCAATAGCTTTTTAGATTCATCAAGTCCATACATTGTTACATAGGTAGTTTTTTCGCATAAAGCATCGCTTCCAGGTTTCTTGCCCATATCCTCGATGCTTCCTTCAACATCTAATATATCATCCTTTATTTGAAAAGCCAAACCAAGGTTTGCAGCAAACTTTGATAATGATGATAATTCTTTTTCACTTGCACCACAAATTATTCCTGCTGATTCAACAGGTGCCTTAATCAGTGCTCCTGTCTTTAGCCTATGCATAGTTTTTAACTTATCCTCAGCTATACTTTTTCCTTCAGAATCCAAGTCAATCACTTGTCCACCAATCATACCAAATGCTCCAGCATATTTAGCGATAACACCCATTGCTTCTAATTTTCTGCTATTTTTTGAGACTAAAGCATCTTCAATCATGTTTTCATATGCAAGATTTAGGAGAGCATCCCCTGCCAATATTGCCATCGCTTCACCATATACCTTGTGATTAGTGAGTTTACCACGTCTATAATCATCATTATCCATAGCCGGCAAATCATCATGTATTAATGAATACGTGTGTATCATTTCAATAGAACATGCAAATGCCAGCACTTCATATGGAGTACTACCTAGCATTTCTGACGTAGCAAGAGCCAGAACAGGTCTGAGTCTTTTGCCCCCAGCCATCAAACTATATTGCATTGCATCCTTCAGGCTAAGATAATATGGATTTTCAATTTTTATACTCTTGGCAAGGCTATCTTCAACTATTCCTACATAGTGTATTTGCTTCTCTTTAAAATTCATATGTCAAAATCCTTTTCTATTAGATTTCCGTCTTCATCTTGAAGTAATATTGAAATTTTCTTTTCTGCTTCATCAAGCTTAGTCGCACAATATCTGGATAGTTCAATCCCCTGTTGGAAATTTGCTATGGATTCTTCTAACGGAGTATCCCCCTTTTCAAGCTTCAATACTATATTTTCCAATTCAAGCATTGCATCTTCAAAGCTTTTACCAACATCAGCCTTATTCACACTTTTAGCCATTAAAGCCACCTCCTCGTTCTATTGATATTACATTACAATCTATCTTTCCATCCTTTAAACAAATTTCAATATTATCGCCAGTATTCACTTGCTCAAGCTTACTTACAATATTGCCTTCTGAGCTTTTAACAACACTATATCCGCGTTCAAGAATTTTCAGCGGACTAAGCGCATCAAGCTTACCAGCAAGCATTGAAAACTGAGATTTTTTATCCCTTAAAAGCATTTCATTATTCTTAAATAAGTGTTTTAACTCATTATCAAGCCTTAACCTATATTGATTAACCTTGTCATATGGCTGGCGGAACACATTCCTGGAATTAACTTTTTGAAGCTGAGTGCGGCAGGATGCCAGCTTATTTACAAGAGAAGTTTTCATTCTGATGTTATAGTTTTGTAGTTTGTATAACAGCACCTCTATATCTGGAACAGCTAATTCCGCTGCTGCAGACGGAGTCGGTGCTCTCATATCAGCCACAAAATCGCAAATTGTAAAATCAGTTTCATGTCCAACAGCTGAAATAACAGGGATATTTGATGCATAAATACTGCGTGCAACAACTTCCTCATTAAACGCCCATAGTTCTTCCAGTGACCCTCCACCTCTCGCAACAATTATTACATCTACTTGATTTAATGAATTTAATTTTCTTATTGCAGCAGCAATTTGTCCTGCTGCCTGAGTTCCTTGTACTGCAACAGGATATAAAAGAATTTTCATATTGCTATGTCTTCTATAGGTAACATTAATTATATCCCTGATAACAGAACCGGTTGAAGATGTTACGACCCCAATACATCTTGGCAGCACTGGAATTTTCTTCTTTATATCACTATCAAATAATCCTTCTTTTTGGAGCTTGTTTTTAAGCTGCTCATAAGCAAGGTGAAGGGCTCCTACTCCATCAGGCTGCATGTCACTTGCATAGAGTTGGTACTGTCCATCCCTTTCAAAAACAGATATATATCCGGTTACAATAACCTTTTCACCATTTTGAGGAACAAATCTCAGCAAAGAGGCATGAGATTTGAACATGACGCATTTTAAAACGCTGTTCTCATCCTTTATGGTAAAATACATATGTCCTGTGTAATGATGCTTAAAGTTTGATATCTCGCCCCTTATAGATAATCCAGATAAAATGCCGTCGCTTGAAACTAATTGCTTTATGTAGTTATTAATATCTGAGACAGAAAAAACCCTTTCCATGTTGTTCTCCTATATTATTGTTTTAAACTAAATAAAAAAGATAATGCAAATATAACCTCACATTACCCCATTTATCCGAAAGCCAGAACTTTGCTTATTTACTCTATTATGCCTATATTTTCTTAATATTAAGTATTCTCCGTTGAAATATCTGTGCTACTGGATTGCTCATCAGAAGCACTCTCGTCATTCTTTAACACATCAACTTCATCAGCTTTTGTAACTTTTGCTAGAAGTCCGTTTACAAATGCTCCTGCATCTTCACCACTATACTTTTTGGCGAGTTCAACAGCTTCATTTACAGAAACACTAAATGGTATATCCTCTCTATACAGGATTTCATAAATACCAATCCTAAGTACAGACAAATCTATCTTAGATAATCTAGTTATCTTCCAACCCATTGAATTTCTTTCTATAATGCTGTCAATTAAAGCAACCTTTTCATTTACCCCATCAATGACATTCCTAATGTACTTCTTATCATTATCAGTAAAATTTTCATCTTCCAGGGCCATGTCAATTTGTTCACTTCTATCACTTTTTTGTATTTCCAGTTGATATAGCAATTTCATTGCAGCTTCCCTGGATGCACGACGTCCCATTAAAATTCCTCCTATGTAGCTTCAAATTATTTATTTTTATCACTAAACAATCAATTTAGACCCTACTATTAAATAATTAAGTTGTGAATTCATCTCTACTTTTGTAGCGTAAAGTCAAATATTTAGTCTTACTTTTTTTGAAAAGTTGACTGTTTTATCTGTATGTACCCGGTGGTAAAATCCTGTCTAGCAAGTTTTTAATATAATCCTTGTCTTGATGCAATTTTTTACCAACATAACATCCTACAGTGACACAGACAATAACGAATACAGCCTTAATAACACCAAGCAGCAGTACACTAACAGCAATGGCAAGACCAATTGCTGCACCGAGTAGTTCTCCTTTATGAAGTCTGTAAATTTCATATACTTTTTGCTTATCCATATTTATTACACCTCCATATGCTACTCAACTCTGGAAGATTTGTAGCCTGTAAAAATGCTTTCAACCAGCACCTTTACACTATCGACCTGCACTCCAGTACAATCTTCAACTGCAGACTTTACCTTGATTTGCATATCCTCAGACAACAAAGGTATGTTTATCTCTGGAAGTACTATAGCTTTAACCGTAATGCAAACATTTTCTCCTACTTTTGTAACATATGCTTTTGAATCACGAATACCTACTAGCTTTCTTGACGTTGCAAGTGCAATGTTTTCAATGGAGTTTAACGTGATCCTAACATCTCCATTTTTGTTATATCTTACAATGGCCTTTTTATCTCCCTCTGGCTTAAATCCTGAAAGGAGAAAAGTTAAACTCAAACAGAAAAATATCGAAGCTATAATGAACATAATTATTGAAGGATTTCTATATCGTAACACTTCATTGTATAAATATGTATAGGCATCTGTTAATATATTCGATTTGACAGTTACCAGCATTGCGAACATGGACGCAATTGTCAAAAAGAATGCATATATTGCTAATAAAACACGTAATATTATATTCATAGTCGCCACCTCTTTTATTAACTCAATGTTGGTTAACCAACTTGCGCTATTTTCGAAATTTCATCAATAAAGCTAAATATTACCTTTAGTATAAGTTTATTATATTTCATAAACTCACAAAAATCAAACTCTTGTATATATTGTAAACAAGTTATATAAAACAGTAATATTGAAGCTATATACAGTGTTCTTTTATACCATTAATTGTTTCCATCCAACTGCATTATAATACCTTATTTAGTATCTACTTCCTTTTTAATTTCTTTATCAAAGTTTACACCTTGAACATGAATATTAACTTCAACAACACTTAATCCTGTCATAGCCTGTACTGCAGTTTTAACCTTTTCTTGTACATTCCAAGCAACTTCTGGTATTCTAGCACCAAATTCTACAATTATATACAGGTCAATGGCTGCTTCTTTTTCTCCAACTTCAACCTTAACACCCTTTGAAAGATTCTTTCTTCCAAGTATTTCAGCAATACCACCAACTATACCTCCGCTCATACCTGCCACTTCTGGAACATCGGTAGCGGCTATTCCTGCAATGATGGCTACAACCTCTTCAGAAATTTTTACAGAGCCATAATCATCTACTATATTAGTTTCTTCGTCCATAACTGCACCTCTCAACCATTAAATAAAGAAAACTTTTTGCCAGAATTCAATGTACAGACTTCTGTACTATTACTTTATATTCTGTCCCAATGAATATAACACTATAATCAAATAATACCGTGGAACTTTGTAAATTATATCACTTAAGAAAATATTTATCAATGAAATATAATTAGATTTCTGCAAACTAACGCTACTTAATATTCACATAAAAGAAAAAGGCTATCCCATTAGGATAACCCTTATACTTTTATATGATTCATCAATTAATTCCCAAACTGTTTCACTTTTATGTATAAAGTTGCTTAATTACTATTAATACATTGCCTTTATTACTACTTTATCAAAAGAAACATTACCCTGTCTTACAACTATATCAGCTATTTTTGCTACATCAGCCTTTGAAACCGCAGGAGCTTTAACAAGGATATCAACGCTTCCGTCATCTGCAAACATTGCGATAGCATCACTGAAACCTTTTCCCTTAATCAAAGATTCAATATTAGCTTCTTTTTGGTTGATTTCAACTATTTGTAGCATTTTTTCCTGAGCCTTTGCTTTAGCTTCCTTAGTAGCTAGCTGATCGCTAGTAATACCCTTAATTGTTTCAATATCCTCTTCTCTAGTATTTTCTCTGTCCATTTTTGTCTGCGCAAAATAGTTATTTGTCTCCTTAGATGCTGTTACTGCTTCTTGTACATTTTCTGCAGTTTCACTAGTATCAACCTCCTGATTATCAACATATACAGCATCACCACTTTGAGCAGGATCTTCTACTGCAAATTGTGAGTTGTAGCTGATTTGTAGATAGCCAGCAATAACTAGCATTAATACAAGCGAAAGTACAACAATTTGTTTTCTTTGAAAAAATTTCATTACTAGACCCTCCTAACATGTTATTAATTTATTATTTCTCCTTAGCTTTTACTTAAGGATTAAAACTTATCTCAGAATTATGTATATTCAACTCTTATACAGATTATTTCTCTTTATTTAAAATTAATTACCGCTTCTTTGAAACACTTGTATTTTATGTGCAGCTATATCCAGAAGCGCTTGTGTTGCTTTGGACAAATTAGCTTTTACCTCTGCATCCGCTGCCCCATCTGCTACTACTACAACTCCCTTTACCTTTGGCAGTATTTCTTTAATTATAAAAGGCTTTTTTACACCATCAATTTCTTGATAAACAGTTGTGTTTTCTTTGTCGGTTTGCTTAATTTCCCTTGTCCCACCTTCCTTGTCTTTCTCATGAGTATTATTCTCACTGGTATTTACATCAACTGCCGGAATAAATTCGTTTCCCGAGTAAAATGTAACCATAACATCTACCTTGCCTGCTCCACTGATTTTTGTCAAAATTGATTTAAGCCTGTTCTCCATTTCATTTTGGGGATCTTGGCTGGATTGGCTAAAAGTATCTATTGAGCCATCATTAGAACTATAATTAACCTCTGTTCCATTGCTGGCATTACCGGTGTCACTGGTATTACTATTATCATTGGCATTGCTCGAGCCAACCAGCGTATTGCTATCTAATTCATCTTCTGGACTTTTCTCAAACAGTGTACTTCCTGCAATTAATAGCATAGCCCCTATAAGTCCAATGATAGCTACTCTTTCAATGAATTTCTTGCTACCATTCTTTTTAAATAATCCTTTTGATTTTTCCAGAATCTTTTTAAACATTTCCATATTCACGTCTTGCCCTGCATTTAGTAATGCAAGCAGTGCATGACTCCCCCCTTTTCTTCTCTTGAATTAAACTTTTGTTATTCATAATATAGAAACCAATATTTTAGGCTTACTGATCACCTTTATTTTTCAGTCTGCGAGCGAGCGGAATAAGTGAACTCGTTGATTTCTCTACACTCACATTTCTCGTACTGTCCTAAAAATACAATTCTGGTTTGAGCTTTTAATTTACGCATCTAGTACCGTTACAACAATACAATCTTTTGGTATTTCTAGTGTTCTATTAATATTCTCTTTAACAAGCTCAGCAAGTTCATTGGTTTTCCCGGCTATTTGCTTTGAAGATTTTGTTTTATCTTTTTTAGTTTCTGTTAAAACATCGACATTTTTTATCGAGATAACAGGCTTTACATTAACGCTATCCTCTTTAATGTGTTGTATTTCCTGACTATCCTGCAAATCTTTTTTTGTCTGCAATTCCTTTTTTTTCAGTTCTATATACACCTTTTTTATTTCTCCAAAGTTATCACTTTTGTAGTCTTCATTTATTTCAACATCTGCTTTTGATATTTCTACGCCTTCTAAATTCTCTGTTTCTTTTTGTATTTTTGCTATCAGCTTCTTTTTGTAAACACTTGTAATTTGTTTTATCTGGTTTTCCTTTAAAAACTTACTGCTGTTTTCAACCTCTTTTTTATCAATATAAAAGCTATCTGATATGGTTGTCTCACTTAATCTGTAGTTTTGGTTCTTTAACTCTATAAATGGATTTATGATAACAATTAATAGTATAAAGCCTGAAACTAAATTGATTATTTTTTTGATTTTACCTGTTGGTATTATCATTTCAAAGAGAATAAGGATTAAGGAAATTGTTACAATATTTATTATCCAGTCTTTTAAAAAGTCCAGCATAGCCCCTTCCCACCTATCTTATCATTGTAGATAAATTTGTTGTACTTATTACAACAGTTATTGCTATCAAAAACATAACAGATACAGCCGCAGTTATTCCTAACAAAAACACTAATGAATTTGCCATATCACTTAAGCAGTTAGTTATTTTTTTATCTGATATTGGTTCAACAACTGCGCTGGCAAGCTTATATAAAATTACAAGAGCAAGTATTTTTAATAATGGAGCCAGACAAATTACTATTATCCCAATCATCGCAATTAGTCCCGAAGCATTTTTAATTACTAAAGTACAACCAACTACAGTATCAGCTGCATCAGCTAAATATTTTCCAACTACAGGTATAAAGGTTCCAAGAGCGAATTTAGCCGTTTTACTAGTCACCCCATCTACTACTGCACCCATAGTTCCCTGAATAGATACCACTGCAATAAAAACTGTTAGCATTAATCCAATACCCCAAGTACATATCTGCTTTATAAACCCTGAGAGCTTAGTCAGTTGAACCTTGTCCGAAATGTTATTAACAATGTTCAGCACCGTTATAAAAAATATTAAGGGTATAAAGAAATTTTTTATAACGGTAGCTCCTATCTCCACAAGCATAATGAGTATAGGTTGAAATACTCCTGCTGAGGATAGGTTTCCAGTTGATATAAGCAAGCTGATTAATAGGGGAATAATTGAGTGCATAAAGCTTACCATATTGTCTATAATTGACACACACATACTCATTGCAGTGCTAAAGCTAACCATCAACACCGAGACTATAACTATATAACATACAAAGAAAGCAAGTTCTCCAACGCTTTCGCTTAAAAATGAATTCTGTAAATTTTTAAGTATTGCACAAATTATCGCTAATATTATTATCTTTATCAAAATATCTACATTCAGAAACACCTCTTCAAGCAGATATTTAACGATTCTATTAACTATCCCAGATATGCTGAAATCAAAATCACCCTTAACAGCGGAGGTTATTATTTTTTCAGGATTAAATTCCGGAAATAGTTTTTCTGAGTCCTTCGTATAATATTTTTTAACGCTTTCAGTAATGGATTTTGTGTCATCTGTCTCTAACTGCTCATTAATAATACTATTTGTCTCATCATACTCATTTTCTTGGCTTATACTTTTATTGTCTCTTTTAGAATTTTGCCGGCTCTTACTTTCACTCCTTCTTATATCATTTTCTTGATTTGTGCTTGTGCTATCTCTTCTTTCATCATTTACATAGCTTGTACTAGTGTTGTTTCTTCCGTCACTTACTTGGCTTATGCCCTGTATATTCTCCTCAGTGTTAACGCTTTCGGCGCAAGCAATGAATGTGGAGAATGCAATTATCAGTACAATTAAAACTGTTAGACTGCACTTAAAACCTAGTGCTATCTTCCTTGCATGTCCAGCATGCTCTGATACTGATGTAATTACATCTATACGTCTGTATTTGTTTTTCAAAATCGCTTTATTTCTTTTCTTTTGCATTTTGCAGCCCCCAATGTATAAACAATTCGATCAAGGCATCAATTTTACAACTAAATCAAGTAATGAAGATATAATTGGTACAGCGAGAATTACTATCGTTACCTTACCGGCAAGTTCTATTTTCGAGGCTATAGATGACTCCCCGGCATCCTTGCAAACCTCAGCTCCAAACTCAGCAATATAGGCAATTCCGACTATTTTCAAAAGAATATTTATGTAAGTTGAATCTATGTTTGCTTTCTTGCTGAAGGCCTGCAAAAAATCAATTACAGCCGATAGCTTTACAATAACAACAACAAATATTAATAGCCCTGTTGCTATACTTAACTGTAATGCAATCTCAGGTCGTTGTTTTTTTATTGTCGATGCTAAAACAACAGCTATTATGCCTATACAGACAATCTGAAGTATATCCATAGCATATAACCTCTTAATTTATATTTAGTTGGAAACTCTTAGAATTTGCATCAACTAAACAGCTTTTTGTATTTGTTTAGAACTGAAACAAAGTAAGTATTGTCAAATATCATATGTACCTTAGAACCGGAACATAGTCTTTACATTTTGAAAAAGCTCTGCTATTTCTTTTGAAATCATCATCAGCACAACAACTATCCCTGCTAATGTAACCATCAGTGCCTGCTCTTCCCTGCCTGCACGCTTAATCAATTCATAGAGTACTGAAACAATTATGCCTATTGCTGCTATTTTAAAAATAAGATCTATTCCATTCATATAAACCTCCCCACGCCCAATTGGGCACAAAATTCTAATGAAACTACTGCGGAGAATGTTGCCAACCGTTTTACAAAGTACTAGAAGAAAATTATCGCTATAGCCAAACCGCTTAGAACGCCTAGGCTTCTATACATTTTTTCATTTTTTTTCTTCATTTCTTCAGCCTTGCTTTCTTGCACCTTCAGCTGTGACGAAACAAGTTTTATATTATTTAACTGCCCTTCCAAATCCGAATTACCCAGCATTTTTCCAAAGGTCAGCAATATTGTTTTATCCTCATAATTCAAAGAAAGTTTCCGATAATTTTCTTCAACTGCTCTTTCCCAAGCAGCATCTGCGGTACAACCATTTTCGCCAAGGTATCCTGCTGCCTCTTTGAACAAAATTGCAGTATCAAAACTTGTACCATGATAAATTCTATCAAACGCCTCTGATAATAGATTTGATAGATAGCTTATTTCATTTTCCAGCATTTGCAACATAGACTGTAATTCCCTGAGAGTTCTCGGTCTTTTTGCACATTCAGAAGCTAAAGAAAATCCAATAAAGCTTGTAGCACCAATTAAAATGACAGCTCCTATAAATTTAATTATCATGTCTGGCACCTCCTGTATACTGTTGTCAATTGGAAATCAACAACTTCTTCAAGAGTTCCGGGGCCATTTTTTGAGCTAAGCACTATATATCTTTCAAACACACTGGATTTAATCAATTCAAGAAGTTCTTCTCTCATTTTTAGTTCTGTAATGCTATATCCATGAGCAGATGATATGATTTTTACACCAGAGTTCAACACCTTTAATATTGAGGCTTTATCCCCCTGAGTTCCTATTTCATCTGTAATAATTATATTGGGTGACATGCTTCTCAAAAGCATTTCCATTCCTAATGATTTAGGGCATCCATCCATTATGTCTGTTCTATAACCCACATCATTTTGCGGAACCCCTTTAAAGCAGGCTGCAATTTCAGATCTTTCATCTACAATTCCAACCTTTACACCTGAAAATTCAATGTTTTCATCACCATTGCTCATTATTCTTGCTATATCCCTAAGAATAGTTGTCTTACCACACTGAGGCGGGCCGATTATCAATGTATTATATATATCACAGTTACTTTTTGTTATGAATTTAATGATATGCTTTGAGCAGTCAGATACTTCTTTTGCAACACGTATGTTTAGCCCATTAAAGTCCTTTATATTTTTTATTTGACCCTCCTGCAGTACTACTTTTCCGCAAAGACCGACTCTGTGCCCTCCGCGAAGAGTCAAATACCCAGCTCTGATTTCATCTTGATAAGCATATATGGAATTCTCACTCATAAGTTCCATAGTTTTGAATACTTCCTGCTGAGATACTAAATATGCAGCTGAAATGTCTTTTGTCAGCTTACCATCTGCAGTGACAAACCAATCAACATTTTTATAAAATGCCATTAATGGTTTTCTGGCTCTAAGTCTGATTTCTTCAAGATTATCCAATATATCTCTATCCATTTTCAGCAGGATAATTTTTATACTGAATACTAAGAACGGCAATACTTCATTTTCTACTGATTTCAGCTTTTGGATATGTGTGCTGGTCATTTGTATCCATCCCCTATTCTTATCATTCGAATTAGTTACTAATAATATATTAGGCTTTGTCCTACATTATGACTTATTAAAAAAATATTATTTAGGTTGGCACTTTTAACCCGCGCTCGGGACTTTCACCCTTTAGATTGCGCCCATGCTGCGCGCACAACAAGGGACTGTTGCAAAACAAGAATTTCTGTATACCGATGACTTATTGCTTGAATAGTACGCGAGTGCAATATATAATGCACGGGAGTACTATTTAAGCAGTTTACCGTTGATATATCATATTTTTTGTTTTGTAACAGCCCCTTGTTTTATTTAATACACTTATTAAAATTAAATTATACTAAACCTCAATACTTGATCTCTCTTTGTTTTTAAATATATTTTACTATTCCTTGGATAGGTATGATCTGCACCAAATAGTATATCTATATCTAAAATGGTCTCACCCACCAAAACGGAGTATCTTATGATATTTCCCTGCGGTGTTATTCTTTTTATGACACCTTCAAAATAATAATAATCGGGCATTTGCTCCTTCCAAGGACTTTCTTTCATTTCTATGCTTTCCGGACGGATTGCATAAGAAGTTGCATCATAATCTTTTTCACCTACAAGTTGGATATACTCTAAACTCGTTAAATGATTGTAATGTCCCATGAAACTTACTGCAAATGGAGTCTGCGGATTTAAATATAAATCCATAGGAGTACCCATTTGTTCAACCATTCCAGCATTCATTAGGTAAATCCGATCTGACATTCGCATTGCCTCTTCTTGATCATGTGTAACAAATACAGTGGTAATGCCAAGTTCATTATGAATTTCTTTTATCTTTATTTGTAATGCCTTTCGAAGCTTTGCATCAATTGCACTAAAAGGCTCGTCTAGTAGCAATACTTTTGCCTCCGTAACAATACATCTACAAAGCGCTACCCTCTGCTGTTCTCCTCCTGATAACTGGAACGGATATTTATATTCACTTCCTAAGAGATCTACCATTTTTAGAGAATTCAATACCTTTTGATGAATTTCTTTTTTATCCACTTTTTTCATTTTTAAACCAAAAGCAATATTTTTATAAACTGTCATGGTTGGGAACAAACTGTACTGCTGAAATATCATACTAATATTTCTATCCTTTGGTGGCATATAAGTTATCTCTTTATTATCCAGATATATTGCTCCACTATCCAGCTTCTCCAGCCCGGCAAGGCTACGTAACAGAGTCGTCTTTCCACATCCCGATGGACCGAGTAATGTGATGAATTCACCTTTATTGATAGAAATATTAATATCTTTCAGTACTTCCTTGCCATCAAAGGATTTGTTCAAATGTTTAAAATTTATATAAGCCATGTTCTATCCTTTATGTTTTGCCTGGTATGCATTTACATAAGTCATATCAACAATGTTATCATAAGGAATCGGTTCTTTAATTACACCAATATTCTGACAGAAGTTTTGTACTGCTGTCTCAGACTCTTTGGAAATTTCTCCCGTTTTTGTAATTGCATTTTTAATAATGTCTATTTTTTGTGTCAAAACATCCACTGTTATTCCTTCATATAGAGGAGAAATCAATTTTGCGATTTCTTCGCTTGAATGAGACCTCATCCACTCACTACCTCTTGAAACCGCATTTACAAATGCCTGTAAAGTTGTAGGATTTTCCTGGGCGTATTTTTTAGTAGTACAGATAATTTCACCTGGGAAGATATCAGACTTCAAATATTTCGCTGCATCTTCTTTTTTTGAGGTATCTACCAGAATATTCACATCCATAGACTTTATTTCCACACGGTTATCAACGTTA
Source organism: Bacillota bacterium (assembly GCA_023444055.1). Lineage (GTDB taxonomy): Bacteria > Bacillota > Clostridia > Acetivibrionales > DSM-1351 > Ruminiclostridium. The sequence continues at coordinate 244,796 of JAEZRV010000047.1, forward strand.
ATATAGCTTGCTTTAATTTCTCCACGATTCAAAGCAGACATTGATGCACTATAATCCATATTTACAAAAGTTACATCTTTCTTTGGATCTAATCCTGCCTCACTTAAAATAGAAGAGACAAAAGAATACGGTGCAGATCCTGGCATACCTGCAAATATTGCTTGTCCTTTTAACTGTGATACATTTGTTATATCCTTTGCTCCTACAAATCCATAAAGTCTAGTATCTACTACTGTGTAAATAAACTGAGATTCTAACCCTTCTTGCTGCGCCTTTAAAACTGGTTCCTGTGACAGCAAGCAAAACTGTGAATCTCCACCATGCATACCCTGAAATGCAATTGGTCCATCTTTATATAGTGCAAACTTTGGTTCTAACCCTTCCTCCTGGAAAAATCCGTTCTGATAAGCTACGTACACGGAACTCCATGTAAGTCCCCTAAATTCAGAAATTACAATCTTTGTTAAATCTTTTTTATCTTTTGGCTGTTCCTGTTTCGAAGCTCCACTTAACTCATTGTCTTTACTTGATGCCTTCGTTTGGCACCCCACAAGCAAGCTAGTAGACATTACTACCGCAAGGCTAAGGGCTATCATTCTTTTCATAAATTTCATCTTTTCATTTCCTCCCTTTTTCTTAGTATTACATATTAAAACTATTCCAATTCCCTAATATTTTAATGCTGTCCTCATTTTAAATAAATTTAATTATTACATTCATTTTTCCTCTTCTATATTCATAGATAGATTAGTTTCAATTTTCCATCGTAATATATAGTGTTCCAATCGATCTAAGCACCAATTTAAGATTAAGCCCAGTACTAACAAAATAAAAATGCAAGACATGACTCTTCGCACCATAAAAAAAGATGTGGCATAAGTTACCATCCATCCAAATCCTCCAGATGCCCCCATATATTCTCCAATAATTGCACCTACCATACATGCTCCTACTCCTCCACGAATCCCAGATAGAATCCATGGCATGCAATTTGGCAATACAACGTACCATAATGTCTGAAATGAATTTGCACCTAATAGATTAGCTGACTCGATTAATTTACGTTCCATATTTTTAATTGCATTGTATGTGGAAAAAAATACACAAAAAAATACCATCAAACCTGCCAAAAAAACTTTTGAAGTTAGCCCTAGACCAAACCACAAAACATAAACTGGCGCAAGTGTTAATTGAGGAATCCCATTTATTGCAGTAAGAATAGGTGTCATTACTTTCCCCACCATTGGAAACTGCGCAAACATTACACCAAGTAGGATACCTATTGTTGTTCCATATAAAAGTCCGAGTAACGCTTCTTTAAGCGTAATTGAAGTATGATATACCAAATCACCACTCTTTGCAAACTCAATAAAATCTTTTATAATCTCACTTGGATAACTGGTAAAAAAAGCATTATAAAAGCCTTTTCTAGCAGACCATTCCCAGAAACCTAGAAACATTAGGACTATGAGTGTCCGAATAGTTATAATGATCATTCTCTTTTTATCAAACGATTTATTTTTTAGTCTTTGCATTATGTTTTCGCTCTCTTTTATCACGTTCTAAATCTAAATAATATGTGTGGTTAAACATAATATCATTCCCATCATAGTCAAGCTTTTCTAATTCTTTTTTAATATCTTCCTTTCGTTTATCCATTTCTACGGCATTTACCGTTAGTCTTACTCCTTCCACAACTTTTGAAAATTTATTATAAGGCATGCCGACTGCCACTTCGGTATCCTTCCATTTTGCAAGAAATCGAGTTCCTGAACAAAATAATGAGATATTAATATCATCTGTCATCAAAGGATAGGACGAACATTCCACACACACTGCTTGATTTCCAGTTAGGTTAAAATTAGGCTGCATTCCAAATACATAGGTATAACCTTGAATGATTCTCATCACATTTTTACTGTTACTGACCATCAGTACAAGATTTGGTTCCTCTTCAAATAATTCAAGTGGCTTTACTATAACTCCATATGTGTCTGTAGGACACAGTTTCATTTTTTCAGAAACGGAAGCAGCAACCTTCTCATTTTCGTATAATCCTAATTTACAACCTTCAGTTCCATCATAAAAACCTTGGGATGGAGACACAAGTCCTAAAGCTCTTGTGCTTCCACCACAGCCTGAATTTTCTTTAGTAAACTTTATGGAATTTCCCATCATTGCAACTTTTACTGCCACACAATATGAAAGAGGTGATACAATCTCTTTCGCCTCAAAGCGCTGGTATTCTTCTTTTGACTTTGCTAACTTAACTCCAACTATTTTTCTTTCCAATTCTAACAAAGCATATGCTTTTTTTACATCAAATGTATCTATCAAATTAGTAATCCTTTACTTTCCAGTACTTTTCTCCATTAATAATATATTACTAAGGTAATATACCACTAAGGCTTCTATATAGTTTAATCGTATAATAATATATGATTGAATCTATCTATACATAAAATATATAAATAAAAACAAATTATAGATAATAATTATTATATGGAAAAATAAGATTTGTATTCCCCATATATACCATAAGTCTTAATACATAATCCACGAGATACTAAAAATAAAAATAGCTGACAAATCGTGTCAGCTATTTTCTTACATAAATTTTGTACGTCACTCTCTATTCTTGAGAGCTATAGTCATTTCAATTTTATTTGCTCGTATGATATGGAAAAGTTTATTATAAAATATATCAATACTTGTTCTTCGCCTTCTATCTCAACGATACCTTTTTGTTCATGATACGTCCTGTTAAGTATATCAATACGCAAATCATTATTATATCAAATATAAAACCACCTACGCCAATTGTTATATAGTTAGGTTCTATTCCTTTAATGCTGTCAAGGAAATAGTTAAACATATTTTGTATTGAAAGCGACATAGTCTTATCAGCTATATTAATCATTAACGAGATTGGAATAAAAATTGTTGATATTGTCTCAACTATCTTTAAAGCAATATACGTTGCTATAAATGCTATAAAACTACCTGCAACACCTATCCCATGAAAGCAAGGCAAATTTGCGATCGTAATTGCAAAAAATATTTGGCTAATAAAATACATTATTGCTAAAAAGATTGCTGGAATTATTGCATAGAGTATTTTTTCAAGCCCTAATCTAACCAATTCTTTTCTTATTTCAGATAATTCGCTGAGATCAACACCGAGAAAATACATACCCAGAAGTAATGCCCCGATGAATAATACCAGACTAGCTGTAATCCAGCAAAAAGCAACTATAATCTTTGAAGCTAGTAACTTATGCGGCTTTACAGGCAACGTAAACATCAAATAACCTTCATTAGAATACAAGTTGCGGTAAAACCTTATCGCTATAAATACAAATGTAATTATAAATACTGCAATTCCTACAAAAATTAAAATAGCAGATGAGGTAGTTTTAATAAAACTCAGATCAAGCCAGCTAGCTACTAGTGAAACAACTGCAAAAAACATTGTAATCAGGTATAAAAACGGTATAATTCGAGCAGTTTCCTTAAACTCATATTTTAATAATTTTGTCAGCATTTGAATACCTCCTCAAATAGTTCTTCTACAGACTTACCTGTAGTTTGACGTATGTTGTCAACGCTATCGTCAATTATTACTTTTTTATCTCCCACCATTATTACTCTGTCAAATACTTTCTCAACATCGTGTATCAAATGAGTTGATAGCAGTACAATTGAGTCCTCTGAATAGTTATTTAGTATAATATCCAGCATTGCTTTACGTGATGCAGGATCTAGACCTCCTAGAGGCTCATCGAGTAAATATACCTTGGCTTTTCGTGACATTACAAGGATTAATTGAACCTTTTCCTGCATACCCTTAGACATACTTTTAATTTTCTGCTCAGGGTCTAGCTTGAATTGTTTAAACATTTCCTCTGCTTTCTTTCTGTCAAAGTCAGGATAAAAATCTTCAAAGAAATCCAGAGCATATTTTGCTTTATTATTCTCAACAAGATAAGTCTTCTCTGGCAAATAGGAAACTATTGACTTTGTGTATTCATTTGGAACACTTCCATCAATTAATACTTTTCCGCTATAGTCATTTATAATTCCAGCTAATACCTTTATTAATGATGTTTTACCACTGCCATTTGGACCTAATAAGCCTACAATTGTTCCGCTTTCAAATGTAAGCGATATATTATCAAGCACTAATTTTGAACCATATTTCTTTTGTAATGAGTTAATTTCTATAATTTTGCTCATTTTTTTTCTTCCCCCTTTGCTTCCAATTTGCTAGAAACAATATTAATAATATCTTTTTCCTTGTATCCTAGCTTGATCATTGAATTAAAATAATTTTCTGTATATTCCTCTGCCATCTCATCCCTAGCCTTTGATATCATTTTTTGATCCTGCGACACATATCTGCCTGATGTTCTCTCGGTATAGAGTAATCCATCTCTCTCCAGTTCAGATAAAGCCCTCTGCATTGTGTTTGGATTTACAGAAAACTCCACCGCTAATTCACGAACTGACTGTAATCTATGACCTGCTTCCCAGCTACCCGAAACTATTTTTAACTTTATCTCATCCATTATTTGCAGATAAATCGGAACATTTGATGAAAAATCGTTTGGCATTAAATCACCTCCATTGCCTTCAATATTGTTGAAAATCTCTTTTTCAAGCCTTCTTTTTAAAATCTCCCTTTTTAAAGTCCCCTTTTAAAGTCCTCTTCTCAATACTCTGTTCCAGAGCTTTTTGTATAAATAACCACTTAAGCGAATCATTTTAGAAGCAAATTATTCTAGAATCAGATTCCCTACTTTTGCTTCTCAAAGTACGTTTAATACTGAATTTATGTCCATGTAATTCTGTATTTCCAGTAACAGCTTAGAGTTGTACGTGAATACTTTGTATTATTGTTACTTTTGTTTTTACTGTTCTTTTGTGTTTTGTATTACTGTATTGTTGTACTAAGTCATTAATACAATAATACAACCGCAGTATTATTTTGTCAATATGAATTTATACTTAATTTGCATCTAAAAATGTGGTATCACATTTTTAAATAGCAACATTTAGTAGGTTCAAATATTTATGGCATTAAAAAAAGCCGACCTATATGAATGTTTTGTAATCATATAGAATCGGCTTTGAAATGGGTTTCAACACCCTATTGCGGGTCAGTTGCATTCTTACACAATAATGCTTAGTAAATATAATCTTGAACCTACACAAGAAGGTTTCAATACCCTATAACGGGTCACATGCATTCTTACGAGAAAATATGTTTGAGGAGGAACTATTATGAATAAGTTTCAATACCCTATAGCGGGTCACATGCATTCTTACATAGGTTATGCAATGTTAGAAGAGTATCGCACGCCGTTTCAATACCCTATAGCGGGTCACATGCATTCTTACGTAGTTGTGCCAGAAGATGTAGTTATTCGTATAGAGTTTCAATACCCTATAGCGGGTCACATGCATTCTTACGGCTCTGGAATACGTGCTCGCCGGGGAAGAGTGGGTTTCAATACCCTATAGCGGGTCACATGCATTCTTACTTCTAGTCAAGAAGCTATGACTATGCATCGAATGTTAGGTTTCAATACCCTATAGCGGGTCACATGCATTCTTACCCGGGCGCAAAACAATAGCGGATTGACTGATATTTTGTTTCAATACCCTATAGCGGGTCACATGCATTCTTACTCAATTTTCGAGTAATTGCATTCATTTTTAAGGCTTTCAGCCATTTTGAGATTGGGTTAAGTTGCATTTTTAATAGCCTTTTTTATGTTTTCAAGGTGCTTTTTCGATTGTTTTACATACTTCCGACACACCCAAAATCCGCTAAACAGCTAGCCTCTGAGTTATGCGTATTTAAATTTAAAATAAAAACCATATAATTACCGTTAATGTAACTTGTTTCAAAGACAATTATAATAAAATTTAAGCTATAATACAATCAAAACAATTTTTAATATTTCAACAATAATAGTTATATTTTCTATATGTAATGTTTACTTTATGTAATTGCTAACTAGCGCTAATCTGCTTAAATTATGCATTGGCAAGAGCCACTCCGATCTTTTATTATATTTAAGACCACATGATACTTAATACATTTAATAATCAGTATGGACTTAGTGCCTTAGGTTAAAAACATATATAATTTTTAAACATATCATAGTTTGTTATGCCGAATGTAATTAGGTTAATACTTCTAATTTTTAAAATTATTAGATTTCTATTATCATAACTCAGAATTTTACAAATAATTGAACAATAATTTCAATATCAAACAGCTATGGTAAGTCGCATAATAGACAATCCTTCTGAATGCTTTTTGCAATATATATCAGTACATTTTTTATATTTTGCAAATATTTTGTTAGCTTCTCCTTCGTCTGAATACACTTTCCAACACCCGATTACTTTACAATTTTTTCCTCTGTTTTCTATGAATGCCTTTACATCTGGCAGTGGATATCCAAGGATTAAACCAATTTCATGAGGAAAGTCATTAGACTTGCATAATCTGCTAGATAGTTCACTTATGAAGCTATAAACACTGTCAAAAACATATCCGTTATTCCCAAGAAACTCTTTAACCTCATGGTTTGATATATCACTTTCAAGTTTATTCTTACGATACACATAAACGAGTGCTTTACCTTCATTTTTTCGAAGAAGAGTAAGAAATACTCCTTTTTGATTCAGCTTTTTATTAAACTCATGTATTTGATTTTGTAGTTGCTCTTCGCATGAATAGGAACAATTAAATAAATTGCCCGTTTTTATTCCTGCTAAAGTGGGAGCGCAATATTTTATAATCATTTTTTCTGACATAATTATGCCCATGCCCAGCATTTCGCACAAGAACATCAAAGAAATGGCATGGGCTCGGTACCTCCTCATTTATTTTTTATATTTCTTTCACACTTATTTATCCATGCACGTAAAATTAATTGATATTAACTGATAGCAATACACTGCATGGATTTGCCACCTCCTTCTTTGCCACTTTATAAGCCTTGATTAAGATACTATATGTTCATCTAAAATACCCTTTAATGCTGCCATTGAGCTTGAGTGGGAACGTGCAATTATTGTGTTTTGTCCTTTTGTTTCAGTCATTGCACAGCGTACCATCTTATGTGACACTGTATTGGTAAACAGTACAAGCAGGTCTGGCGTTCCAATTTTATTTTTTAGTGTGCCATTCATATTTGTATATATTTTCGCCTGACATTTATACTGCTTGCATAAATTCTTGTATTGACAGACCATACATTCATTTCCACCGATTATTACAACACTCATAGTCAACCTCCATGTATATTCATTTATTATCTACAAAGCCTAAGTTAGTTTCGACTAACTGTTACCTCTTTTTTTAGCACCCAGAGGGTGCTTATTAATGTACAATCATTTTAAGTCTGTATAGTTTACTGCAACTAATAATTTCAAATTTAAATGCTTAAAAGGTTATTTTGCCAACAATGTTTTCCCAATTTTTCATCACTATTTCGGCTATTATAGGATCATACATAATGCCTGCATTTTTATGAATTTCCTCTTTGCATTGCGATGATGTCAAGCACTTTCTATATTGCCTATTACTCATCATAGCATCAATTGAATCTGCAATTGCTATAATTCTTGACCCTAATGGAATTTCATTTTCTCTGATACCATCTGGATACCCATTGCCATCCCATCTTTCGTGATGGTGACGTACAATTTTTGAAATTTCATTAAAGTAACTTACCTTATTTAAAATGTTAAAGCCAATAATAGGATGCTGCTTTATTGAGAGCCATTCCGTTTCATCTAAAGGGCTATTTTTTCGGAGAATAGAATCCTCAATGCCTATTTTGCCAATATCATGTACATGTGCTGCAATATGTATATCTTCCGCCTGCGCTTCACTTAAATTCAGCAATCTGCAAATTATTTCTGTCATATCACTAACACGATTGGAGTGGCTTGCTGTATATGCATCTCTTGCTTCCATCGCTGCTATTATTCCTGCCATTAAATCGTGAAATGATAGTAAAGAACAGGATTGAAAGTCTCTCATATATGTCCTCATTTCTGCCTTGAAATAGTCTTATAAAGCATTTATGTAATACAATGCAGTTAGTATAAAACTAACTGACTCGTTAAAAAAATAGTTAGTCTACACTAACCACTTTTAGAATATCATGATATTTATATTGTGTCAATGTTAAGTTTTATTTCAAAATTTAATACCCTATAGCGGGTCAGTTGCATTCTTACATAGATATGCTTACGGCACAGCAAAAATAATCCAAGAGTTTCAATACCCTATAACGGGTCAGTTGCATTCTTACGTGATAAATAGTATGGTTGATGCAGTTAAGTTGATAAGTTTCAATACCCTATAACGGGTCACATGCATTCTTACAATGACGAGCTTACAGCATGGAATTACTCAGCAAGTAGTTTCAATACCCTATAACGGGTCACATGCATTCTTACAATAGATGATGATATTAATGATCCAACACCATCAGTTTCAATACCCTATAACGGGTCACATGCATTCTTACTATATTCTCAATTCTTATCAGATAAAAATGAATTAAGTTTCAATACCCTATAACGGGTCACATGCATTCTTACATCTTGTTAGAAAGTTTCTAAAGTGGTATAGTAAGAAAGTTTCAATACCCTATAACGGGTCACATGCATTCTTACATATATAAATAAATAAATACAGAATTAAAAATAATTAAGTTTCAATACCCTATAACGGGTCACATGCATTCTTACTTCTATTTTTTGATGTGTCAAGCATGCAAGAAAATCTGTTTCAATACCCTATAACGGGTCACATGCATTCTTACCCATAACTACAGACCCAATAACAAAAGGTTTTGAAGTTTCAATACCCTATAACGGGTCACATGCATTCTTACCAAAGGCTTAGTAAGCTTCTTAAAAATATCAAGAAGTTTCAATACCCTATAACGGGTCACATGCATTCTTACTGAATATATAGTTGAAATGTGCTTTGTTCTAGTTAAGTTTCAATACCCTATAACGGGTCACATGCATTCTTACAAAAAGGAGTATTATTTGACAAGGCTTTTATATTGTGTTTCAATACCCTATAACGGGTCACATGCATTCTTACTCGATTTTCGAGTAATCCCCTTCATTTTTAAGGCTTTCAGCCATTTTGAGATTGGGTTAAGATTGCAATTTTTTATGCTTTTTTTATGTTTTCAAGGTGCTTTTTTGATGGTTTTACATACTTCCGACCCTCCACAAAGCCACTAAACAGCTAGCCTCCGGTTATATATGTTAAAATTTAAAATAAAAACCATATAATTACCTTTAATTTAACTTGTTTCAAAGACAATTATAATAAAATTTAAGCTATAATACAATCAAAACTATTGGTACTATAGCCTATAATAAAATTTTCTTCACAGTAATATCCTATAACTTATTAGTTTAAAAAATAGTTATATATGTAGCTCTGCTAGACAGCATTGTTGTTATTCAGGCATAAAGTCATACAATGAAAGGACTATCCTCCAAAACCTTTAGAAATCCTTTTTTAAATAAACCATATCAACCAGTTGAATATCATTTTCGTACATTGGGTGGTCATAATTGTCAACAAAGAAGTTTTTTACTCTATGAGATAATACAAATCCACAATGCTCATAAAAATGAACTATAAACGGAATGTTACCAGTACCAACAAGCAATGTTTTACATTTGTCCTTATAATACTCAAATATATATTTTATTAGTTTGCTTCCATAGCCCTGCCCTTGATATTTTTCATATGTTGCTAAACTTTTTAGTTCAAATATATCCTCACCTTCTTGAGTTACTACACAAATACTTTTTAAATCACCATCATAAAGGGCGAACATTTCTCCTCGTTCTAAGTATTTATCAATCATACTTTCTTGTTCATCTGCTAAAAGTAGTAAATCCAAGAACCTTTTTTTGTTTTCTCTAATTATTTCAATTTCCATGGTGTCTCCTAATCTATAAATATGTTATGAAATTTCTTACGAAAAAATCTATATATGTTCAATTATAATCATTGTGTCTAATAAAGCAATTTACAAAAGTGCAACATAAGAATTTCAAGCACATGCAATTAATTACTTAATTTTTAGTATGCATTAGCTATGTCTCATACGTATACTTGCCAAGCCCAAAGGTGCAGCCCTTGCCGATATGCACTATGCTGCCAATATGTATGTATGGGAGGAACTTTGTTATGTCACCGCCAAATACAATCTCTCCAACTATTCCGCCCATCTTGATTTTACTTTTGTGAGTTGAAGAAAACCGTTCCCAATCATGCCATTTGAGATTCGCATTTTTAACTGTAATATTCCTTGCCTCTTCAAGAAAAGCCTTATAATCCAGCTCCCATTCTCTATTGCAATAGAGTCTGCTCAATGCGGATGTTCTTCTGAATATATTTCGCATAAACAGTTCAAAATTCAGCCCATCAGTTATTTTTCCTTGAGATTTAAATCTAAAAGGTGTATTAAAATTAATTCTAAGCTCAGTAGCTTTATTGAATTTCAGATTCTCAATGCATCTCATTACCATTATATTTCTAGGATTAAATATTCCGTCAGAATATACTTTTTTGTGTGCAGAACAATCCTCAATGTCCGCCAGTCTGAAGTTTTTTCTTTGTGCGCTGAGTCCACTGTCTGCAACTTTTTCTAAAGCATTTATAAACAGAGGCATGTACCCAATATTCACGCCTATAAAAATAATGTTAAACTCCAAACAGTCCCCTTTGTGAAAAATCAGCTTATTATCAGAAATTGGTTCAATAACAAACGAGTTTGGCAATGTCTGCATGTTTTTTGTATTAACATTTTGTTCAATATGATTAAAAAAGAATGTATACGCACAGGAATATTTCTCCTCGCAGTTTGGGCAAATCTCGTATAAATCTTTAGTACAAACACATTTTTTCAGCTCAATCCCAAGCACGCCTCTCAATGTCGAGCCTAAATAGTCTGGAAGTAAGGCTTCTTCCATACATTCTAATCCTACCTTTACTTTTGAATATTCTATGTTATTGTTCATTTTTAGCCCCTAATTCTAATTATGTAGTTATGGTCTGTTTAATAGACCCCATTCAATGTATTTCTTGCTAGCATCAGTTGTAGTTGGATCGTTCTGGTAAAGAATAACAGGAATTTTGTTTGACAGTTCAGCACCAAGTATTGTTGCAAATGTAACTGGTCCTCTATAAAACAAATGTATCATACATGTACCGTTATTAGTAATTTTCTTGCGCTCCTCCCTTACTCTCTGCAATAGCTTATCGGTGTTTTCCTGTGTTAATCGGTCTGTCATTCCAACATAATGTATATTATTCTTATGTATTTTCTTCAATTTAGTATTTGATTTAATCCAGTTAACAACTGCCGCTTCTATATTATCAGAGCCAATATCAACTATTAATGCAGACTCGATATCCTTGGGATTCTTATAAAGGGATTTTACTTTACCTTTCCTGCGTCTTTCCGCTGTGATTAGAATTATAAAAGACCATACAACAGGTATCGCTGTAAAAAGCCCTACTATAATACCAACTTTATCAAGTGTGTTCCAAGACATTTTATTACCTCCTGAATTAAATTGATTACCAATTTATTTTATAGTCTTAGTAAAAAACTAATAGAACCAAAGCACTGTATCATAACTGCTATACCATCTAACAAAATGTGGAACCCTAGCAAAATAGGGTCATACGCGTTCTTACATTGGTGGTATACTAAGTACATGATAACAAAATAAATTTTCAATACCCTATAGCGGGTCACTTGCATTCTTACCTAAATACTGTGATTTTCAATTGACAGATATTATGTTTCAATCCCCTATAACGGGTCACATGCATTCTTACTCGATTTTCGAGTAATTCCCTTCATTTTCAAGGCTCCCAGCCATTTCGAGATTGGGTTAAGATTGCAATTTTTATAGCTTTTTTTATGTTTTCAAGGTACATTTTCAGTGGTTTTACATACTATTTATATACCTACAAGCCTTTATTATAGAGGCTTTTGGGCTTCGCAAAATCAAAATAAAAAGTATATAATTTTTACAAGTAGCTATTAAATCATATAAAATCTGAGAGTTCTTTACAATACATCTAATTTGTAAATCAGATTTAATTAGTTAAGGGAGAAATTTTGCTCTCCCTTAGCTTACTTTCTAGTGCCTCTTTTATTTTTCTCTTTTTTGGGCTGTTCTAATTTCGGCAAATTGTGATCATCCAATATTTCCTTTAAAGTGAATTTTATACTTTTACTTATTCCTGTAGCTTTATCTCCTGCTGTACGATTAAGCCCAAACCATACATGTCCACCTTCATCATTTGTGCCAATTACATTTCCTTTCTTATCTATTATTTTTCCAAAAGGATAATTTACATATTCATTTTTCATGCTTTCGAAATCTGTTATTTTGATAAATTCATTATATGCTGTACCTGTAAAAGGAGTTTCTTTAACAAATGTATTGACAGAAGCTTTATCTAGGATCTCTGATTCTCGCCTAATAGCTCCATTTTTAACTAATATTCTTCTGCCTTTGACTTCATTTACCACTATTTTTATACTACCAAACCCGAGTGGCTTTGCCCCACCTATTTTATGGCACTGTTTTCCCTCAAGCTCATTCTCACCAATTGTCAGAACCCAAATAAGTTCTTTCAGTTCCTTACTTGTTATTCTCTCATAATATATTTTAAATTCAAATTCAGTATCTTTTGTAACTGGTCTGATTGTAATATTACGATTAGTTCTTGGCATTTTATTTTTATAATATTTTTCATATTTTTCCGAGTGCCAGTAAAATTTTCTACCTAGAATCTCAATTCCACCGTTATTTGAGTCATAATCCCACATACCCATTTTTTCATCCGGTTGTTTTGTATAGAATTCCACAGCAGAAGGCTTAGGCGAACTCAATTCATCCAATGTAACTGGATTTTTATCATAGTACTTATTTTTATTCTTACAATCAACTGTCAATTCTGCATCAGAAAATCTTATTTTTGAGCCTAATGCAGAATTTTCCCCCGCCATACCGAAAAGCTCACATGCCTGACATACTATGTCATTACTCTTACAAGCATCATAACCGCCATGTTTTTGTAATATATCAGGTATTGTATAATAGTATGCTATTCTAGATATACATGCAGGAGAAAGATATATTTTTTCACCGACATCATCTTTTCTATACCATACGGGGTATACCTTTTTACCATTTAAATCGTAGTGGCGATACCCATTGTGACCTTTATTCATATTTCTATTTATTGCTGGATCCTTATATACTCTTAATACTTCTAAAAGCCCTTCAATTGCTCTTGTTAAATCACCTTCTACCTCTTTTTTTGGCACACTATTATATGTAAATATACTGTCATGATGTTTTTTTCCAAATGGTTCTCCTAAAAGAAGTATACCCGTCGAATTGCCATTTCCTATATTTTGAGCTAGTTTGGGCATTTTATATCCATAAATATTACCCTCATCAAACATAATTTCATCACCAGTATATAGGCTTTTTTCATTTTTATCATCTTCATCTAAAGCTATATATTTTCTATTGTTTTTGTCTTCATAAATAGGGTATTCTTTACCAATATCTTTATCACACTTACCTGTTTTTAACATGAATTTCTCAGCCTCATACAGCTTCCAAGTACCATTTGTATCACATTCCAAAATACCTGCATTTTTCGGCTTATTCTCTCTTGATGTTACAGGTTCATCATACGTCATCATGCATGAATCAGTCAATGCTTCATATGCAGACCTAATAACCCCACGAATACTGCTGCCGGGTATTATAGGTTCTTTAGGTTCATTCAATGAGTTTTTTCCAGATAAATCGTTATATGAAAAAAACTCATAATTCTTATGCTCATCTTTCGCATTTTTGTTATTCTCTTTTTTAGTACTTTCTATTTCAGCTAATCCAAAAGCATTGTCATTAGTTGTATTTGGAATAAAAACAGGTGTTTTCGCTTTCATTACACAGCTTATAACGCCTGTAAGCAATTCTACTTTGCTATTTTCATCCTTTTTTAATTCATCTGATTTATGAAATTCTTTCTTATAAGCTTTTTCTCCAAGACTAACAAAATTGTATGGATTAACAAAGTATTCACCATTTGAATAAACTTTATTTTCATATACATCCTTTGCATATGTAGGTATACCATTGGAATCAAATGTAATTTTTTGCGTATCTGTATTTGATAATTCATTATTTCCCTTTGATGTAGTATTGTTATTTATTTGTATCGTGTTTTGATTTTTGAGATTATGTTTATTATTATTTATAATTCTATTCTTCTCATTTTTGCAGTCATTAAGTTCTTTTTTAAATTCAGCATCTGTATTTATATCTGTCCAGCATGATAACTGTTGTTTAAAATCCTCCATTACTCATCACCTCCAATTATTTTATATCCATCTGTAAACCCCGCCAACCGCCAGTCCTTAATCTCTGGGAAGCCATTATCATCGTCAAATCTAATATGACTGTTAATTCTCATCTTGAGTTCCTTACCTGAGTACTTTGACTCATTAAAAGGCAGCTTCGGACAGCTTCGGATATCGTTTTGGAATCTGCCGTTCTTCCATTCGCCGTCAAGATAATGCTCTTCCTTATATATAAAAAGTTCACCAGACTCATCATAGTCATCAAGATAACGATAGAGTAGCTTGTCTTTTTCAAAAGAATAAATAACCCTCACTTCAAAGAATTCATTAAACACACGAAGTTCCAATAGCTTATTTATATTATTTGATACCAATCCTTCCGAAAGCTTCCCATCAACATATTTTCCATAGCATACACAATCTTTGAAAACTGCATATGCAAAACAACTTTTTATATTACCAGTTACATCTTTTTGCACTATATCAACAGATTCTTCAGATTCATTTTTGCAAATAGCATCCATTATTCTAACTTTTATATTTTGGGGAATCATTTTAGCTATTTCATTTTCTGTATTATTCCAATTATTCATATTCCCAGCTCCTTTGTAAGTGATTTTAAGCAGTCGTCCCTTTTCAGGTTACAAGGCAAATCATATTCATTAGCCTCAACTATTCCTCTACCGACAGCAGTTTCACCGCCTATCGCAAGAAGCCCCTCTTTTAAGTCGTCCATAATTAGAACAATCATTCCTAATATCGCTTTAAAAGTACTATTCTTCTGCCAATCCAGCTTTTCGTCAGAACCCTTTTCCTTATCATAAGCTTTAATGCACTTTTTATTAATTCCTATCCGCAATTCTGTATTACCTCCACAGTACACCACTTCTGAAAATAATGCTTTACTCATGGCACCGCCTGTAAACCTGTCAATTTTCGTTCTTGTTAACGGAATAATTGTACCGCCTGTTATTTTGCTTTCAAAGAAGCTAAGGATAGATTCTTTTGTTTCATTTTCCCTGTTTGACTTTGTAGCTATAGCGCAGCCAAATGCTTTATCAATAAATTTTTTTAATTTTGCCTCATCAAATTTAGAATCATTTTCAGCTTTTAGTCCCTCTACCAACTCATTTAATATCATTTCAGCCCTATGCCTGAATGCTCCCGCCCATGTTGTACCAGGTATTACAGCACTACCATTTGATTTAAGCTGCCCACAATTTAAGTTTTCAAAATTATACTTTTTTTCACCTAATATTGCTGTAGGTTCGGCATTATAGTCACGTATAATAATTGTATGAGGAATTTTTACGTTAACAGAAAATCCTGAAAATTGAACATTTGTATTCTCAGATCCTTTTGTGAGTTTATCCCACTCATAAGCATAAGGGTCAAATTTAAGCCACTCAGATACATTTTTATTTGAGAAGCTTTTAATTCTATATTCTGCCTTCATAACACCTAACCCTCTGTTTGTTTTTGAGCCGATACGTATTTCACTTGAATTTATTGCTGAAACTATACTCTCTATTATTTCTTTGAAAATATCTTTATCTTTGCCTGAATACTCAATTATTGATGCAAAAACTGTATTAGGCTCAATTATTTCATAGTTATACTTTCCTGAATATTCTGCCGTCTTTCTATTATCTAGCTTCACTCCGTCTCTGAGCGAAATAATATAATTTTCATCTTCTAAAGCCTGAGTATTGGATGATTTATCACAAATATGTGAAGTATTAAATTTCTCAATTAACTCGGCATCACCGAAAAAAATCTTGCTCTGCCTTGCCCTGTGTTCTTCTTTTGTATTTCCTCTTTCGATATAACCAAAGAATTTGTCGTTTATTCCTTTTCCTTTCTCCTTTGATGTATATTCTTCAATGCCCT
Organism: Bacillota bacterium; assembly: GCA_023444055.1. Lineage (GTDB taxonomy): Bacteria > Bacillota > Clostridia > Acetivibrionales > DSM-1351 > Ruminiclostridium. The sequence continues at coordinate 261,154 of JAEZRV010000047.1, forward strand.
CTATGTAATCACGGAAAGCCCCTGCCAATGTTGAACCCGGAATATATGGTTTACTATCTTCACTATTATTTCTTACATGGCGTATAATATCTTTGTCACTATACTCATCCAAGCCAGAACAAACAGCAAACGGAGATTCAGTTATTAATTTAAGCTGTATATATACTTTTTCAATCATTATTTTCGCCTCCTTGCTTATTCTCATTTCTTAAGTTCTGCTTTCGTTGTGCAAGCATATAGCTGAAATAGAACTTCCAGTTACTTCCTAGTCTATCTTTAAAAGCCTTTGCATTTTGCAATGCATTGTCTTCCTCACTGCCTTTTGATGTATTTATCTGCCTAAATACCTGTTTAAGTACCATATCTTTTTTGTTTGTATCCTTAATGCTCTCAGCATATGTCTTAAAGTTCTCAAAGCTTCTGCTATTCCTGCACTTTACAAGCAAACCGCCTATTGTAGAAGAATTTAAAGTTAAATTCTTTGATTGCTCTACTGCCTCATTTTTAAGCTCTACAAGCCTCTTTCTTCGTTCTTCACCCACAATAATATTTTTTATAGCATCAATTTCATGTCCATCATCCTGCTTTTCAGTATTTTCATTATCCTGCGATACTTCTTTGTCTGTCCAGATATACATTCTGCCCAAACCCTCATGCTGTCTTTCACCAAGCTTTAAATATTTCGGTAAGGTTATCTCGTTATTACCAATATACTTAAACGCAAACACACTTCCCTCTGACAGAACAGGAACCGGTGGTCTTTCCAAATTCCACTTTCTGTTATAACCGCCTAAATAGCAATTCTTAATATGTACAGAAACAAGCTCGCAGTTTTTATTTTCACGACCGCAAAAATCTAATTTTTCATTTGCTTTATCAAGTACTATTTTTATAAATTCTTCATAATCCGTGATGTTATTCCCTTCATCACCAAGTAGCATTACTTTTGATTGAGAAACAAAAGCAAATTTATCCTCTCTCTTTAGCGTAACAGTTTCTTTTTCACAGGATGCTATTGGTATACAGTCTTCTACTGTTACCATTCCGTACTGTGCTGTCCTTGACTTCCCTATTTTCATTTTTTTGTCGTTATTCTTAATAATATCGGCAATTTTTTTAAGATCACTGCTTTTTCCTTCGATTTCACCGATAAAATATTGCCCTGCACGTATTGCATTATATTGATAAAAGGATTCGATTCCTTTGTCCTTATCTGTTTTCCCTGGTCTCTCATGATGATAAAAAACTTCTTTTTCAACACTTTTTATTCTTCTGTTATTAAGTTTAAAGCCTTCATTAAAAGGGCTTTTATCAATGTCACGAATGTATTTTCCAGACAAATTTTTGTACTGAATATTATCTAATTTATCCTCATCATCTTTGAACACATGATTATAGCAGGTTTTATTATCTTTTTTCTCTTTTTTACAGGTTAATGGAACAGGATAATATACATTTCGTTTTTCGTCAGAAATATAAAAGTTTGAGAAGCTTAGCTCGTCCTTTCCGCCATCTACGAACAACCTGTAGAATTCTTCATCATCCTTGCTATCTTTTAAATATTGTCCTGCAAAGTACCCTAACAAAGTTGAACCCGGAATATAATCAAGAGAATCCTCCGAATCGTTTGATGATACCATAACTGGAGAATCCAACTTGATGTGAAGTCTAATTTTCTCACAATCCTTAAATATTTCACATACATCGTTATCTATTTTATCTTCAATCGAACTACATTTAAGCCTTACTGCACCCAGTCCTCTTGTCCGGTTCGACCCCATATGCCTTAACGCTTCACAGAAACAATTTAACAATCTAGCATCCTCTTCGTCCAACGGTTCAGTTTCTGCGATGAAAATATTACCGCCGTTGATAACCCTTATCGTTCTTAAACTGCCATTTTGTGCAGTGCCATATTCATTGATTGAGGTTCTTGTTCTAATTGATGTATATTGATTAATTACAGCAATCCTATTTAATCTCACCTTATTTTTTGAATATTTATTTAGCTGTTCGCACATTTTATGATAATTATCTAAAACAGCATTTGACAGTATAAGTGTACCGTCCTGACCTGAACCCTTTATACCGAATAATCTTTTAATTCCATCCTCATTGCATAAATTCGGGTCTTGTGCCCAGTCATTCAATTCAATTGCAGCATCCCGCAGACAGCCCTTTAACCTTCTTGCAGGAATATACGGCAGTCCAAACCTGTCACAGCAAACATCGGTGTCAATATAGCTTCCCTGTCCGCTACCAGATGCAGGGCACATATCGGATTTCAGTACAATTTCTATTTTACATCTTTTCATTTATTTTCACCTACTCTCTGAGTTATAAAGATTTCTGCGAATTCATTTATATCACAATATATATCACTCATTTCAAGTGAATCATAATAAATAGCTTTATAGTCTATCGGAATATCATTTTCAGCACTGTTATCTTTATAATCTCCATTTCTTGGTTGACTACCTTTAATACAACTAGTTTCATCTTGGCTGTCCACAGAAGAATAGTTTTTAGTAAAAAAAACACCTGAATACCAAGGCAAAATATAGCCTCTTGACTTATATTGACTGTATATGTCCTCTAATTCCTTTTCCCCTGAAAAGTGAGCATTTCTAAATTCCTTAACTCTGCTATTAGGCCAAGCCTTAAAAGTTTCAGATTGTTCACAGCATTCAGGAAAATCCACCTTTTTTTCCTTGTTTTCATATTTACCTGTTGAAAAAAACATTGCAAAATCCTTTAGCATTCTTATATCCTTAAACGCATCTATTTCTTTGCCTGTTACCTGCCAAGGACGTCTTAGCAGACTATATCCGTCATGATTTATGTACTGGCTTTCCCTAATCTGTTCCAAATCTCCTGATACTCCCGAATAGCAGAAATGAAAATCAATAAATCCACGTTTTTTATCGTTTTTTGACTTTGCTTCCGCTTTGGCATTTGAACAACATTCTTCAGCAATTTCATAAGCCAAGCTAAACGGAAAATGGCTGTGTATAAAAGCAATTCCTGCACATGCTGAAAATTCAAGTTCTTCTTTGTTATCATCTTTGTATTCAATTATTTTTCTCAGGTACATTTCCGTAAGTGGAATAGCTATTCTGGCATTACATATAAAGGTAATATCATCTCCCGCACATATTATCTGCCTCATTGGAAGCCGTATTTCTTTCTGTTCACAGTATTTTTTTAAATCTCCCGATAGACTGTTAAAAGCATCTTCCAACGCTTTGGGAAGTATATCATAAGCATCCTCTGTAAATATATTTGTAATCTGTTGCGATAATTTTCTGATTGTTTCAACTGCATCTTTATAATCAGTTTTATTGTTCATTCTGCTATTTATGGCATCAGCCATGTTATTACCGTCTATATGAACAATTGCAAGCAAGCTATCTTTTCCTTTTTCCAGTACCATATCGTCAAGGTTCAGCATGTAATTAAATTTATTATCTTTTTTTAGTTTTAAATGATCGCAAGCTTTTAGTTTTAATTTGGCTTCTCTTGATACTAATTCATATTCTTTTGATTTATCTGGATACATTTCCGATATTGGTAAACCAGTAAGATAATCTCTCTTTGTAGTGGCTATTCCTCTGGGTAGAGCAAATGAATAGTATTTTCGCTTTAATTCTGCAAGCTTTTTATTTAAGTCATTTTTATCTTTGTAATAGTTTCCTGTTTTTTGCACATATGCTGAAGCAATGCTCAAGCTATATGTTTTTGCAAGTATTTCTTCAGTCATATTTCTATATACCTGCCTGTACTTTTCAATATCTTTGAACTCAGCAACCAGATTTCCACCACCCTCAAAGATAACCTCCATATCCAGATTTCCTTTGTATTCTTTATTTTGCCAATCAAAGGATATATCATTTACATAGTACTTTTCACATGCTTCTTTAAAGCATGTCATAAGCATGTCCTTTACAATAATTGAAGCACCTATTATCTCTTTTATTTTATTAGTCCGAAAAATGAATTCCTGTATTCCCCTCACATCAAAAACTGCCAACACTGACATTCAGATTCCTCCTTAGTTTTACATATGTATCTATTATAATACTAATTTTAGTACATATACCCATTTATATTTGATATATATCATTTTTGTATTGTTTTTACAAATTTTAAGTGTTAAATTTAGACATATGAACTAATAATTATTAAAGGAGACTGATTTAATGAGTGAAAATATAATGATTTTGTTTTTGAGTACTGTAAAAATAGAAGAAGAAGAAACGGTCATATCCTTCCCATACAGGTACATCAATAAAAATAAAGAAATCATTGATGTTAATGGCATTCAAACAAATGAAGCAGCAGTAAAAACCGTACTTCATCAGTTAAATAATGCTAAAGAAACATTATCAGCTATCTATATGCTATGTACAGAAACTGTTACGAAAAAATATATTTTAGACTCTAAAAAGTTATCATACTTAGACTTCTTTAAAAACAACATCTTAAACTTTTGCAAAAAACATACTTATACACCACCTAGCTTTGAGCCAATAGATTATATCGAGAATAGTACAGGAGAAAGTACTTTTACCCCAATATTTAAAATGGCAAATAAAATAACAAAAAGTTGTAAATTTAACGATACCTGTGTATATGCTGATATGACAGGTGGAATGCGTAATTCTTCTATGCTAATGCTTTCAATCATAAGGCTATTAGAATACGAAGGTATAAAAGTTAAGCAAGTATTTTATTCAAATTGGTTAAAAACAACTGGTGAAGAAGCTAAAAGTATTGTAAATTATTTACCTTTAAATAATTATCCACCAGAACTAGATGCAGATATAATAAACCATAAAGATAAAGACAATTCTTACGTTAATATCATTGATGATATAACTGATATATATGAATTAAATAATCTAATTGCAGGTGCTGAAGAATTTAATAAATACGGAAGTGCTAAGATTTTAGATAAGTACTTTAGTAGAAAGGATAAAATATATTCCAAATGCTTACAAGAACTAATTAGAACAATGAATAGGTTTTCAGAAAATATCAGACTTTGCCGTGCAGATAAATTTGAAAATGCCATTAGTAATTTATCGAAAAAAATTAAAGATTTTGAAGATTTTAAAAATTTCAAAGATAACAATGACGTAGTTAATACTTCTAACGAAATATTATTATTGTTGCTCCCTATGATAATAGAAAAGTACAAAGTATTGTTTAATAATGATAAAAAACCGAAACACATTCAACGATTGGAAATAATTAGATGGTGTACTAATATGGATTTTTTACAACAGGCTTTAACATTGTATGTTGAGTGGGTTCCAGATTATATTGTAGAAATGGAACTTCTATATCCTGAAAGTATCAAATTAAAAAATGATATAAAAGATTTAAGTGAAGATAATAACAATACGCAACATTACATATTTATAAATGCTAAAGGGTTACTCAAAGAAAAAGAATCCATAATTGACTACCATACGAATAATTTAAAATTTGGTAATTCAAAAAGCTATCTAAATTATGATAAAGTCATTGAAATAATTAGTACTTATAGAAAAATTAAAGATATACGAAATAATACAAATCATGCATCTGATTGTAAGAAATTTATATCATATAAAGATATAAAAAACTTACTAAATAAATCTATATTAGAGTTAGAAGAAGCAACTACAAAATACAACAGGAGACCCCACTATGTTCCTTAACCTTACAAACCACCCTCACTCAAATTGGAGTGAAAAGCAAACAACATGTGCAAAGACCTACGGTGAAATAGTTGATATGCCCTTTCCAGAAATTTCACCGTATTTGTCTCGTGAGGGCGTAAAATCCTTATCGCAGGATTATTTGACAAAAATTATTGCTTTAAAGCCCCAAGCAGTACTTCTTCAAGGAGAAATGACATTAACCTTTTGCCTTACAAACATGCTTATAAATTCAGGAATCACTGTATTGGCTGCATGTTCAGAACGTGTTACCTCTGAAAAAGTGGATTTAGATGGCAGAACTATCCGGCTTTCAACATTTGAATTTGTACAATTCAGAGAGTATTAAATATTCAGTTTATTTCCAGCAAAAAGCTTCTTACAGAATTATTTCCGTGAGAAGCTTTTTTGTTTTTCAATCCCAGAACAAATATCAAATATTGCATCAAATATCAATGAGTTTCAATCCCCTAAAGCGGGTCATTAGCATTCTTACTATAAACGTAATAAAGAAGCTTGCACTAATTGATACGTTTCAATCCCCTAAAGCGGGTCATTAGCATTCTTACATAAAGAATATAAAGTAACAATAGATGATTCAGTAGTTTCAATCCCCTAAAGCGGGTCATTAGCATTCTTACATTACTTTTGTGTCAATTACTAGCTTTGTGCCTTTTATGTTTCAATCCCCTAAAGCGGGTCATTAGCATTCTTACATTAAAAGCCACAGAACAAGTAAAAGAATTTACAAAAGTTTCAATCCCCTAAAGCGGGTCATTAGCATTCTTACATCTTAAAAAACATGAGAATATATGCATTAAAATGTAAGTTTCAATCCCCTAAAGCGGGTCATTAGCATTCTTACGTAGGTCTGTTGGTGGTGGCGGCTTTATTACTCATGTTTCAATCCCCTAAAGCGGGTCATTAGCATTCTTACAATTGTTCTTGTGTTAGTTGTTGTAGACTACTTAAGTTTCAATCCCCTAAAGCGGGTCATTAGCATTCTTACAGGTGAGGGGTGGATCTAATGAATAAGTTATTAGGAAGGTTTCAATCCCCTAAAGCGGGTCATTAGCATTCTTACAATATAGTATAAGCGTAGCAGGCAAAACCGTTGATGGGTTTCAATCCCCTAAAGCGGGTCATTAGCATTCTTACCGCACTAAAAAAGAAATACCAAGGAAGTTCTAGAGTTTCAATCCCCTAAAGCGGGTCATTAGCATTCTTACAGAAATTTTAGAAACTATTAATCATAAATGGGAATATGGTTTCAATCCCCTAAAGCGGGTCATTAGCATTCTTACAGCTAATTTCAATCCCTTCTATTATTATCTAATCTAGTTTCAATCCCCTAAAGCGGGTCATTAGCATTCTTACATATGAACTGGAATGATTTTGATCATAGTACATTTGGGTTTCAATCCCCTAAAGCGGGTCATTAGCATTCTTACTCGATTTTCGAGTAATTTCCTTCATTTTCAAGCCTTCCAGCCATTTTGAGATTGGGTTAAGATTGCATTTTTTATAGTTAATTTTATGTTTTCAAGGAGCTTTTCCAATGATATTACATACTGCCAACATACCTCAAAGTCGCTAAACAGCTAGTCTCCGAGTCATGCATATTAAAATTTTAAATAAAAACCATATAATCATAACTCGTTCATGTCTAATTATATTAAATCCACCATCTAATTACAATAGAAACAACCGCGAAACATATAGAATATTATGGATGCAAAAAATCACCCACAAATATTTCTGTAACAGCAATTAAGACATCGCTCTTTATACTTAGTACCTGATGGATAGTAGCCTGCAATAACCTTCTTGTATTGGCTGATTATTATTTCAGTATTTTTCCTGTCTGCATCGCTAAATGAATATTCCTTCAAAAGGTTGTTATCCCTACAATACACAACATAAAACCTGTTCACCACTATATCAAACATATCTTCAATCATCAGGCAGTACAATTTCATCTGAATTAATATAGTTCCATAGTCAACCTTCGCATATTCTGTATATTTATAATCCAGCGGTGCAAGCGTGCCATCTTTTAATTCATAGATTTCATCCACTTCACCCTTTAATCCAAATTTTCTGGAAATCAGCTTTATATTCAAGTATTTTGCTGTTCCAGCAGTCTTTTTACGGCAATAGCCAATATTGCGTTTAGCTCTGTTTGAATGTACTTCAATGCCCTTTTTGACAAAGTAATTTTTATCGGCATATTGGGAAATACCAAGATAATTCATGAAATAAGGAAATCTATTGCAATACAGGAACTGCTTAATCTGGGAAGGCGTTAAGAGCACTTCATTTTCATTAAACTGCTGCTTATATGAATCTTGTAATGATATCACCCTTAATCAACTCCTTATCAAATCCTTTTCCAATTAAATCGGTATCCTCTAAAAAGCATTTCTGTGACGGAAAAATGTACACAGAGTCATTGCTATCGCTAATTAAATCTTCCATCATTGCCCTAAGCTCAGTTTTCTCGTGCTGGTTAAGCACTCCAAGAAAAACTGATTTTTGAATTCTGTAAAGACCCTTATTTTTGCAAAATTTCACAGCCTTATTTCTGGTTTTATTACTGCTAATATCATACACAACCCATACCAGCATCCTGCTCTGCCTCCTCCAAAATTTTATTTGCTATAGAGTGGCAATCTAGCTCAATAATATTTTTCAGAACTACCAGTCTTCCTTTGTATCGAATTTTCTCAGCAAACCTTTCATTTATTTGCTGAATAAGCAGTTGCTTTCCCTCTCTATTGAGCCAATAGCTTGACTTTTCCACATCGAACATTTCCTGCCTTACAAGCCTTTTCGAAAACAGCTTGAATACCACCTCATCCATATAGCCCCGATACATTTCAATAATGTCAAATACCAGTGACGTTTTATTATAATTGTCAACATGCATTATGCCTATATACGGATCTAAGCCTGATAATATACAAGCCTTTTCAACATTGGAATACAAAATTGCATATGCATAATTGAGCATACAATTAAACATATCTTCAGAAGGATTTTTATTTCTGCCGCTAAATGCATATTGTTCAGGAATAACAGCTCCTAACGCACCGAAATAGCAACGACCTGCCGAACCTTCAAACCCTTCTATAGTATTTCTCACAAAGGCTATAGGCATATTATCAACGCATAATACATTTTGCCGAAGACTCTCAATCCTTGAAATGGCATTGCCAAGTAAACCTACCTTGTCACCATTTCTATTCAATTTTAGCTTTTCAAGATGCTTTATCTGATTATTCAGCTTCTGATTTATCCATTCCTTTACAAAAACAGTTCCCATAGGAATATCAATAAGCTTTAGCTGTAATCTTCTAATTGTACTGATACTCCCCATCTTTGAGTGCCACACTCTTCCAAATGGTGCACCATTGCGTTTTAGAAACACCACATCAATATTGTTTTCCATTGCCAGTTCAAGAACATCTGTTGTTAAAGATGCACTTGTAGAAATCACTATCTGGTTAATCTTATTACATGCATACTGCTCTTTATTTTCATCCGTTGTAACTTCAATAAGTCCTCCACTTTTCCGCAGCTTTGCACCTGGGGTATTAATGAATATTTGCATAACAACCTCCACGCCCACTATGGGCAAAAAAATTCATGTCGCTATCGTGGCGGTACGCAACATGTAAAGTACTGACCCAAACTCTTTCAAGCTGTCACCTTTCAAATTAGCTTATTTGAGTTATATCAAGAATTATAGCCTTAAAAGTAATGTTATAAAATTATTGCCCCAAAATAAAAAAAACCTTACGGCAAGGTAAGGATTTATTATTACGGGTCACATGCATTCTTACAAGATGGTACGGTGGATAGATTAGTAGAAGGTATGGAGTTTCAATCCCCTAAAACGGGTCACTTGCATTCTTACTAAGTATAAAAATAAATACGCTAGCCCAAATTTAGACATGTTTCAATCCCCTATAACGGGTCATATGCATTCTTACGGTAAGCCTACCAAAGTTCCTATAAATCCATTAAACGGGTTTCAATTCCCTATAACGGGTCATATGCATTCTTACATAAAATCAAAAGTAACAGACCATTCACAATATAAAGGTTTCAATTCCCTATAACGGGTCATATGCATTCTTACGTTATCATAATTTGGTGTTAGTGATTATGAAATGTGTTTCAATTCCCTATAACGGGTCATATGCATTCTTACTTTCAATTCTTTCGACCATGACTGATAACCTTTTAGTTTCAATCCCCTAAAACGGGTCACATGCATTCTTACGGTGCCTCTGTTAACTTTGGTCAAACTGGTATTGGTGTTTCAATCCCCTAAAACGGGTCACATGCATTCTTACTAAGCAATTACAATTATATAATGCAGATAGCATCAGTTTCAATCCCCTAAAACGGGTCACATGCATTCTTACTATAAATGGTATTCAAGTAATGAAAGCTGAAAATGGAGTTTCAATCCCCTAAAACGGGTCACATGCATTCTTACAGCATACATACTAGGAGAATCATTAATATAATCAAGTTTCAATCCCCTAAAACGGGTCACATGCATTCTTACGGAAAGCATTGTAAAAACTACTTCTAATTGGTTAAGTTTCAATCCCCTAAAACGGGTCACATGCATTCTTACTATAGATGATTATTGGAAAAAGAGCAATTTGTTAAAGTTTCAATCCCCTAAAACGGGTCACATGCATTCTTACTTTATTTGCGATATAATATTAGATGCTAGACAGAAGTTTCAATCCCCTAAAACGGGTCACATGCATTCTTACTCGATTTTCGAGTAATTTCCTTCATTTTCAAGGCTCCCAGCCATTTTGAGATTGGGTTAAGATTGCAATTTTTAATGCTTTTTTTATGCTTTCAAGGTGCTTTTTTGCTGATTTTACATACTGCTGACACGCCTCAAAGTCGCTAAGCAACTAGTTTCCAAGACATGCATATAAAATTTTAAAATAAAAACCATATAATTGCTACTTGAATATGATCATTTCAAGAAACAGAATACCACTTAAATATAACTGTTTCAAACATAATTATAATAATATTTAAAGCGCCCTACAATAGCGAATAATCTAAAACGTGATGCATTTAGATATCCTGCTTTATACCAAAATTTATACTAAAACAAATATTTTTCTCAGACATCCAAACCACACAAAAACAGCACTATCTAGCTACAGCTATACCTTCATTGCTTTCCATTGGAACTATAAATTTAGTGTTAAATAGTTCCTTTGAATATGTATGTGTTTCTTTAAATAAATATTTTTCAAACTTTTCTATTTCAAACAGTCTTTCTTCCGTATTTGCAATTCGCATAATATACGAATAGTTCTCTTCCCTGCTTTCAGACTTCGGTATCTTTGGATATTTATCTGAATTATAAACCAGAATATAACTTATATTTTCCCTTGCAAAATCTAAATTAGGGATAATTCCCAGTTCTAAAAGCATTATAATGCTGTCATATATTTTTCTATATAAATCAGCCTTATCTATTGAACCGTTTTTGAACTCTATAAAGTGCCAGCTTCCATCTTCAGTGATATACAAGGCATCATTAGATTTTGGAAGACAGGGTAAATGTTTTTCTCTGCAATACTCATTAGGTATGTTATCAAAATTAATAACCTTAAGTTGGCTCTCACACATGTAATTCGCTTTACTTCTGTCAAAAGAAGCCTTCTTCAGTGTACACTCATGTTTATTCAATAATTCATGTAAATTTTGTATAATTTCTTCTGTCATAGCTTTTCCTTTACTGATTATTTAGCTGGTGGCGTAATGAATCCAGCACCTGGACAGGAGACGCCATTTTCTTATAAATCAATTCAATATTATCTGTTACTAATTCCATATTTACCTTGTTATTTTCCATAGAAGACAAGTAGTAATTAACCTTTTTATCAATGCCATGCTTTACAGAAAACAAATTAATTGCATCCAAAAAATACGGACTGTGCGTTGCAATTATTATTGACAAATCAAAACTTTTTTGTAGCAATACAATCAACTCTGCGTATGCCACTTGCCACTGAGGGTGTAAATGTATTTCCGGCTCATCTAAAATTAAAACATCCTTTTCCTTCAATGCACCCTTCTCAAGCAACATTTTAATAATAACAAATGATTTTAGTCCTGCTGATAGATTATTAAAATTTACAGGCTGGCTAAAGCCCTCATTTTGCAAATAAAAATCATTCTGCTTTTCAATTATTTGTCCGTTAACAACAGTTTGTAATGCCTGATAAACTTCTCTTAGCTTTTCTTTGACAAGAACAGATTCTATAATTCCATCCATTATGTCTGCTTTATTGTCTTTTATTAATAAGCTCTTTAAATAATCATCAACTGTATTTTCCCTGCTGGTATCAGATAGTTTATCAATTATAAAAGGGTTATCAATATAAACAGCTTTGTTTGAAATAGGAATATCCGCTGAAAAATCAGTGCATTCATTATTGTAAAACACAAGATTAATGCACTTTTTCTTTATCTCCAATTCCAATCTAGCATTTTGATTTTCATGATTAAGGGAATTAATTTGTTTATAAAATACACTGTTAAAATATCGTGTTACTACTTCTGATTTAATAGTTAGATCAGGTAGATTGAGAACAGACAAAACTTTATCAGCCGTCTCATCAATCATTTCACTGAATTCAGTAATATAATCATCCTTGGAAATTTCAAGTTCTAGTAATTCTTTTTTAATAATGTTACTGATTTCATCTTTTCTAATAGTATTTTTACCAAGATACAGTATTTCTATTTTGTTGGTCATATCATTAGCTGCATCAATTGCGGCTGTAAAACTAATATTTGTCATTGGCTGCACTGAATAATTTAGGATTACCGAGAAACAAGTATCCTCAATCTTTTTCTTACTCTGATTAACAATTTTATCTCCCACACCAGCTATAGAATTAAACAACGAAAAAAGCACCTTTCCCACTGTACTTTTCCCAGTATTATTCTCTCCAGCAATAACAGTAATCCCATCAATTAGAATATCTGCATGTTCTATCTTAGCAAAATTATCAATTTTTAATTTCATAATAACCCTTTCCAAAACAATACATCATGTCCAAAATATTACATTTCAAATAGCAAACTAAGCTTTTAGAATTAATTATACTTTATTCCCTAATGAAATACAATTGAATTATGAACACGGTGTTCATGTTCCAATACCCTACAACGGGTTACATGCATTCTTACAATGATAGCTGGAGACATAAAAGGTGGTATGAGTTTGTTTCAATCCCCTAATACGGGTCACATGCATTCTTACCTTTCGATTGGGTGTGTACAATGGCATGGAGGGCGGGCGTTTCAATCCCCTATAACGGGTCATTTGCATTCTTACTCGTTTTTTCACCTATTCTCAGTATTCTCAAGGTTTTCAGCCATTTCGAAATTGGGTTAAGATTACATTTAAAATTGCATTTTTATATTTTCAAGGTGCTTTTTGCCGATTTTACATACTGCCGACTAAATCGCTCACTACTTGCTATAGCCTATATCGTTTAACATATCTTCAAATTCCTTAATATTTAACTGTTGCTTACTGTCTGATAATGCTAATTCTGGCTGCGGATGAACCTCAACCATTATGCCATCTGCACCACTTGCTATAACGGCCTTCGCCATGCTATTAACAATATCCTTTCTTCCTAACGAATGGCTTAAATCTACAATTATAGGAAGGTTTGTTTCCTTCTTGATTATTGGAATTGCTGAAATATCAAGTGTGTTCCTTGTTTTTGTCTCATATGTACGTATTCCTCGTTCGCACAGTATAACATTACTGTTGCCTTGCAAAACGATATATTCTGCCGCAAGCATGAATTCATGCATTGTTGCACTTATTCCTCTTTTTAAAATAACCGGTTTTTGCGTTCTCCCTACTTCTTTAAGAAGTTCAAAATTGTGCATATTTCTTGCTCCAATCTGAAGCACATCCGCATAGCGCGCAACTATTTCAACATCCCTTGTATCTACAACCTCGGTAACTGTTTTTAAACAATACTTCTTACCTATACTTGATAATATTTTTAGACCGTCTTCTTTTAGCCCTTGGAATTCATATGGAGAAGTCCTGGGTTTAAATGTTCCCCCTCTTAAGACACTAACCTTGTTACTCTTTAAGGCAGTAGCAACCTCTTCCATTTGTTCAGTTGACTCAACAGAACAAGGGCCAGCAATAACAAGTGGTGTACCAGCAGAGATATTAAAAAAATCCAAAATATTAAACACATCTTTACTCTTATCAGATATTAATAATTTTCTCTCTCGTGTTATCCCCATAAACTTTAATGATACTGAAAATATTTTACTAAATACTTCTTTTATGAGTTCATTGAACAGTGGCCCCTCATTCTTTTCAAATATCCTTTTGAGCATTTCTGATTCTCTGGAAGAATCGAAGTATTCAATACCATTTGAGTCTTTATACTCTGCAATTTCTTTAATCATGCAAGCTCTTTTGTTCAAAAGCTCAAGTATTTGAAAGTTAATGTTATCTATGTTCTCTCTTAGCTCTTTCAATTCGTAATTAGATTTATCCCCTTCATACAACTCAACCACACCTCTCCCCATTTGCATTTAATTTTAAAAAATATATAATACAATAAATAATTCTATAATTTTACAAACAAAAGTATATTTCCACATAACAATTGTAATATTTAAAATATACTCTGTCAAATTGTCCTCATAATTGTAATTTATCCACATACTGGTAAATTAGCACAAACTCCATTTCTCATGCTATCATCTGCTTCAACCTTATAAACCTGCGTGGAATAATGCAAGCGCAGACCAGTATTTCTTAGAATTACATCTTTTGAGCTATCAGTACATGCAGCCCCACCGCCAGTCATACTGCCTTGAATGTTTCCAAGTTTATTTTGCTTAAATACAGCACAGAAATGTCCGCATGTAGAGAAGCAACCTCCATCAACAAGCAAGGTAGTTTTTCCATCAAAACCATTTGTATTAGGTTTGATTCTATTTTCTATGCCTTGCAAATGCTTATATAGTAAAGGTAATTTGGTATCATCAGTAAAGTACTGAGTTTCTTTAGTAATTAGATAAGAAAGCAATTCCTCAGACATATCAGGAGTACCTCCATAATTACCCCTCAAATCTATCGTTAGCTCTTTAATGTTCTTCTCCCGTACTTCTTCAAAGAATCTTTTCAAAAAGTCAGCAAATTTTTCTTGTTGCTGTAGGAATATACGAACAGTCAAAACAGCTTTAGTGTCATATATTTTGTAGCTATAATAATCTACTCCATATAAACCATCAAAATGTAGTAGCCATGCCGATGTATTATATTTATCCACGTATACTGCCTTTGCCTCGGTGGAATACTCTTTTCCCTCTATGTTTTTCAATACCACACTAAACGCATCTGCTTGCTCAATAAAGTCGTAATACTTATTATTAAAATGTTTTCCTGCTATGTAATATGCTTTAGAAGTGTTATCTCCATCGTGACTTATATTCTGAATTAAACTGTCAATTATTTTTTGAGAAAGATTTCCGTTTATTGATAATATCTCATCTCCTGCTTTAAGGCCATATTGTGCGTTATCTGCTACAACAATAATCTTATTATCCTTAATTGTAGCCTCAAGCGGAAAGAATTTTGCCGTTGCTTTTCTATTCTCTACCAATGCCTCTGATATAGACAAATTAGTATGTCCACACTTCACCGAAACCACTATTGGATTAATCAAACGATAAAACTCTTCCTCTGTCATTCCATCTGATATATTAGCCTTTGTAATGTCAAATTGCTTTCTTAATTGGTTTTTATCAGTAAATGCAAGTGGGTTCTCTTTAAAAATACAATTCTCCAATGAGCTAAAATCACTTAATAACTGGGTCTTAGAGTATTTTTTTGTGTTAGCCTCTTCAACGTCTCTATATTTTGCTAAATATCCATAAAAGAATAATGCCATTGATACTATTAAAAAGCACAGTAAGCCAACAACTAACGTTATTTTGAGTTTTTCTAGTTTCAGAGCAATCGTGAAACATCCAATTAAAAAAATTGAAAGTGCTAATAGTAATTTTGTTATATCACCTGTATAAATCGTCCACATAATGTATATCTCCTTCTAAAATAGAATGGCAATAGTTACTAGTTCTATTATTCTTTAGTCAAAATTATAACAACTATATTAATTATTATACATTAAATATTTAAATATTGGTTTTATATTACAAATTTTTGTAAACTATACAGATAACTTTAATAACAGCACAGATATTTCGAGGAGACTGGTTTAGCGAAAATAATTTAACAGATGTTCCGAGTAGAAAGGTTTAGCGAAAATAAAGCTGCTCCATCAATTTAAAATTTATGAAGCAGCAACCAAAGAAGAGGATTATACAATTTTATATTTTTAATTTACAAATTTAAATTATAATGAAGTAGCGCCCAATGTGGATTTAAATAATTATATCCTTCTTAATTCCACCAATTTAATATTATAATTAAGCATCCAATTATAGTTAATACAAAATCTAATTTTTAATTATACTTTTACATAAAATTATCACTGTATCAAAGCTCCTTTTACTACTAATCTATGAGAGCCTACCCTAATCGGAGTGCACGTAATAAGCGTTATTTGCGAATCCTTCGTTTGATCTAGTACCGATACTTCTTCAGGCTTTACTACTTTTGTTTCTGTTACTTTATATTTATAGATATTTCCTTTACTTTCGATAATAATTTCATCATTTTTTTCTAGCTCATCTAATCTATTAAAAAATTGACCATATGCATAGCTTCTATGTCCTATTAGGCATAGATTTCCTTTCTGACCCGGCTTTGCTGTCTCAGCAAAATGACCCACTGAATATTTTAGTGTAGTATTATCTACCCCTTCTCCAATTCCAACAGTTAAATCTATTTTGGGGATACTAAGAATTCCAATTAAATTTTCAGGCTGCTTTAGAGTCCCAGATTTTGCAAATGGTTTTTGCAATTCTGTGTTATCATCAGATTGTTTTTGGCTTTCTTCATTAAAAAATTTATCTAGGCTCTGCATTTCTGAAATATATTCTCTGTAGTCATCTACTAATTTGTTTTGTTCGTATTGGGTACCGAATTTTATTGCAACTGCAGCTATAATAATTGTACATCCCAAGGCTATTAATAGCTTATCGAGATATTTTCTTATCATCAAAATCTCTCCTAGTGTTTATTGTTGAAAAGCTGCCCTACAAGTTTAGAATTATAGGACAGCTTTCTTACAAAATGGATATTAAAAATCAAAACTTATTTACACTTGCGTTTAAGAACTCTTCTTTACTGAATTTCTTTTTATTTTAAGGCCTATTCCTAACAGTACAAGTGCAATACCAAGGCTCATTAAAACTGTAAAATCTACGAAGCTACCTGCTTGTGGCAATTTTGTAGCTTGCTTGTTTTCAGTTGCTTTGCTTGTATCTATCTTATTCATCTTTATGTCAAATTTAACTATTTCCATTTCTACCGGAATTGTTGGACTTGTATAAGTGTCATATCCATCTTTTTCAGCAATAATATAATAGTCAGTATATGGGAATACCATATATCCGTATGCTCCATTTGCATCACTATCTTGTGGATTTAAATTATTATTTGGCTTAAATCCAGCTATCAAAGGCAGCTTAACTTCAGTATCAGGTATTTTTCCATCATCTTTATTTCTTTTTGTGTCTGCATAATACAAGGTTATTGTAGCTCCCTCAATTACTTCACCTGAGACCGCATCAGTCAATGTACCATATGGATCTATTAATTCAATCACAACTGCTACATCTGCATTGTCTAAAACCATCACTTTCATATTACCAATCATGATTTTCTCCTCGTTGCCTAAATCATAAGTAATTTCAGCTGTTCCATTTTGAAGGACTTCAATCTTGATTTCGCCATCTGGTGATATAGAAATTTTTAGATTATCGTCTGATGCAAAACCTAATTTGGATATGTCACTTAATGGAGTCTTTGTTCCATCAGGTTGTTTAAATAAAACTACATCTTCAGCATCCATTGAAATTGTTTTTGTTAAATCAGCTTCTGTTGTTACTGTTATTTCTATACTCTGAACAAAATCACCAGTCTTTTTGTCTACAACTTTAGCTGTACCTGTGGTAGTCGATGTTGTAGGTGGTATCGGCGTTGTCGGTGGTGTCGGTGGTATCGGCGTTGTAGGTGGTGTCGGCGTTGTCGGTGGCGTCGGTGGCGTCGGCTGTGTCGGCTGTGTCGGCGTTGTCGGTGGTGTCGGTGGTGCTGGCGGTGCTGGTGCCACAGGCGTTGCTGTAAGTATATTTGAAGTAACACTATCTCCAACCGAATTCGTTGCTACTACATAAAAGCTATACTCTTTACCATTAGTTAATCCTGTTATTGTTGCTGTTGTTTCCGTTGAAGCTACATCAACTGTTTTTACAAAATTTATACCATCATAAACTTGTATTTTATAACCTGTTATTTCACTTCCTCCATCATTTGTCGGTGCTGTATATGTTATTGTAACTTGTCCATCACCAGCTATAGCATTCACCGCTGTTGGTGCTTCGGGTACTGTTGCTGGCGGTGCTGGTGCCACAGGCGTTGCTGTAAGTATATTTGAAGGAGCACTGTCTCCAACTGAATTCGTTGCTATTACATTAAAGCTATACTCATTTCCGTTAGTTAATCCTGTTATTGTTGCTGTTGTTTCTGTTGAAGCTACATCAACTGTTTTTACAAGAGTTACGCCATCGTATACTTCTACTTTATAACCTGTTATTGCACTTCCTCCATCACTGGTTGGTGCTGTATATGTTATTGTAACTTGTCCATCACCAGCTGTAGCAGTTACTGCTGTTGGTGCTTCGGGTACTGTTGCTGGCGGTGCTGGTGCCACAGGCGTTGCTGTAAGTATATTTGAAGGAGCACTGTCTCCAACTGAATTCGTTGCTATTACATTAAAGCTATACTC
>JAEZRV010000030.1 GCA_023444055.1 Bacillota bacterium
TTATAACGCCTAGATTCAAAATGAAATTTTTCGATTGTAGAAAAATTTCATTACATCAGCGGCGTTTCATCGAGGCGGGAGATATTCTCACCGCCTGATAACCAAAGTGCTACCCGCCACTTATATAAGTGGGGGACATTTTCTTGCCTCGTTATATAAAAAAGTAGGTTAGCCGTCGCCGACTAACCATGTAAAGGGGGTCAAAATGTATTTTGTGAGGTCAATAATATTTTAGCCAATAATACAAATATATATTCAAATCTTTTATAAAATTTTAATAATGCCACTATGTACCTAGAAAATTTATTCTATAGTACACATTTAATACTAATATTTTTTTTGCTTTGGGTAAATAATAGGATTAGATTAACTAAAAGAGGTGTTTCAATAATGGAGTTACAAAATAACATAATAAATTCTGAAAATTTAAATGAAACTAATACACTAGAAATAGTTGAAAGCAAGCTTAAACCAGGTGAAACTCTAATACTTGATATAGGTAATAATTATTTTCATCAAACTGACAATCTATATAATATCCTTACATCTAACGGTTATTGTGTAAGAAAAACCCTTGTTAATGGACGAAATCAGTTACTTGTTTCTTTTAAAGACAATAAACACCAAATGTATTGATTAATAACATAGTTCATCAACACCCCTAGTCATAATTAAAAACGTTGAAAACTCTACTCTATTAAGGAGTTACTATCGGCTGAAAAAATGATTTTCTATCAGTCGATAGTCAGGGGGGTTGACTTTTAATTATAAACCATAGGATTTTTTTATTAAAACTACGGTTTATTTCAATTGCATATTCCAATAATTTAATACTTTAATAGTTAAAATCAACTATATTATGTGAAGCAAATACCTTCAACATTTTATTTTTAAATTCAATACTTGCTGGAAACAATTCTGACTTTTCCCCATCAACCGTTATTGCTATCTGATTTTTGCTTGAAATTTCACATTTCTTTGCTTTAAGCATAATTACATTCTTATCATTTACAGAATCTTTGCTCAATACTTTAAAGAAAATGCTAGCAAGGTTTATATTTGAACATTTTTTTACAAGAATAATATCCATATAACCATCAGTCAAATCAGCATCATTAACTAAATTAGGGATTCCAGCTGCCTGTCTACCATTAACTATTAAAAACAATAAAAACTTTCCCTCTATTGTTTGATCATCAGCAATCACTTTCAAATCAAAGCTTTTAATATTAGCTACTTCTGATAACCCTTTAAGATAGTATGCGAAGGGTCCGAAATTCTTTTTTAAGTCACTATTAGTACTAAAGGAAACATCAACTAAATTTCCTCCTGCAAAAGTACTAAGGAAATATTGAGAATTGTTAATTAAACCCACATCACATTCTAAAATGTTACCTTCAAGTATTATATCAATACTTTCCTGTAAAGAGTTTATACCAATACATTTTGCAAAATCATTGCATGTTCCTGAAGGAATTATGCCAATTGGTATTTCAATATTATTTTCAAGAATTATATTTGCTATAGAATTAATTGTTCCATCTCCACCAGAAGCTATTACAAAGTCATAAATACTAGAATTCAGTAGACTGGTAATATAACTATTATCTTCATCAACCAATCTATATGGCTGGACAAGTATACCATCCTTCTGAAATGATGCCAATATGTAATCTAATTCATTAGGTATCTTATGCCCTCCTGAGACTGGATTATATACAAATAGTGCATTTTTCAATGTCTGTCCTCCTTTATCAATACCTCAATACATACTAACTATTACTACATTTCTTATACTAATACATTTAAAAATGTAGTATCAGATTTTTAAATGCAAATTAGTATTATTTTAAACTTCTACTATTAATTGCAATGTCTCTAACCCTTATAATAGATTAATTCCCACACAAAATCAATCTCTAAAAATCCAATATCCTTAAATTTATAAAAGCTACAGCAAGCCTAAATAACTCTTGCTGTAGCACAACAACGCTAAACTATTCTATTATTGTTTGACACTTCTTTCAGCCATTTCAATTGCTTTCTTTACCATGTTTCCGCAATCTCTCGAAGTAACTGCTCCCCAGCCATCAGAAGAAACTGTGTTGTAGACTCCAAGTTCTTTGGCAATTTCCTCTTTAAGGGCTTCTGACATCGTACTTTTGTGTCTACTCATGGTTGTGCCTCCTTTTTAGGCAATGTTTTGTGCGTATCCAGTTCTCAGTAGAAAAATAATACGCTATTATTGCCCATAATAGATTTATAAAGCGTACAAATTTATTTTATCCGTTCTGTAGATAATTATTAAGGAAATTGTTTCTTATTACACAATTAATCCACATTATACACACCGGTTTTTTATGGATAATTAATAATAAGTACTATATATTGGTTTAAGTAATAATTATCAATAACAATATTTAGTATTTTGAAAATCTTAGTAAAAATTTTTATTCATTAATACTGCAATATGCACATTTTTGTATAACTTTGTGGATAAATTGTTGTTTTAATAAAGTCGTAAACTAGCCTATTCTGAACACTTTTATGGATTACAAGTTTTTCTACTGTGTATAACAAAAAAAATCTGTGGATTATTTATTAATTAATCCACAGTCCTTTTATGTATATTCTTTAATATATATTCATACTAATATCTATAGAATTAGCTGAGTGTGTAAGCTTTCCTATTGAAATAATATCCACACCAGTTAATGCTACATCATAGATAGTTTCTTCTGTCATATTACCGGATGCTTCAACTAAAGCTCTCTTATTTATTAATCTTACTGCCTCTGTCATTTGTTCTGTTGTCATATTATCAAGCATTATAATATCAGCTTTACAGTCTAATGCCTCCTGAACCTCTTCAATAGACTCCACCTCTACCTCTATTTTTACAGTATGAGGTATAGAGGCTCTAACACAATTAATCGCATTTGTAATACCACCAGCTGCTGCGATATGATTATCCTTTATAAGTACACCATCTGAAAGTGAAAATCTATGATTTGATCCCCCACCAGCACTTACAGCATATTTTTCAAGAAATCTTAATCCTGGTGTAGTCTTTCTCGTATCAGCTATCTTTACTGGAAGTTCTTTTACCTTAGATGCATATCTATCAGTCATTGTAGCAATTGCAGAAAGTCTCTGTAAAAAGTTTAGTGCTGTTCTTTCGCCTTTTAACAATGCTCTTGTTAATCCACTTACAGTTGCAATAATATCTCCCTTTTTTACCTTATCTCCATCCTTGACAAATGCCTTAAATTCTACATTACTATCTAGTATTTCAAAAACATATTTTACAACATCAAGACCAGCTATAACCGCATCCTGCTTTGCTAAAAATTCTGCCTTTGACATATCTCCTTCACTGATAATATTGTCAGTTGTAATGTCTCCTAATGGCATGTCCTCTTTTAGTGCATTCATAATGGTGTCATGTATATATAACTTGTCCAACTTCATTTTACCCCTCCATCTAATGTCTTTACTATGTTTCTCTTCCAATTCAAATCATCAGACTTATCAAAATCAGACCTGTAATGAGCTCCTCTACTTTCATTTCTTTCAAGTGCAGATTCAATTACAAGTCTGGAAACTACAAGCATATTTGCCACTTCAAGCTTAACCAGACTAAAGCCTGCCAAACCATTATAATTTTCATAGATTTCATTGATAATGCCTGCTGCCTTCTTAAGACCTCGTTCATCTCTTATAATACCGACATATTTAGTCATTGTCTCCTGAATTTGTTGCTTCATATGTTTGAGGGTTACTTCATTCTCTAAGTTTAGCCAATAATTAACTTCTATATTTATTTCAGACTTATTTAATTTATTTTCCTTTGATGCAATTTTTCTAGCAATCTTCCTTCCAAATACTAAACCCTCAAGAAGAGAATTACTTGCCAACCTATTCGCACCATGTATCCCTGTACATGCTACTTCTCCACATGCAAATAAACCGCTGATATTTGTTCGTCCATCAACATCAGTTCTAATTCCACCCATACAATAATGCTCCGCTGGAGCAACAGGAATATAGTCCTTAGACATGTCAATGCCATATTCAAGGCATGTTTTAAATATATTTGGAAATCTCTCTTCAAGATGTTCTCTACTCTCAAAAGTAATATCAAGAAAAACATTCTTTTTATCGGTTATAGACATTTCTTTAAATATTGCTCTTGAAACAACATCTCTTGGAGCTAATTCACCAAGTTTGTCGTACTTATGCATAAAGCGTTCGCCATTTTCATTTCTAAGTTGGGCACCCTCCCCACGAACAGCTTCAGAAATTAGAAAGCTTTTATCTTTAGGATGATATAGAACTGTAGGATGAAATTGGACAAATTCCATATCCATAGCTTCAGCACCTGCTCTTAAGCACATACCAATGCCATCGCCAGTAGCTACTTCTGGATTCGTCGTGTGTGAATATATTTGTCCAAATCCACCTGTTGCAATGACAACAGAATTTGCTCTAAATAACTTAATGTTGTTTTCGAGTTCATCATAAACTATAACACCACAGCATTTACCTGATTCTACAATTAAATCTACTGCAAAAAATCTTTCATATATCTCTATATTATCTTTATTTTGAGCTATACCTATAAGAGTATCACATACCTCTTTGCCTGTAGTGTCACCTGAATGTATTATTCTATTAACGCTATGTGCACCTTCTCTAGTAAGAGACAGCCCACGCCCACTCTTATCAAAATTAACACCTAACTTACACAACTTTTTTATGTTCTCAGCTGCTTCTTCTACTAGTACCCACACACTTTTCTGATCACATAAACCTGCACCTGCAAATAATGTATCTTTAAAATGCAATGCAGGCGAATCATTTTTCTCATCAAGTGATACAGCAATTCCGCCTTGTGCAAGTACCGAGTTACTAATGTCCAAGGTTTCCTTTGTAATTATACCCACCTGATAGCTTCCTGGTATTTCTAACGCTGTATATACACCAGCTATACCGCTTCCAATGATAATAACATCCTTATCAATAACTATAATACCAAGCTTTTTCGTATCCTCTTCCATTTTTCCCCCTATTAACCCATATATGTCTAATAATTATTTACATACCTCTAACATCTTATTTAAACAATGGGATGCACGATTAATAATATCGTTATCTAAATTAATTTCATATCTCTTATTTTCTAATGCATCATGAACACTTTGTAATGAAGTCTTTTTCATATTCGGGCATATAAGACCATTTGACATAAGATAAAAGGTCTTATTTGGGTTATCCTTTTTAAGCTGATATAAAACTCCCATCTCAGTTCCAATAATGAATTTATCATGTTCTGAAATATTTGCATAATCAATAATCTGTTTTGTACTTCCAGCAAAATCAGCAAGCGCTGCAATTTCTGGTTGGCATTCGGGATGAACAAGAAGTAGTGCATCTGGATGTAGTTCTTTTGCCTGTAAAACTTCTTTAGCCTTAATTTTATGGTGTGTAATACAATAACCCTCCCAAAGAATAATATTCTTTTCAGGTACCATTTTAGCAACATAACTGCCAAGGTTTTGATCAGGAACAAATAATATATCCTTTTTGTCAATTGACCTTATTACAGATAAAGCATTTGACGATGTACAGCATATATCGCATTCTGCTTTGACTTCTGCACTAGAATTTATATAACATACAACGGCAGCATCAGGGTGCTTCTTTTTTGCTTCTCTAAGGGCATCAGCAGTAACCATATCTGCCATGGGACATCCCGCATTTATCTCTGGTAATAATACTGTCTTTTCAGGAGAAAGAATTTTCGCACTTTCCGCCATAAAGTGTACTCCACAGAATACAATCGTATCCGCACTATTTGATGCACAAAATTGACTTAGTGCAAATGAATCACCAACAACATCAGCTATCTCTTGCACTTCATCTATCTGGTAATTATGAGCAACAATCACAGCGTTTTGCTCTTGTTTCATTCTATTAATATTACTTATTAATTTTTGTTTATCCATTAATATACCTCTTATTTTTATTAAAATTCCATCAATATGTATTACAACCAGTCTAAATCAGTTGAAATACTGCATTTATTTTAATACTTATAAATTGCTTTGTAAATGCTTTTATGACAAAAGTTACACCTTAATAATAATGATATATATTATTTAGCTACTTTTTATATATTCTAATAAATATTTAAACTCAATCTTTGACACAGAAATTAGTTAAATCAATAATATTGGTATTCAATCCTGTATTATGTAAGCTTATCATTTGTTTAGCTATTACACATAAATTTATGCTAATCTTAAAGCTAAATTTATGTTAGTTTTTCAACACACTATATAAGTTTATACAAATTGGTCCAAACCAATATTGGACTCCAACATTCAACTACTGATTATAATATTTTCTTTTCACTAGAGAACTCTGGTTTACCATCTGCCATTATTTCTTTTCTATTATGTCTTAAATATGATTAAAATATATATAAATACGTAAAAAAGTTATCATATTATCTTAAGGTATATTATGTTAGAAACTATAAAGTATAATAACAAATTTGTAATTTTAATTTATATAGATAACGTCTAAATTGGAATTTTTTACATACAAAAACGATGAAATCTGTGAAATATACTTAGATAGACTATTCCAGTCTGCATGTGATATTTTCGTCGGGAATTTAGGATAAATATAAATTTGTGACTACGTAGAACATTCGTATTTTTTACATAACAAAACAGAGTTCCAAGCTATTCACTCGGAACTCTGATATAATTCTGGCAGAGACTTACTTTCCCAGGCCGTCGCCAGCCAAGTATTATCAGCACTGAGATGCTTAACTTCCGTGTTCGGTATG
>JAEZRV010000040.1 GCA_023444055.1 Bacillota bacterium
TATATAAGTGGCGGGTAGCACTTTGGTTATCAGGCGGTGAGAATATCTCCCGCCTCGATGAAACGCCGCTGATGTAATGAAATTTTTCTACAATCGAAAAATTTCATTTTGAATCTAGGCGTTATAATAAACATTTATTCCTTAAAACTAGTGGTGTTTATTAAGGATAATGACTTGTATTTTCCAATTTAATTTATGATAATAAATATATAAGGAGCAATTAAGTTTATATTATGACTTATGAACTCTAATCATACTTATAAAATGTATTATAATGGAGGTTTTTAAATGATGATTGCAGGTGTAATTGACCATACTGCATTAAAGGCAGATACTACTAAAGAACAAATAAGAGTTCTCTGTGAAGAAGCCATAGAGTTTGGATTTGCTTCAGTATGTGTTAACCCATTTTACGTTAAACTTTGTAGCGAGCTTTTAAAAAATAATCCTGTAAAAGTATGTACTGTCATTGGTTTTCCTTTAGGTGCAACAACAACTGCAGCAAAGGTTGCTGAAGCCAGTGAAGCAATTGAAAATGGAGCTAGAGAAGTAGACATGGTGATAAATGTTGGCGCAATAAAATCAGGAGATTTTGATTATGTAAAAAATGATGTAGAAGCTGTTGTTCAAGCCGCCAAAGGAAAAGCTCTTGTTAAGGTAATTCTCGAAACCTGCTTACTTACAGATGATGAAAAAATAATGTGCTGTAACATTTGTAAAGATGCAGGCGCGGATTTCGTTAAGACATCAACTGGATTTAGTACAGGTGGAGCTACAATTGAGGATGTTAAACTTATGAGATCTATAGTCAAGCCAAATCTAGGAGTAAAAGCATCTGGAGGCATAAGAGATTATAAAACCGCAAAGGCTATGGTTGATGCGGGTGCTAGTAGAATTGGTGCAAGTGCTTCAATAGCAATAGTAAGCGAGGAAAAGGAATAGAAATTCAAGGTTCAGAATTATTGTATTACTTAGCTTTCCCATATATAGCTTTTAGAGACTCCAATAGATAACAGGAATATGTGTAATATGTTGATTTGATGTGGATAATAATCTGCATACAGAACATGTTATCCACAGAAAACCTATATATTGTGCATAAATATGTTGATAATTCTAAATATATGGGGATAACCTGTGAGGTATTTATTTATCATTTGAGGATAATATGTGAATGTTTCACTGATATAAGCAAAGGAATAAGTAGTTTACAGTTAATTCCTTTAGAAATAGATAGGTATAGTTAATTCGTGTAATAGAAATAGTGTAAGTATACAACTTGTTTGTTGTGGACTTACACTATTTTGTTTAATTAATAAAGTTTGAAATAAAAATTTAGTTTTTGCATCAGTGAGAGATATATGTGTATATTGTTAATATAAGTGTGGATAAGTGATTTTAAAACAGAAGAGTATCCACAAAAACACTATATTTTGAGTATAAGGCTGTTGATAAAACTATATATATGTGGATAGTTTGTGATTTTTCTAATGTTAGTCCTGTAGATAATATTTAAAGCTTTATGCATTAAACTTCGCATATAATTCTACCACACCAATAGATTTTTTATGTCCGAAGCTTGAGTTTTTTCTTATAAATTATAAATGAATATAGAATTAATATACTGATGATACCTAAAGCAGATGTAAATATCCCTTGATTTAGGTATGGATACAATAGATTAATTTCGGTATGTTTTTTTGTAACTACCAGTAAATTATTCACATTTTTAATGCTATTATCAGCTGTAAAATTGTCCTGGTATGCAATAGTAGTATTTACACCTTCTGCAGGTGTATCAATAATGATCTTATCTTTTTTATAGGTGACATTAATGTCTACTAGTTCTCTGGCAGGTAATTCATTTTCTTTAACTTGAAGTATGTCAGATATTATATTCATAACTTCATTATCTCCGGTTTGCATAGCATGATACAGGATGTTTAAACCCATAAAAATAATATTTTTATCATCATTAGTTCCTATAAAAGCTAGGTCTTGGTCTAAATATGTAAACTTTCCTATTGGGTTTTCCACATTATCTAGATACACTGTGTTCCAGTTGGAATATTCTTCAGCAAAATTTTCATGCAAAATAGTATTGCCTTTATATGATAAATTAGGGTATTCGGTTTTAAAAGAGATAGTCTGTGAAGTTACATCTAAAAATGTCATGCGGTTTGTTATTTTATCTACAGGAAGCTTATTGATATCAATAACAACCTTAACGCCTATATTACCTAATTTGCGAACAATACTCTCAGCTGATTGTCTATTATTATATATAAAGTCTGATAAATAGATGACTTTATATTTTGACAATTCATCAAAGTTATAGTCCTCAATATTATCAGAGTCCCCAGATGTAAACATAGGGTAGCATAATGTTATTTGTGAAGCGGCCCTGCCTATGGCTAAACCTTCATAATTTGTTATTACTCCGAAAGAATCTGATGTTTCTCTATGGAAAACAAATGTCTGCTTAGTTTCTTGATAAAGCTTATATTGAGAGCTTGTAGCTGCTTGAATTAATTCGTTATAATTTTTATTTGACATATTTATTAGCTCTTTTTTTACTATAACGGTATCATTACCTAATTCGATGCATCTATCGAACATATAATCAAAATATCCACATTCAAGAGCAGTATTAAGCATTACAATGTTTGTAGAGGTTGACGCACCTTGCCAAGCCCATCCGTAGGTATACTTTGTGGCATTATCGCCTTCACACAGCTCCCAGGATGGATATGAGCCATTAGTACTTAAATCCATAAGTGCAACTCTTTGCTCTGTTATTTCTTTTGCTATTTTAAGCTCATTGTCGGTCTTAATGGATAGTTGAGTATAATAACGTGAGAAATCAAAAGACGGTATACAATCAATTACTAGAATTATAGAAAGTACTATCATTAAATAGCGTTTACATTTTTTCCACTCAATTAGAGAACAGAAGAATAATGCATATGCTATTGGAGCAAAA
Source organism: Bacillota bacterium (assembly GCA_023444055.1). Classification (GTDB taxonomy): domain Bacteria; phylum Bacillota; class Clostridia; order Acetivibrionales; family DSM-1351; genus Ruminiclostridium. Next base: position 2,984 of record JAEZRV010000040.1, read on the forward strand.
CGTCTCATCCATAAAATTTGGCTTAGAGGCAGCTTGGATAAGAAAGGCATAGCCGCAGTGGTAGTGGCTAGTAATATAATGATTGAAGTGTAAAAACCAGCTTTTTCTTTTTTATTTGAAAGTAGAATTCCAATTATAGATATTATAGCTACAGAAATTCCATAATAAAAAGTATCAATAATACCTGTGATTCGGTTAAGTGGATTTAAAGACAAACTAAGTGGAGCACTTAATAAATTCATGACTTCAGCATTTGCTGCAGAATCCATACCAACTAATCCTCCGATGAGTGCCGGATAAAGCCATATACCACATAATGCGAAGGACAATATCATTCCTATAAGTGCATAAATAGGGCGCAAAACCTTTTTGGTATAAATCGAGTATATTGTAAGAAATATAAACGAGCCGATTCCTATCATTGCTGCTACCATAACGTGGCATAGCGTTGATATACACAATAATAGTATAATTGCAAAAAGCGATGCATCTTTTTCTACTTCAACAAATCTCCATAAGAAATATACCAGATATGGAAGCAGTATTGCTATAATCATTCTAGGTAAATTACCTTCGCAAAAAAATATTCTAAAATTTTCAGGCATAAAAAACCATATAGTCCCCAAAAAAGAACATAATACAATTCTTCCAGAGGATATTCCCCAAAGCAGCCAGCCTATACTCCCAACAAAAAATGATAATGCTGTAAACAAATAATAGGCATTTATTATGTCTCCGCCGGTAATGTATTGGAGGCCAGCCATAAGGTAATATGGAAGAGGCGCCCAGTATCGGAAGGGCTGAACTCCGTTATACCAAAGGTCTGTGTATAATGGGTAGTAGTTGCCATTTTTTATGTTCTGATACATTAAATCGGATTTAAATAGATGACCCCACATATCATTTCCAGATGCAAAATATCTGTTAGATTTCATTATGTACATTAAAATAATTGAAATAAGAGCAAAAAAAGCTATAAATGCAATGACCCCAATTATATACTTTGTGTTGATTTTTTCTTTTGAAATAGTTGATTTTTCCATGAAAATACCTCAAGAATAATAATATTAATTATTTGCCTCTTAATACTTTTTCAATAATGCTATCTGCAAGAGAGTCTGCAGTTAGTGCGAAGTTCTTATGAAATTGCTCGTATTGTAACCTCTGTGAATCAACACTATCCATATTTGTATCACCGTCTTCAGAGAGAAGATTAATTACATATGATCGGGTAGGTGTTTCACCAATTTCAATGAGTAATAGAATCCAACCCTCATTATTAACCAATTCACGAATTCTGTCTTTAAAGTAAGTACACATATGCTCCAAAGTAGGATTTAATGTATTAAATGGTTCAACGTCATTGATAAATTTATCTTGATACACATTTAATAGAGCTTCTATCTGTGATTCAATGGAAGTAAATTTAACAAAATCATCTCGCATTTTTAATAGATGAATAGAGATTTCCCATGTGTGGGTGTGTCTACTACCAAGTTCTCCGTTAATATATATCGAATGACTTGCATTTAAATAGAATTTAAATTTGTATTGCTGATGTTTTTTTGAACTCATAAGATTTCCTCACTTTTTAACGATTCCGTATAGGAATTTTCTTAGGTAATATAATGCAAAAAATGGTACCACTATAGATAACCCTTTGCTAAGTAAAAAATTTATATTATTATTGAATGTAATAAATAAATAGTACATTCCTATATAAATTAATAGGTCGGCTAAGCATAAACCAAATAAAAAAGTGGCAAAATATATAAAAAATCCTCTCGCACCGTATTCAGAATCAAATACTGATTTAGATGCTAGTAAATAATGTATTATAAATCCAACAAGTATGCCGAATGTATTAGCACCTAAAATATTAATTTTAAATAAATTATGAAGTATCCAAACAATAGTTACATCTATTATAGTTACCCAAATTGAATAACCAAAATATTTTAGTAATGGAGACTTTTTGCATGCTGATAAAAGTAACACAGGTATATTTATATCCTTTCCTTTATATTATCTTTAGATGTTATTAAGTTCTCGTACTCAAAGTTATCAATGGGCGTGTCTTGCTCAAATAAACATGTAGTTACATCAGATTCCACAGAAGTATGAAATTTATTTAATATACAAGAACAAGATTTTATAAGCTTTAATTGTAAATCTTTTGCTAATTTATACTCTGTCATAAAAAGTAATATAGTTAGTTGGTTATCATGGGTTCTAGCTACAATACTTTTATTAGGTAGCAACTTTTGAAGTTTAGGAGCTAACTCTGATACTAGGGCATCATAGGTTATGCTTTCAGAATAATGCATATTAATAACTATTGTGCTAATCGGAAAAAGCTTTGGATTATTAGTCTTTCTAAGCAACGCATCCATAACCTTTTGGCTATAGATGTTAGTATTCTCATCATACAGAGTATCCGATTCTAATCCTACTGTAGTAAGTTTTTCTATTTCTAGATTTTTAGCTTGTACTATTTTTTTTAGTATCAGAATGTCTTCATTTTTCTTGTTAATAATTATTAGTATCATTACAATAGAAGAAAATAGAATCAAACATATTGCTACCATTGTAATAAGCGAATAGGAATTATGTTTGAATATTCCCCCTGTATCTAATATAAAATTTTCTGTTGTGCACATGCCAATAGAATAGGTTGCCCCATCTACTTCAAAAAATGATACGGATGCCAATTTTAGTCCCTTTGCTTTAGACTCAGAAAATAAAACAGATCCATTTTTTCTTTGATAAAATAATGTGGCCAGAGCATCAATATTTTCTCCGTCAGAAATTTTAAAGGACTGTATTACTTTGTCTATATTTATAATTTTTAATTGGCTCGTTTCATTATCATTTTTATAAAATAATATTTTATTATTTTTAACAAATAACCAGTAACGACTGCCAGATGTTTCTGCATTCTTAATAATTTCATCAATTACGTCTTGTTCAGTGCCAGAATATACAGTAAGCATATTATTAGCTTGTCTACTAATTTGCGACACTAAAAGTTCCTGTTGATTTCCAAAACTTCTTGTGAAGGCTTCCTGATTTTGCTTGAGAACATTTGTTTCAAATATAATGGCGGCAGCACAGAAGAAAAAAGAAATTATTATAATAGCTATAAACATTGGTCTCTTATGGAGTAATATGTGCATATGGTATACACCCTTTATCTTTTAATTTTTAATGTTCTTAATCTAAATACAAGTTTAATGCTACTAATAGAGGTTTTAAAAACATTCATTTTGCTTTGCCCCTGTTTATAATCATATCTCAATTCGAAAGGGATTTCTTTAAAGCGGGCATCTAAAATATTAAGCTTATACAGGAGCTCAGCCATGCACGAAAACCCTGTTTCTTCTATTATTTTATTGCCAAAATGGTCAAAAGCTTTGCTTAGTATTTCATAACTGTACAAACGATAACCACAAGTATAATCTTTAACATCGTTTACATTAAGTAAGATTCTGTAAACAAATTTTGCGCAATTACTTGCTAAGACACGATATTTTGAAAGTCCATGTATTTTAGAACCTTTTCGATATCTGGATGCTATTACAACGTCAACAGTTCCAGTTTTATTACCTAACTGGACTTCCTCTAGCATATCTAAAATATATTTTGGCTCATGGGTATTGTCGCAATCCATTATACAAGCGTATGTACACTTAGGACGATCTTTTACTACATATGTAATGGAAGTTTTTACTGCTTCACCCAGTCCTTTGTTTTGAATATGATTTATAAGTGTAAAATTAGTGTATTTTTGCTCTAATATTTCACAAATATTCTTTGTTTTATCGCTACTACCATCATTTATAACTACAATTTTTAGAGACAAAGCATATGTATCTCTTATAGGTATTCTAACCCTCTGCCATCGCTCAATTAAAGCTTCTATATTTTCCTCCTCGTTATATGCTGGTAACAATACTGTTAACTCATTCATTGTTACACCTACTTTTCATTTTATTTACTAATTTTGATATACAGGATAAGTCAGAAGATATGACTTTCTTAAAATTTAACCACTCTTCTGAAAGTGTCTTTGTATTCCAACTACTTTCACTTTTTATACTATTGATAATACCTGCAAAGCGAATCCAGAATACAACGAAGTTGAATATAGGCAACATAAAAACAGCATACCATTTTTTTAAATAATATCGCCTTAAATCATTGAACTCTTTTAGCAAAAGTAAAACATCGAAGTAAAATAAAAATGCCGACAATATATAAAGGAAAAATATTAATAAAAGGGAGCCAAAAACTAGTGATATCGAGTAGTTCATAAATATTAAACAAATTAATGCGAAATACCATATCATTCGAGGAAATGCAAAGGTGTGGTCATATATCAAAAGTTGCAATGAATGCTTAAAAAAAAGACCTTTACCATTAAACAAGTTTCTATTCATAAACATATGAGCAACTTCGATTTCACCGCGCTGCCAACGCTGCCTTTGGATATACAGCTTATTAAAACTCTCTATGGGGTCAACAAAAAATAAAGCGTTTTCACAAAGGTAAACTTTCTTTTTGAGTATATTTTTGATTTGAAAGGTTACATGAGTGTCCTCACATATTGTGTCTGTATTATATAATTGAGTCTTCAAAATAGTCGATTTTCTAAATGCTGAAAATGCGCCTGATAATGTATAGATACTGTCTACTTTAGACTGAAAATTTCTACCGGCAAAGAATGCTTGACAGTATTCACAGAACTCAATGCGTTGAACCATACGCATTATAAGACCCTTTGTATTCTCAATAACATTAGGGTTAGTCAAAACAGTTCCTGTGAAACAATGGATATCAGGATTCCGTTCAAAGCGAGTAACTACATTTGTGAGTGCGGCAGGATGAAGTATACCATCACTATCAATATTTATAATATATTTTCCTTCACTATTAAATAGCGCTAAGTTTAAAGCCTTTGACTTACCCTGTTTTGAATTCATCCATTGCAGTGATAATTCTTTAAACTCATCCTGACATTTATTGTATATATCAAAGCTATTATCATTTCCTTGATTGTTTACAAGCATAATTGTAATCTTGTCATTAGGATAAGTTGATAAATATACTGACTCTATACAAGCATAGAGTGTAAATGCCGAATTGTATACAGGAATAATTATAGTTATTTCTGGATAATTAGTGATAGGAATATCTTTTTTGGCGAACGCATTCTTAATGAGTATGCAGGCTTCACCCACTGCTGGGATAATCTCCATAATAACAGGGATAATTATCCATGCCATCCAAAAAACTATTGAGCTAGAAAAGTAATTAATTATGTTCATAATTAAAATTCCCAACTTTCTGACGGATAATATGTGACTTTGTAAACACAAAATAATACAATGCTATAGAAAATGCATAAAACACTAATCTACCAAATATTGTATGGGCAAAATAAAAAATACTGTTACCAAAGTGATAAATTAATGAGCATATTATAAAAATACGTATTACATTAGCGATAAAAATCCACATAAATCCTAATATGCTAACAACGATCTTCTCAAAAAAATTGTAAACATTAAAAAAACAGAGTAAGGACATAAACGCCATAATTTCAATGATTCCTGAACACTCATAGTCAATATATAAAGAAATAGAGGAACCATAATTCGATATAAACAGCATCCCATATTGGAAATAGGAGCTATATATATTAGTCAGGTTACCTAATATACCTGATATGGATGCAACTGCCTTAGTAAGTGAACCTACAACAATTGGCTGAATCAATACCATCATTAGAATAAACATGCCAACGCTACCCCAGCAAAATTTCCAAAAATAGAGATTGCTACGCCTTAGAACATATAATATGTAAATCCAAATTATCGCAAATAAAAATATAAGTATATTCATAAAGATTTCCCCGAATGCCTGTAATTACGATACAGCAAAACAAACCCTATTACTAAAAGTGTAACAATAATACCTATAAATGGTGCTGTAGAGGTATTTGAAAGTGTAATTGATTGACTGCCTAAACTTGGACAGGTCATAGTAATAGTTTGAATTTCACTAATCGGTATATTGTTACAGTGTTTTCTTAGTTTTTCATAATCCACACTAAACTCAACATCATCGGCCGGGTGACGATCGCTGTTATATACAACTAGAGCAGTGTTACCAAGAAGTTCTGAATAATCTTCATTGTTGAATACAGCTAAATCAAAATGAATTCCTGGTGGTGTATATTCAATAAATTTGTCCCAGTTAATTACATGATTATCATCTGTGCACAGTATTACTAATTTAATGTAATATGAATTATTGATACACAAATACATAGTATATGAACCGAAGCTACCAACTAGATCGCTCATCTTTATATGTCCATATAAGTATTTATCATCTGAAAATAATGCAACATTTTTTGCTTCTGCGCTATTATAAATGTCATAGTAAAATGCTGTGTGCGGTTTATCAGACCAATCGTCAAAATAGCCGTCAATACTTATAGGCATCTCGGCACTAACAGTTAATGGGATAAGTAGAAATATTATTGTGACCAGAATAGTACACGCATGTTTAACCTTATTTTGGAACATGTAAACACCCTCTCTATAAATTGGTACTATTTATTTAAAAGCATAATTCGTCTAAAAAAACGATATTCTATAGCTGCAAAGGCTTATAACCGTAATTGACTTTAGTAAAATATTTAGCTAATTATTACTCTTAGAACCCCCTATAAGAGTTATAGAACTAAACATTAAACGATCTGATACTAAGTAAACTCGTAATGGTGTTTCACTTATTTCTAATTGAATTAAATTAAATTTCTTATTGCTTAAAATAATTTTCAATTGTTCATAAAATATGTCACCCATGTTTTCAATGGTTGGTTCTAGTTGGTTAAATGGTGAAATATCATTTAGATATTTATTTTGGTAACATAATAAGAACTGTTCAACAATTTCATCTATCTCATAAGAAGCTACTTGCCCACCATTCCTATTTGATTCAATAAATAATAATATTTCAAAAGTATGAGGATGAATATTTTCTGTACCATTGCTAAAACTATGCTTAGCATTTAGTCGGTATTTAAATTTATACCCTTCAAACATATAACCTCCACGCCAACTTATGGCATAAGATTTGGATAAATATGTTGTGGAGAACCTCAGCTTGACAGGTTACCATCACTGTTTATTTGCTTGATTGTTCAAATCCACAAAAACTTGCAGCTTTTTGTAATGCGAAGAGGACAATTAAATGCACAAAATATAAAATTTGCATTTTTAACTATTACTACAAGCAATTTCCATAGTTTCTTTAAAATAGTACGGTTAAATTATGAAAGTAATAGTATCTAATTTAATTATACATGTTTTGCTAAAAAATTCAATGAATAAAGTCGAAAAATTAGATAATATAATATAATGGGTCGTTTCTTGAATTGAAGTATTGCATTAGATTATAAGTAATAGTAGAATAGCATAACGCAATGTTGTAGGATGCGGTATAACTAGGATATATTTTTAAGCTAGATGACCACACTTTATATATAAAATATATAGATATATTGTGCAGAGAGGTATAAGATTCTAGATGAGGGTTTATAAATATATATTTTGAAAGATTACAGTGTTTAAAGGAAATACGCACTATTATGCAGAACTATAGCACATAGTAAAAAATACGAATTTATTGGAGGAATATAATATGGTAGCAGATCCATCAGTTAGCATACTTGCACTTGCTGGCCTATTTTTACCGCTACTATCAGTGTTAGTAGTAAATATTGTTATTGGAATAATTGCTGTTAGTATGGCTAAAAAGAGAGGATTAAATACGGTTCCTGCTTTTTTCGCAGGCTTTTTTGGTTCATTTTTATCTCTGTTTTTTATTGCAATGTTCCCAATTAATAGACAATATTAAATCTTTGCCTTATTATTTGACTGGAATTATCTAAAAAGAAGAGGCTTTCTAAAAAACTTGACTTTTTGTTTACAATAAGTATTTAGATTGAAAAATGCGAAGTTTACATTTCGCGCATTAATAGTTTAGTAAGCCTCCTCTATAGTACAATATATTATATAAATAAAAATCATATAAAATCATAATAAAATAATTTAAAAGCATATTTATACAATACTGTTTAATATTACATATTCAGTAATTTTGAGGCATTTTTCCATAAGATGAGTTCTAGCTCCTCATCTGTCAGATTGAGGTCACATAATCTATGAAGCTCCTCCTCGTGTGACCACATAGGGTAGTCTGACCCAAAGAGAATTTTTTCAACGCCATGCTCTTTAATAATATATTTAGCTTTTTCTTTATCGAGGAAAGCTAGAGAGCTTGTGGTGTCAAGGTATAAGTTTTTGCCTACAAGGTACTTTATTGAGTCGTCCCACATTTGATATCCGCCAAGATGCGCTGCAATAGCACTGAGCTTTGGGAATATATTCAAGACATTAGATAATCTTTCAGGGCTAGATGAGGTTCTTTTTTCGTCGCCCATATGAATGAGAACTGGAAGTCTGCCCTCAAGTGCCTTATATATAGGCATCATAGATGGGTCATCAATGTTAAAATTTTGAAAATCAGGATGTAGTTTGACACCTTTAAGGCCAAGGGAGATTATCCTATTTACTTCTGATTCCACATCTTTTAGATCAGGATGCAAAGTGCCAAATCCTATAAAACATTCATTCTGAGCTGTAGCATCAGCAATAAAATTATTAATTGATTCTACCTGGTCAACTTTTGTAGCTGTGGAATGAACAATATACTTATAAACATTTATTTTTTTGCCATTACTGAGTAAATTTTCGATAGTTCCGTTACCATGCATTTGAGCTCCATAATAGTTTGCAGTAGCTTCTGTGGCCTTTATAGCGACCTTTGGCGGAAATATATGGACGTGAGCATCAATTATTTTAGGTACATTCAAAGTAATTCACCTTCTAATTTATATAGTATTTTATAAATATACCATGCCTTACATTTCGCACGAAAACATAAAAAGAAATATATATTTCCTTAAAAGAAATTGTATAGACTCGGTATTGCTTTTATTCTTGGATTTTAACATATTAGAATTAAAAGTACAAATGGTATGTAAGTGGTATATATTTGTATTATTAAATTATTACTCCTTATCTGCTTATTTTTAAAATCTTAATGGAAATAATTGCATACCGAGAAAATAAAACTTAATATTTCTCTGATTTTCTCTTGTTTACTCGAATTATGAATGGCTATAAAACCTTAAAACGTAGTAATATCAGGGTGGTTCACATTTATAGGGTGCTTTACAGATAATGTGGTATAAGATATAATAAACATATAAAAGGTAACAAAATTTTCAAAAAATAACATTTGGAGGACGCAAAATTATGAGAAAAATTAAAGAAAAAACAGTAGCTATGAATGATTGGAAAAGGAGTACTTCTTTAAAGGCATATTATCTTTTAGCTCTATTTATCCTTTTGTTTGTAATCCCTGCAAATATTTCTAGTGTAAATGCTGCTAGTAACTGGCAGATAACTGCCCTCGCTCCGGTCGAACAAACAGTAAATTTATCGAATCCTTCGGCGGTGGTTCCAGGTGGACGTGGATTTATGACTCCGCAAAAAGTATGTGTATTAAATGAAAACGGTGAACCAGTTATTAATACACCTGTTACATTTG
>JAEZRV010000004.1 GCA_023444055.1 Bacillota bacterium
TGGCTTGAGAATCTCAATTATACAGGAAAAGAGGGGGTCATTGTTTTTTTTATCTAAAAAAATCTTGAAAACCTTAATAAATGGCATATTCAAAATATAACAAGTGTAACTTAGTTTACACTAACATAATATAAAGGAGAGTTGATTTATGAAAAGAAACAGTTTTAAAAAAGTGGGTTCAGCTGCGCTTGCTGTCTTTATGGCAACTATGATGATTTGCTCATCAACAGTTAGTGCCGCTACTACTCCTACTGGCAAAAGGTTAAAGGACATCCAAAGCAGAGTTACAATTGGAACTGAGTTTCCAAGTAATTTCACGTCACTGTCAGATTCTGCCCAATTCCTAAGTACCGCTAAAGCCGAGTTTAATTTGGTAACTCCCGAAAACTGCATGAAATGGGATGCAACTGAACCTAATCAAAATCAGTTTAATTTTAACGCCGCTAATACGCTTGTTAACTGGGCAGCTCAAAACAATTATAAGGTTCATGGACATGCGTTAGTTTGGCACGCTCAAACTCCGAACTGGGTACAAAATCTTAATGCTGCTAATATGGAAGCTGCCATGTACAATCATATTGAAAAAGTAATGGGGCAATACAAAGGCAAAATTCCAATGTGGGACGTAGTTAATGAAGCTTTTGATGAAAATGGAAGCTATAGAAATTCTTTCTGGTATAGAATTATGGGTAAAAGCTTTATTGAGAAAGCATTTACTAAAGCTCGTACAGTTGACCCTAATTGTAAGCTGATTTACAATGATTACAATCTTGAGTATACTGGTGCTAAGTCAAATGGTGCATATGCAATGCTCAAAGATTTTAAGAGTCGTAATATACCTGTAGATGGAATCGGATTCCAGATGCACTTAGATATCCAATATGCAATTGATTATAATGACTTTGCTAAAAATTTACAGCGTTTTGCAGATTTAGGTCTTGAGATATACGTAACAGAAATGGATGTACGTGTACCACAAAATCCTTCATCAGCAGATCTTGAAAAACAAGCTAGCTACTACAAGAACATTATTGAGAAATGTATGGCACAACCTGCAGTAAAAGCTATTCAGCTTTGGGGCTTCACAGACAAATATTCTTGGGTTCCAGGAACATTCCCAGGAAGAGATGATGCTTTGGTTTTTGACAGAAACTATAATCCAAAGCCAGCTTATTATGCAATGCAAGCTGCTATAGGTTCTTATGTTCCTCCTATACCAGTAATATATGGTGACGTTGACGGCAGCGGAACTGTAGATGCTTTAGATTTTGCACTTATGAAGCAATATCTGCTCGGATCAATAACCAAATTCCCAGCTGAAAATGGTTTGACTGTTGGAGATGTTGACAAGAGCGGAAAAGTAGATGCTTTAGATTTCGCACTTATGAAGCAATACTTGCTTAAAATTATTACAACTTTCCCAGCAGCTGCGTAATAATAGTTTATACATGATAAATTAGATACGTCAGAATTAACTTGATGAGTAAGTTAAACTTGATGAGTCAGGCTAAACCGATGAATCAAGCCAGACTGATGAAGTTAGATAGAACCTTATGAGTAATATAAAATTTGATTGAGTCAGATGAATCTGAAGAGTTAGATTAAACCGATTAGTAATGTGAACCTGATAAGATATGCCAGCCTGCAATAGCAGGCTGGCATATCGAGTTTTCTCCGTTAAATTTCGCCATTGTATGAGGCTGTACTATTCTTCTATTAATTCCATGTTTCATTTATAACCCATGTTTACTGAATAATCTGCAAAGGCCTAGGGCTGTAGCTAGCATTGTTCCACCCAAGCCAATGTACATGCAAACAAAAACAACAACTGTAACGTTGGCAATATATCCAACAGCTGCTACTAACATAAACAATGCATTGGCTAAAAATGAATATCTGCAAAAGTTTTCTATTTTTGAATTTCCGAAGCAAAACGCAATGCACAAACTTGATATTCCATAAAACACAGTCCATCCCAACATATTTATTGCGGCTATCCCAGATGTTGGGCGTGACATAATAAATTGTTCCAATCCGTCTATCTTTCCTATTTGCAATTGTAATCTTACTGATGTTATTTGAATAAAATAGCAGATTCCAGCAAGTAATGAAAAACCCAATCCAAACAATACCGCTAACTTTGCTAAAACTCGTTTGGACTGCTCTACCCACTCTTCTAAGCACACCATTTCAATCACATAACAGATACAATATATCAACATAAAAGTCATAGCTAAATTCCTAAAAAATTGATTATAGTAAGTATTAAAATCCTGTGAATCTGTACAATTTAATAGCGGACTATTTAAAGCAATAGCAACAAAGCTAATTGTATACACAAAAAATGAAAGCAAACTTACCAAAGTAGCTCCGAATCCCAACCTTGCAACTAACTTATTCACGTTATTTCACCTCATCTCTCTAAAATAAGTCAATCAAAAGTGCAATTAATGATGTGCTCAACACCAGAATCATTTAAAATGAGTCACTCAAAAGTGCAGTTAATGATGTAATCGATACCAAAACTTTTTAAAACAAGGGGCTGTTGCAAAACAAAAAATATAATATATCAACGGTAAACTGCTTAAATAGTACTCCCGTGCAGTATATATCTATGGCTAGCTCACGAAATTGACGCTGAAATAGTTTCGGTTCAGAACAAGCACTTACGCCGACAGTATTACACAAAGGCATCCTGTCTCGGGGTAATACTCACAGCTACTTACTTTCGCTGTGTTGGCTACAATACTTGTTCTTCGCCTACTATTTCTAGCATCAATTTCTAACCGAGCTTCGTAATTAGATATATATTGCACTCGCATACTATTCAAGCAATAAGTCATCGGTATACAGAAATTGTTGTTTTGCAACAGTCCCTCTTAAGCCATCCAATTTGATTTCTTTTTCTGCTTGAATAGAATAATTCAACAGTTTCTGTCTAACTATATAGTAAAATTATACCACTTTATTTGTATATTACCAAAACTTTTGTAAGATCCAATATCCTACCAAAATCACTTGAACTTAGTGTAGGTTAATTCATCATAAATAACCTTTGCAGAACAGTAAAGACATTTCTTTGTGTGACTGTTTACCAAGCTTGATTTAACCTCTTGTGCTAATTAATTTATTAAACAAATCGGAAATATGTGCTGGAATTTTTATACTTTCGTCAAAGTTCAATTAGCACAACAAGTTAATTTGTCGTATGTAACCTTTTGCAATCTAATTTAGCTTCAAGTTATGCATCAATGCGCCAATGTACCTATTCCATATCTTGTTTAAATGTAAAAAGAATTCAAAGTTATATAAGTTATCGTTAAAATTGTATACGGCAAAACTTGAGTATTATACTACTAAACGCTTATTTGTGTTATTATATAAAAGAATTATTTAAGAAGTTTAAAATATTTAGTTAAAAAATATCATTTAGGAAGTCAAGATGTTTAGTTTAGAAAAATACTGCTTATTAGTAATTTAATAATCATTGGATTTGGGTTTTTAACTATACTCTACAACTACTTGATAAATATATTTTCGCTAATATATGTTTTTATCGAAATTGAGATTAAGTTTTATATGGAATAAGAGATAAATTTTTGCTTACATATGTATTTTAAAGGCTTAACTAAATACATTCTGAATAAATATGGAAACGGTGGTAATTAATTAATGAACAAGTCTACTCAAAAAATATTATCAAAGAATAAAACATATACTCTTGAAATAACTGGATTAACGCATGAAGGTCAAGGAGTTGGTAAGTTAGATGGTTTAGTTGTGTTTGTGGATGGTGCTCTTATTGGTGAGCTAGTTGATGTGAATATTGTAAAACAGACAAAAAGCTATGCAGTTGGCAATATTGTAGAAATTAAAAAACCTTCTGAAAAAAGAGTAGCGCCTTTTTGTTCTGCTTTTGACAAATGTGGAGGTTGCTCAATACAGCACATGCCATATGATGCACAGCTGGAATTCAAGACCGATACTGTTCGTCAGAATTTAATGAGAATTGGTGGGCTTGAAAATGTTAAGGTTTATGATGCAATTGGTATGGAAAGTCCATTTTTCTATAGAAATAAGGTTCAGTATCCTGTTGGTACTTGCGGTTCTGATGTGAAAATTGGATTTTATGAAAAGGGTTCTCATAATATTATTGAAAGCAAAGAATGTAACATTCAGCCCAGAGAAAGTAATGATATAAGAGATATCGTTCGTGGTTTTTTCAAATCAAATGGAATTAGCATATATAATGAAAAAACAGGTAAGGGTTTTTTGCGTCATGTAATGGTTAGAATGGGTTTTAAAACCAATGAGCTAATGGTTGTACTTGTTGTAAATGGTAAAAAAGTTCCTAAAGCAGATCAGTTAGTTAAGCTTTTATGTGAAAAGTATGAAAATATTAAGAGTGTTGTTGTTAACGTAAATACTAAGAATACTAATATTATCCTAGGTGACAAGAATACATGTATTTATGGGCAGGAGTATATTTCAGACTATATTGGAAAGTATAAGTTCAATATCTCGCCTCTCTCATTTTTTCAGGTTAACCCCATTCAAACAGAGGTTTTGTACAATAAGGCTCTTGAATATGCAGGTCTTTCTGGCAATGAAACTGTTTTTGACCTGTATTGCGGCATAGGAACTATTTCTCTCTTCTTATCGGAAAAAGCAAAAAAAGTTATTGGGGTAGAGGTTGTCCCAGATGCAATTGCCGATGCTAAAAGAAATGCTGAACTAAACGGCATAGAGAATGTTAAATTCTTGGTGGGTGAGGCAGAAACTGTTATTCCCGAGCTATATAAAGAAGGTACTAGAGCTGATGTGGTTGTTGTTGACCCACCAAGAAAGGGTTGCGAAGAAAGTCTACTGAAGACACTTGTTGAAATGCAGCCCAAGCGCATCGTATACGTAAGTTGTAACCCATCCACGCTTGCACGAGACATCAAATTTCTATGCGGAAATGGGTTTGAAGTGAAATGTGTTCAGCCAGTGGATATGTTTCCTTTTTCGCATCACGTAGAAGCGATAATTCTGATGACAAGATGTGGTTCGGAGGAGAAAAAGTAGGGTTTGACCACAAGATGTTGTGGTTTTGGAGCGATTTTCGGACGAAAAATGAGCTCAAAAATGATCATTTTTGAGGCTTGAAAAAGGGCAATAATATAGATGACATTTTAAATTCGTAGGAAAATGAGTGATTTAGAAACTTTAATAGCTAGAAGAAACAATTTGTGAAAATTTAAGTTAGAAAGGGACAAATCATGGCGAACGATAGTTTTAATGGAA
>JAEZRV010000078.1 GCA_023444055.1 Bacillota bacterium
TACCTGGACCACAACCTGAAGAACTTAATGTAAAAATAGCAACTATAACAGAACCAACTAAAGTTGGTGAAACAGTAACAGTACCTGTAACTATGGCAAGTGTAGCAAAAGCAGGTAATGTTGGAACATTCAACTTCTATGTTGGATATGACAATACTCAGTTAGAAGCAGTATCAGTAGCAGCAGGTGAAATAGTTAAAAATGCAGCTGTTAACTTCTCAACAAAGATTGATTCAACAAAGGGAACAATTAGCTTCGTATTCCTCGACAACACAATAGGTGATGAACTTATTACTGCTGATGGAGTATTAGCTAATATTACATTCAAGGTAAAAGCAGCAAATACATCAACAGCAGTTGTTAAGTTCAACGAAGGTGGAGCTTTCGGCGATGGCAACATGGCAAAAATAACAAAGCTTAAATTAACAGATGGTAGTGTAGCTTTAGAAGATGGACCACAACCTGAAGAACTTAATGTAAAAATAGCAACTATAACAGAACCAACTAAAGTTGGTGAAACAGTAACAGTACCTGTAACTATGGCAAGTGTAGCAAAAGCAGGCAATGTTGGAACATGTAACTTCTATGTTGGATATGACAATACTCAGTTAGAAGCAGTATCAGTAGCAGCAGGTGAAATAGTTAAGAATGCAGCTGTAAACTTCTCAACAAAGATTGATTCAACAAAGGGAACAATTAGCTTCGTATTCCTCGACAACACAATAGGTGATGAACTTATTACTGCTGATGGAGTATTCGCTAATATTACATTCAAGGTAAAAGCAGCAAATACAGCAACAGCAACTGTTAAGTTCAACGAAGGTGGAGCTTTCGGCAATGGCAACATGGCAAAAATAACAGATGTTAAGTTAACAGATGGTAGTGTAGCTTTAGAAGCTGGACCACAACCTGAAGCACTTAATGTAAAAATAGCAACTGTAACAGACGGAACTACAGCTGGTGGAACAGTAACAGTACCTGTAACTTTTGAAAATGTAGAAAGTGCAGGTAAGGTTGGAACATGTAACTTCTATGTTAAATATGATAATACTCAGTTAGAAGCAGTATCAGTAGCAGCAGGTGATATAGTTACAAATGCACCAGTTAACTTCTCATCAAAGATAGACGCAACAAAAGGTACAATTAGCTTTGTATTCCTTGATAACACAATAGGTGATGAGCTAATTACTGCAGATGGTGCTTTTGCAAAAATTAACTTTAAGGTATTAGGAACTAAGGAAATAGTAACACCTGTTACATTCGCAGTTGGCGGAGCTTTCGGTAATGGCAACATGAGTAAAATTGATAACGTTAAGTTTACAGATGGTAGTGTAAAAATAACTGAAGGTCCAATTCCAGATGCATTTACAGTAGCATTAGGAACAGCAGAAGGTAAAGCAGGTGATGCAGTAGTAGTACCTGTAACTTTCAAAGAAGTAGCAACAGTAGGTAATGTTGGAACATGTAACTTCTACGTTGGATATGACAATACTCAGTTAGAAGCAGTATCAGTAGCAGCAGGTGAAATAGTTAATAATGCACCTGTAAACTTCTCAACAAAAATCGATGCAACAAACGGAAAAATTAGCTTCGTATTCCTCGACAACACAATAGGTGATGAACTTATTACTGCTGATGGAGTATTCGCTAAAATTAATTTCAAGGTAAAAGGAACTAAAGAAACAACAACAGTTGTAAAATTCCTCGAAGGTGGAGCTTTCGGCGATGGCAACATGACAAAAATATCAAGTGTTAAATTAACAAATGGTAGTGTAAAAATAAATGAAGGTCCTATTGTTTTAGATGCAACAATTAATCCTTCAGTAGTAAAAGTTGATAAGTCCGCTCTAGCTGATATCAATATTACTATGACAGCTAATGGAAATACATTCGCTGGAATCACTGGTTTAACAAAGGGTACTGACTACATAGAATCAGGAAGCACAGTGACAATATTAAAGAGCTACCTCTCAACTTTAGCAGTAGGTACTAAAAAACTTACATTTGACTTTGGTACAGCAAATAATCCTGTATTAGAATTGACAGTAACTGAACCAGTTCAAAAGCTTAGTGTTAAACTAGGAACTGCTGCTGGTAAAGCAGGTCAGACAATAACTGTACCTGTAACTATGGCAAATGTAGCAAAAGCAGGTAATGTTGGAACATGTAATTTCTATGTTGGATACGACAGTGCTTTATTAAAGGCTACAAAAGTAACAGCAGGTGATATAGTTGTAAACGCACCTGTAAACTTCTCAACAAAGATTGATGCAACAAACGGAAAAATCAGCTTTGTATTCCTTGATAACACAATAGGTGACGAGTTAATTACTGCTGATGGTGTATTAGCAAATATTACATTTGATGTATTAGGAACTCAAAAAACAACAACAGCTGTAAGTTTCCTCGCAGGTGGAGCATTCGGAAATGGCAACATGGCTAAAATAGCAGATGTAGAATTTTCAAATGGTAGTGTTGAAATAGGTGAATCAGATCCTGTTATTATTCCAGCAACACTTAGCACAACTACAGCATCATTTGATAAGTACACTCCTGCAGATGTAACAGTTACTTATACAGCTAATGGAAATACATTTGCTGGTATCACAGGTCTAACAAAGGGAACTGATTATACAGTATCAGGAAACACAGTAACAATTTCAAAGAACTACCTCTCAACTTTAACAAAAGGTACATCAAAAGCATTTACATTTGATTTTGGAACTGCAACAGTTGCTCCAGTATTAACTGTATCAATTTCAGATTCAACACCTGAAGTTACTGGTTTAGCTGTAGCAATAGGAACAGCAGCTGGTAAAGCTGGTGATACAACAGTTACTGTACCTGTAACATTAAAGAATGTAGCAAAAGTTGGTAACATTGGAACATGCAATTTCTACATTACATATGACACTACATTACTCAAAGCAACAAAAGTAACAGCAGGTGATATAGTTGTAAATGCACCTGTAAACTTCTCATCAAAGATTGATGCAACAAACGGAAAAATCAGCTTTGTATTCCTTGACAATACAATAGGAGATGAACTTATTACTACTGATGGAGTATTATGTAATATTACATTTACTGTATTAGGTTCAGCAACTCAAACAGCAGCTGTATCTTTCCAAACTGGTGGAGCTTTTGGTAATGGAAATATGTCAAAAATACCTGATGTTACACTTACAAATGGTAGCGTTAAATTAAACTAATAGCATTAAATTTAATATATTTCTACCTTCATGGTTGATTTCAACCATGAAGGTATAGAAATAGTGTTAAATATGTAAAACAACTAAAATTATAGAAAAGGGGAAATTCAACAATGAGAAAAGGTATTAAGAGAATTAGTGCAATTGCCGTTGCAGCTTCAATGACTTTATCAGTAATGGTTCCTTCAACAGTTTTAGCAGCTGCAGGTGACGAGATCACTGGTCCTGTAAATGATGTGTATGCTGAACGTTTCAACACTATGTATGATAAAATAATGGCCTCTAATAGCGGCTATTTTAGCCCAGATGGAGTTCCATATCATACTATTGAAACAATGAATGTTGAAGCTCCTGATTACGGACATGTAACAACCAGTGAAGCTTTCAGTTATTACATCTGGTTGGAAGCTATGAATGGAAGATTAAATGGTGATTTCTCAGGATTTAAGAAATCATGGGAAATAGCTGAAAAGTACATAATTCCATCAGAATTAGATCAGCCTGAAACTAGTATGAGCAGATATGATCCTAACAAGCCAGCTACATATGCTCCAGAATGGCAAGATATAAGCAAATACCCATCACAATTGGATTCAGGTGCACCTGTTGGTAAAGACCCAATAGCTAATGGACTTAAATCAGCTTATGGATCTAGCAGAATATATGGTATGCACTGGATCTTAGACGTTGATAACTGGTATGGATTTGGTAATAGAGGAGATGGAACTTCAAAGAATTCATACATCAACACATTCCAAAGAGGTGAGCAGGAGTCAACTTGGGAAACTGTACCACAACCATCATGGGATGCTATGAAGTTTGGTGGAAGAAATGGATACCTTGATTTGTTTACTGGTGACAGTTCATATGCAGCACAATTTAAGTATACAAATGCTCCGGATGCTGATGCTCGTGCTGTACAGGCAACACATTTAGCTAGTCAAGTAGCAAAAGCTAAAGGTGTAGATATATCTACTTATGTAAAAAAAGCATCAAAAATGGGTGACTATTTAAGATATGCAATGTTCGATAAATATTTCAGAAAAGTAGGAAGCTCACAACAAGCAGGTTCAGGATATGATGCTTGTATGTACTTGATGTCATGGTACTATGCATGGGGCGGTGGTGTTACATCACAATGGTCATGGGTTATCGGATCTAGCCACAACCACTTTGGATACCAGAATCCATTTACTGCTTATGTATTATCAAACGATGCTGATTTCAAACCAAAGGCAGAAAATAGTTCAACTGACTGGGGTAAGAGCTTAGATAGACAGATTGAATTCTATCAGTGGTTGCAGTCTGCTGAAGGTGCTATAGCTGGTGGAGCTAGTAACTCATATAATGGACGTTATGAGACTTGGCCAGCAGGTACATCAACATTCTATGGTATGGGTTATGTAGAAAATCCTGTATATGCTGACCCAGGTAGTAACACATGGCCTGGAATGCAGGCATGGTCAATGCAACGTATAATGCAATTATACTATCAGACTGGAGATTCAAGACTTAAGAACTTAGCAGATAAATGGGCAAAATGGATTATCTCAGAAATTAAATTTGAAAACGGAACATTTACAATCCCTACAACAATAGATTGGGAAGGACAACCTGATACATGGAACGGATTTAATTCATTTACTGGAAATCCAAACTTACATGTATTAGTTACAGCTCGTGGAAGAGACCTTGGTGTTGCTTCTTCAATTATTAATGCATTATCCTACTATGCGGCTGCATCAAAAGATACAACTGCACAGGAAACTGCTAAAAAGCTTCTTGATGCTATTTGGACAAACTATACTGATGAAAAGGGTATAGGCGTACCAGAACAACGTTTAGACTATAAACGTTTCAATGAAAAAGTTTATATTCCATCAAGCTTCTCAGGAACAATGCCTAACGGAGATAAGATTCAACCAGGTGTTAGATTCATAGACATTCGTTCAAAATACAAGCAGGATCCTAACTGGGCGAAGGTAGAAAAATATTTGAATAGTGGTAATGAAGCAGATGCTCCAGTAATCACATACCACAGATTCTGGGCTCAATCTGAGTATGCAGTTGCTAATGGTGTTTATGCTATGTTGTTCCCAACTCCAGTTCCACCTACTACTCTAGGTGATCTTAATGGCGATGGTTCAGTAGATGCTATAGACCTTGCATTGATGAAGAAGTATCTTTTAGATAGTTCAACTACTATAGTTAAAGAAAACGCTGATATGAATACTGATAGCTCAATTGATGCACTTGATTTTGCTAAATTAAAGATAAAGTTACTTAACAATTAATTATAATTGTCTTTAAATAATATATTGATTATTTAAGAATTAATTATAGTCCGGATAAGTATTTGGAATGATTTCCATCCCGGTACTATCCGGACTGTATTTTTATTAACATTTGTCTGGCAAAGGATAAATAGTTAGAAAAAATAAAAAAGGCTAAAGGTAAAAAGCATGTTGAATAGCGTGAAATTTAAAAAGTCTAAGGCACTTGTAATGTCAGTAGTACTTTCAATATCTTTAATACTTCCATCTATTCTAGTTAATGCAGCAGCCACAACAACTTTTCCATATGATTCAAAATATTCATATGGATATAGTTTATTAGCGGATAACCAGTCATCAGCAGATCAGCTTTTAAAAACTGAATGGGAATCATGGAAGAGTGCACATATAACAAGTAATGGAGCAAGAGGATTTAAAAGAGTTCAAAGAGATGCAGGGTCTAACTACGATACTGTTTCAGAAGGGCTTGGATACGGTATGTTACTTGCCGTGTATTTTAATGAACAACAATTATTTAATGATTTATATGGTTATGTAAAAAGTTATTTTAATTCAAACGGTTTAATGTCTTGGCATATTGATGCTAATGGAAATATTATTGGTAATGATGGAATTGGTGCTGCAACTGATGCAGATGAGGATATTGCAGTTTCGTTAGTATTTGCCCATAAAAAATGGGGAGCAGGTAGTTCCGTAAATTATGAGTCTGAAGCAAAGTCCTACATCAGTAAGATTTACAATCATATGGTAGAAAAAGGAACATATATAATAAAAAATGGTGATACATGGGGAGGCACTAATTGCGTTAATCCATCATATTTCTCACCAGCTTGGTATAGGATATATGCAGACTTTACAGGTAACTCAGAATGGATTAAGGTAGCAGATAAGTGCTATGAGATTATAGATAAAGCAAAAAATCAAAATACAGGTCTTGTTCCTGACTGGTGTACTGCTAATGGTGGACAAGCAAACGGACAAGGTTATAATTTCTTATACGATGCAATTCGTTATCAATGGAGAGCAGCTATTGATTATAGTTGGTACGGAACTGCGAAGGCAAAAACAAACTGTGATCAAATATCAAATTTCTTTAAAAAAATAGGTATTACTAATATTAAGGATGGATATACAATTTCAGGAAATCAGGTGAGTTCTTATCATGCAGCAACATTTGTTGCATGTGGGGCAGCAGCAGCTATGACTGGAGATGACAGTGCATATGCTAAAAGTGCTTATAATGAGTGCGTAAAGGTAAAAGATCAAGGGTCATACGTATACTTTGGAAATTCACTTAGAATGATGATTCTTCTTTATACAACAGGCAATTTCCCAAATTTATATACTTATACTGGTAATACAAATCCAACAATTAAAAAAGGTGATGTCAATAAAGATGGATCTGTTGATGCATTGGATTTTGCAGCAATAAAGAAGGCTCTTTTATCACAATCTTATACTGAAATTGATACAAAAGCAGCAGATATGAATGATGATGGAAATATTGATGCTGTTGATTATGCTAAGTTAAAAATATTATTGCTTAGCAATTAAAAAATGCTAGTAAGTGTTTAAGGGAGGTAATAAACTAATGCGCAAAATTAAAAATGCAGTGAAAAAAATTTTAGCTGTTACATTAGCAGTTGCTGTAATTTCAACGCTGATTCCAACACCTCAGACATTTGCTGCTTCTTCCTACAACTATGGTGAAGCATTGCAAAAATCAATTATGTTTTATGAATTTCAACGTTCTGGTGTTCTTCCAGATGACCAACGCGACAACTGGCGCGCTGATTCCGGTTTAAAGGACGGCTCTGATGTAGGTCTAGATTTGACAGGCGGATGGTATGATGCAGGAGATCACGTTAAATTTAATCTACCAATGTCATATACATCAACTATGCTAGCTTGGTCTTTATATGAGGATAAAGAAGCATACGATAAATCTGGACAAACAAAATACATTATGGATGGTATAAAATGGGCTAATGACTATTTTATAAAGTGTCATCCATCACCAAATGTATACTATTACCAAGTTGGAAGTGGTAACGACGACCATAAATGGTGGGGAGCTGCAGAAGTAATGCAGATGGATAGACCAGCATATAAGTTGGACAGTTCTAACCCGGGTTCAGCTGTATCAGCTGAGACAGCTGCTTCACTTGCAGCAGCATCATGTGTGTTTAAAGAGAGTGACCCAACATATGCAGCAAATTGTTTAAAACATGCAAAGGAATTGTTTGCATTTGCTGACGCAACAAGAAGCGATATGGGATATAAAGCAGCAAATAACTTCTATACCTCTGGAAGCTTCTGGGATGATTTGTCGTGGGCAGCAGTATGGCTTTATCTAGCTACAAATGATAGTACTTACCTAGATAAATCAGAATCATATGTGGAACATTGGGGATTAGAGAATCAATCAACTACAATTGCATATAAGTGGGGTCAGTGCTGGGATGATGTTCATTATGGTGCTGAATTACTTTTAGCAAGGATTACTAAGAAACCAATTTATGTGGAAAGTATTGAAAGACATTTAGACTATTGGACAACTGGAAATGACGGACAACGCATTACTTATACTCCAAAAGGGTTAGCATGGTTAACCGAATGGGGGGCACTTAGACATGCTACTACAACAGCATTTTTAGCTGGTGTTTGGTCCGAGTTTGAAGGCTGTACTCAATCTAAAGTATCTGTGTATAAAGACTTCCTTAAGAGTCAGGTTGATTATGCTCTTGGAAGTACTGGTAGAAGCTTTGTCGTAGGATATGGTGTAAATCCACCAGAACATCCTCATCATAGAACAGCACATAGTTCATGGACTGATCAACAGTCTTCACCAACTTATCATCGCCATACTATATATGGTGCTTTAGTCGGAGGACCTAGTGCGAACGATGGCTATACTGATAAAATTGATAATTTTATTAATAATGAAATCGCTGATGATTACAATGCTGGTTTCACAGGGGCATTAGCAAAGTTATATGAAGTATACGGAGGAGACCCAATTCCAAACTTTAAGGCGATTGAAAAAATAACAAACGATGAAGTGACTATTAAAGCAAGTTTGAACTCAACAGGACCTACCTATACTGAGATAAAGGCAGTTGTTTATAACCAGACAGGATGGCCTGCAAGAGTAACTGATAAACTTTCATTTAAATACTTCATGGATCTAACAGAAGTTGTTAACGCAAATGTTGATCCGCTAAGCCTTGCAGTTAGATTAAATTATTCAGAAGGTAAAGGAGTTACTATTTCCAAAATTTTACCTTGGGATGCTGCAAAAAATATATACTATGTCAATATAGATCTTACTGGAGAGAATATTTATCCAGGTGGACAATCAGCACATAGAAGAGAAGTACAATTTAGAGTATCCGCCCCAGATGGAACAAGTTATTGGGATCCTTCAAATGACTTCTCATATAAAGGAGTTAAAGCTGGTAGTACTGTAGAATTAACCCAGTATATCCCAGTATATGATAATGGTGTTAAAGTATATGGAACTGAGCCAACTGGTGGAATCATAATAGAAGATACTCTATATGGTGATATCAATGGTGATAAGGGCATTGATGCTCTTGATCTAGCAGTATTAAAGAAGTATTTGTTAGATAATAGTGTAACTATTGATACAAAAGCTGCTGATACATATAAAGATGGGAATATAGACGCTTTAGATTTTGCCACATTAAAGAAATACTTGCTTGGAACGACTTTGGAGTTGCCCGTATTAGGCTAGCTTAGTTATGTTCCTGTCATTAGTAAGAAAAGTAAAACTGTTTATTAAGAACCGAATAGAATATTTGTATTTTCAAACCCACTATAATTTAAAATATTCGCTTTAAAAAAACAGTCGCGCAAAATATTTCTGTCTCAAAGATGAAAATCTGCTGATTCTTTGGCATTATCATCATAAGAGAATATTGATAGGAATTTATATTATCAAAATGAAGGACAAGTAACAAAATTCTTCAGTTATAAAGTTATGATACTGTTGCAATTCATATTCAGTCACAGAACTTTGCATGTTAATGCCCAAAAGACTTTTCAAAACTATGTGGTTATGGTACGGATTGCAGCAGCATCAAGCTTTAAATAAAACAAATATAATAGGAGGTAAGTATGAAAAAAAGGCTATGTAAAAGAGTTTCATTTTTAGTAGCACTAGTTGTTCTACTAACAGGTGTATTCGGATCAGCAGCATTTGCCATTGAGTACACAGGGAATTACTATAGTGTTGGTGAATTAATTCAAGAAAACACATTTGATTCAGGAAGGGGTCTTCCATGGCACGTTGTTGAATCAGACACAGGTAAAGCTACTTTCGATATTTCAGGTGGTGCTTATAACGTAACAGTAACAAACCCTGGAGTAAACAGATGGGATGTTCAGTTACGTCATAGAGGACTTAAACTACAAAGTGGACACAAATATACTGTTAAGTTTACAGTAACTTCAACAAAGAGTTGCCAGATTTATCCTAAAATTGGGGATCAGGGCGATCCTTATGATGAATACTGGAACTATAACAACAAAAGCTGGTCAAAGATAGACTTACAGGCAAATCAACCAAAAACTGTTACAGAAACATTCACAATGAATGGTGACAGAGATACTTGCGAATTTGCTTTCCATTTAGGTGGAGATTGCGCAACATCATCAGCTCCTTATACACTGAAATTTGATAATCTTTATTTATCAGATCCTCAGTTTATTGGTTATCCAGAGCCAGTACCTGAACCAACTAATGCAGTTCGTGTAAATCAGTTGGGATATTATCCAACATTAGCTAAACTTGCAACTTACGTTTCAAAATCAACAAGTCCAGAAACTTGGTCATTAAAGAACAGTGCAGGTCAAACTGTTAAAACAGGTACAACTACTGTAAAGGGATTTGATAAATCATCAGGTGATGATGTTCATATTATCGACTTCTCTTCATATACAGAAATAGGAAAAGACTATGTATTAGCTGTTGGTTCTAAGGAGAGCTTACCTTTTGATATCGGAACAGATATGTATACAGATATGAAAAGAGATGCAATGAGATACTTCTATCATAACAGAAGTGGTATTGCAATAAAAATGCCATACGCTGAAAATTCAGATTGGGAAAGAGGCGCTGGTCATGCAAAAGATGTTATGTCACTTTCTGCTGGTCAGAGCGGTGGCTATACATTAGATGTAACTGGTGGATGGTATGATGCAGGTGACCACGGTAAGTATGTTGTTAATGGTGGTATAGCTGTATGGACTTTAATGAACATGTATGAACGTGCAAAAATATTAAATGGAGATATGACTACTGCGCCATTTGCAGATAAATCATTAAATATTCCTGAGAGTGGAAATGGATTAGCAGATGTTCTTGATGAAGCACGTTGGGAAATGGAAATGTTATTAAAATTCCAAGTTCCATCAGGTACTTACAAAGATATGGTACATCATAAAGGACATGACATAAAATGGACAGCACTTTGTGTTCCACCTGAAGATGATGAAATGGAGCGTTACTTACAGCCACCAAGCACAGCTGCTACATTGAACCTTGCTGCAACTGCTGCACAGGCATCACGTATTTGGAAAGGTATTGATACTACTTTCTCTTCAAAATGCTTAACTGCAGCAGAAGCTGCATGGGCTGCAGCTGTTAAAAACCCAGCTGTATATGCAGATCCTAATAACAGCATTGGTGGTGGAGCATATGCTGATGATAAAGTAACAGATGATTTCTATTGGGCTGCATGTGAATTATATGTGACTACAGGTAAAGCAACATACTTAGATTATATTAAGAAATCAGAAGATTATCTTAAAGAACCTTATTCACTATATGGTGGAGAAAATCTCGGTCTTACTGGTTGCTTTGACTGGGGTAATACTGGAGGTTTAGGTACAATAACACTTGCTCTTGTTCCAAATGGTTTGCCAACTTCAGATATAGCTACAGCTAAAGCTAATATTAAAACTGCTGCTGATAAATTTATTCAAATAGCTGCTAAACAGGGCTATGGTATTCCAATCGAAGAAAACTTGTCAGTTGCTAGTGGTATAGAAGTTGAAGGTTTCCCATGGGGTTCAAACTCATTTGTTGTTAATGAAGCAATTTGTATGGCTTATGCATATGAATTTAGTAATGACGCCAAGTATTTGAGCGGAGTATCAGGAGCTATGGACTACTTAATGGGACGTAACCCTAACTTACAATGTTATGTAACTGGTTATGGTGATAACCCACTTGAAAATCCACATCACCGTTTCTTTGCAGAGCAGTCTGATGGAACTTTCCCAACACCACCTGCAGGATTCTTATCAGGTGGACCTAACTCTGGATTACAAGATCCATGGGTTAAGGGTTCAGGATGGCATGTAGGAGAAATGGCACCAGAGAAGTGCTTTATGGATCATATCGAATCATGGTCAACAAACGAAGTAACAATTAACTGGAATGCACCGCTCGCATGGGTAACTTCTTACCTTGATGAAAAAGGCGGCGGAACAACACCACCACCACCAGGTAATAAAGGTGATGCTAATGGTGACGGAACTGTAGATTCATTAGACTTTGCTGCTGTAAAACAGTATATGTTAACTGGTAAAGAAATTAACATGACTAATGCAGATGTTAACGATGATGGAGATGTAAATGCTCTTGACTTCGCAAAAATTAAGCAGTATTTATTAGGTACTATTACTAGCTTCTAATATTAGCTAGGGTTTAAAGATGGAACTATAGAAATGCCAATAGCATTTCTATAGTTCCTATCTGTATAAATATGGAAGCATTGTGAGCTGTTTTTTAATATACTCTCCAATACGAAAAAGAAAATCAAGTGTATTAATTAGGTTGGTAACAAGTGGGTATAGTAAAATGCTAGCCTAATTCAATGTAATAATATAATCATGTATTTTGATGTTAAATGCTAACTCTGGAGATGCCGGAGAAATAAAAAACATCATTTTGATTTAAAGACATATAAATATCGGCTTGCTGAATTTATGTTTTAAATCTTATAGAAGGACTGACTCTGGTTCAACCGAACGTACCATAATTCCATTTAGTTAAATAAAAATCATCAAATGAGGAGAAATGAAAATGAAAAAAACTATATTAATCGCGTCAATTATTATTGTATTTGGTTTAGCAATATTTGGAGTAATGAAACTAACATCAGATAATTCAGCTGTATCTGATAAAACAGCAGCAACTATAACTACAGAAGCTTCGACGGCTTCAAATACAACTGATAATAAAACAGAGGCTACTACAGATAATAAGGAAGAAAAAACTACATCATCAGAAAATAAAGAAGTTGCTAAAGAAAGCACTGCAAGCAAAGAGACTGTAAAAGGTGACGTAATTGTATCTATTGGTTCAGAAAAGGCTCAAACTGAACAAATAGTTACAATTCCTGTAAGCATCGAAGCAGTACCTAAAGCAGGTATTGGCAGCTGTAACTTTAATATAAAATATGATTCTAAAGTACTTGAAGTTGTTGAGATATTGCCAGGAGATATTACAGAAAATATATCATCAACTTTAGAATTTGCAAACATTGAATCTACAGGTATGGTAAGTTACTTATTTACAAGTAGCAATAATGGTAAGGATGCAATAACCAAGCCTGGTGTAATTTCTAATATTAAGTTTAAAGTAAAAAAGGATGCACAAAAAGGTGCGACTTCATTAAATAATGGCACTGCAGGCGCATTTGGTGATACTTCCTTAAATAAAATTACTGCTACATTTAATAATGGTGAAATAACAATTAAGTAAAACTCTAAATAAGTAATTATTTTAATATAGTTTTCAATAAACTTAGAAAATTGGAGGGTGAAATATGGCTAAAGTAAAAAGAAGCAGAATCTATGCCCTTATCCTCGCAGCAACTATGGCTGTAACGCAATTTGGAATTCAGATACCAACTTCAGCTGCTTCGTCATTTAATTACGGAGAAGCTTTACAGAAGTCAATTTTATTTTATGAAGCTCAGCGTTCTGGGTCAATATCAACTTCAGATATCCCTACCAGAATAACCTGGCGTGGTGATTCGCAATTAACAGATGGTAAAAAAGAAGGTATAGACTTAACTGGTGGATGGGTAGATGCAGGTGATAATATTAAATTTGGTATCACTTGTGCTTATTCTGCTGGTATACTTGCTTTTGGAGGAATACAATATAAAGATGCTTATGTAAAAAGCGGTCAAATGAAATGGCTCCAAAACCAATTAAGATGGGTAAACGATTATTTTATTAAGTGTCACACTGCTAAGAATGAATATTGGGCTCAAGTTGGTATGACTGCAAAAGATCATAGTACCTGGGTTCCTATAGAGGTTACACATATTGTAACTGACAGGACAGCAATAAAGCTAGATGCAACTAATCCAGGAACTGAGGTTGCAATGGACACTGCTGCTGCTATGGCTGCTTCTTCTATAATTTTCCGTGATTCAGATCCGACTTATGCAGATGAACTCCTGACTCATGCAAAACAGCTTTATGAATTTGGTGATACATATAAAGGAAAATTCTCTGATACAATTTACAAAATTGACCCACAAGGTGCTTCTGCGTATACATCATACAGCGGTTTTGCAGATGAATTAGTTTGGGGCTCTATCTGGCTTTACAAAGCTATGGAAAACCAAAAGTCAGGAAGCGGATCAAGCTATTTGGCTAAGGCAAAAGAATATTATAACGGAATTGGTAAAGAGGCAAATCAATCAGTACATAAATATAAATGGGCACATTGCTGGGATGATCAATCCTATGGATCGTATGTTCTTATGTCTCAAATAGATCCAACAAATGCAGAATATTCGCAGGATGCAGAACGTTGGTTAAATTGGTGGACAGTTGGTGGTACAGAGCTTAATGCTGACGGAACACAAATATCCTATACTCCTGGCGGACATGCTAGGCTGGATAGATGGGGTTCATTCAGATATGCTTCAACAACAGCACTGTTTGCATTTGTTTATTCAGACAAACTAACTGATGCTACAAAAAAGGCACGTTATCATGACTTCGGAGTAAAACAGATAAATTATATTCTCGGGGATAACCCACGTAAAGCTAGTTATATAGTTGGCTTTGGTGAAAATTATCCTCAGCATCCTCATCATCGTACTGCACAGGGACCGTGGTCACAAACAATGGATATTCCAAAAGAACACCGTCATATTTTATATGGTGCACTAGTTGGAAGTCCAACCGCAACTGATGATTTTAATGACGTTGTTAGTGACTACGAAGCTAATGAGGTTGCAATAGACTATAATGCTGGTATTGCAGGAGCACTTGCAAAAATGTATTCAGAGTTTGGCGGAAACCCTATTGCAGATAGTAGCTTCCCATTGCCAGATAAGCCTTATAGTGAAAAAGATGAGTTCCCAGTATTTGCAAAAACTTATTTTGAGAGTTCATCAGGAACACAGTTCTCATTAACAGTTGAAAACCGTTCTGCATGGCCAGCTCGTGTAACGAATGATTTAAAGCTACGTTACTTCTTTACACTCGATGCTAGTAATATTAGTGACGTTAGTATAAAGTGTGCAAAATGGTCTAAAATTACTGGCCCGACTGTATGGGATGAGGCAAATAAAGTATATTATTACACAATTGACTTATCAGGTGAAAATATTTATCCTGGATATGCCTGGGAAACAGGTGGACCTGAAGTAGATTTCACTTTAAGTTCAGCATCTAATCAATGGAATGTAACTAACGACTGGTCTTATAAAGCTTGGGATAAAACTTATGCAAACGGAACTAGGAGCTATGCACCAAATTTTGTTGTCTATGAAGGGGATAACTTCAAAAGATTGGCTGGAAACGAGCCTCCAGGAGGAACTGCTTCACAAACAACAACGTTAACACCTATATATCCTACAGGTAAAACATATTATGGTACAACTGATGTTGTTAAGGTTAAGCTTACAGATTCAACTGGAAAAGCGCTTGCAGGACAAACAGTAAAGTTTAGTATGGAGTCTTTGGGTGCAGTTCATATGGAGCCAGCAACCTCTGTGACTGATTCAAACGGAATTGCGACAACAAAACTTTACCAAATAGCACCTGCAGGAGATGGTTACATGATAGAGCCAGAGGATGGCTATGTAATTGCTACATTTGCTGGTGGGACAAACAATGAGCCATCAACATGTAAATGCAGAGTTTACAGTGAAGGAACCAGTAAACTAGAAACAGCATTAACGCCAGTATATCCAACAGGAGAAACATACTTTGATATTTCAAAAGCAACTTGTGAAGCTAAGTTTAAGCTTGTTGATGCATCAGGAAAACCACTTGAAGGAATGCAAATACAGTGGTCTACAAACAATGACTCTGGCTTTGGTATTTCTGATAGATCCTCTAATACTGATTCTGAAGGTATTGCTAAAGTTAATATATATGTACCTTTAGTTGATAACATGTTTAGATATGATGTGACAGTTGATAGCTATATAACGGCAAGCTATGCTGGTGATTATAGAATGCAGGCTTCATCATCTGATGGTAAGGTATATGGAGAAGTACATACAGGTTTTGATTTGGGCGATGTAAATATGGATAATAGTGTTGATGCTATAGACTTTGCTCTTCTGAAGAAATATTTATTGGATGACAGCACCCAAATAAAGTTAATGTTTGCAGATATGAATATGGACGGAAATATTGATGCCATTGACTTCGCTCTATTAAAGAAGAAGCTTTTGAACTAAAGCTAGTGAACTAATAAGTAAAATTATAAGTACATGCTAGCATATAGCAAATAAATATTATTTTGTAATTTAGTTTCTGCAACATTTCAACTTAGTGATTTATATTATGCAATTTTAAACTAGTATTAAATAGAAATAGGTGCGTATCTACTAAATAATTTTAGTAGGTACCACTTGCTTCTATTAAAAAAAGTTAAAGGAGGAATAATTTTGAAAATTAGAAAGTATATTGGAAAATCTATGGCGATAGTAACTGCATTATCCGTTGTTTCCACATTATTTGCTGGAATTAATATTAATACTGCAACAGCAGCTACATCTTCAACAACAGCAGCAACTACTCCATATATTAATTATGCTGAAGCTCTTCAAAAATCTTTGTATTTTTATGATGCAAATAAGTGTGGACCTGGGATTACAGGCGGCAAGCTTGAGTGGAGAGGTGATTGTCACGTAGAGGATTGTGAAGTTCCGCTTACTCCTTATTCAAAATCGAAAACTGGGACAAACATGTCACAAGCATTTATAGACAAAAATAAGAATTTCTTGGATACAGACGGAAATGGTACTTTAGATTTACGCGGTGGATTCCATGATGCCGGAGACCACGTTAAGTTTGGATTACCACAGACTTATGCAATTTCCACATTGGGATGGGGTTTTTATGAGTTTAGAGAATCCTATCAGAAAATAAAAGAAGAGGATCACATGATAGATCTTCTAAAATGGGGAAATGATTATTTATTGCGTTCAACATTTTTAGATGATAAAGGCGAAGTTGTTGCTTTCTGTTATCAGGTAGGTGAAGGAAATGAAGACCACAACTGGTGGCAGCCACCTGAGTTAAATGTAAAAGACTTAGTTCCACGTCCTGCGTATTTTGCTACTACAGAAACACCTGCCAGCGACCAATGTGCTGGTGCGGCAGCATCTATGACTATTCATTATCTGAATTTCAAGGATAAAGATCCAGAATATGCAAAGCCTTTCCTTACTGCAGCAAAAGCACTTTATAAGTTTGCAGTTGCTAATCGTGGTTTAGGCTACTCAGGTGGTTTCTACGGATCAGGATTTGATGAGGATGAATTATCTTGGGCAGCTGTTTGGCTTAATATAGCAACAGGTGAACAATCGTATATTGATAACATAATTTCAATTAGTGATGATGGTGTTTATACAGGATATATGGGAAGAATTATTAAAAACACTCAAAACACTTGGCAGAATATCTGGGTACATTGTTGGGATACAGTATGGGGCGGAGTATTTGCGAAACTAGCTCCTATAACAAATACTGAGAGAGATTGGTACTTATTTAGATGGAATCTTGAATATTGGTCTGGAATAGAACATGCGAATAAGACAGATACAACATTCTTAGCTAAGACTCCAGCTGGTTTTAGTATGCTCAATAACTATGGTTCTGCTAGATATAATTCAGCAGCGCAGTTATGTGCAGTTGTTTATACAAAATATACAGAAAACATGGATGTAACTAATTGGGCAAAAACTCAGATGAACTATATTCTTGGAGATAACCCATTAGGTAGAAGTTATGAGGTTGGATACACTGATAACCATGCATTACACCCTCACCACCGTGCTGCTCATGGCTCAAAAACTCTTAATATGGATGTTCCTGAACAGCACAGACATACACTTTGGGGAGCTTTGGTTGGTGGCCCTGATGCAGAGGATGCACATAATGATGAAACTACAGACTACGTTTCAAATGAGGTTGCCGTTGACTACAATGCAGGTTTTGTTGGTGCATTAGCTGGATTATATAAATACTTTGGAGAAGGCATGGAGCCTCTTGCAAACTTCCCTCCAAAAGAACCAGCAGAAGATGAATTCTATGCGGAAGCAAAATTGGAGCAGGAAAACAAAGAAAGAACACAGGTAACTGTTAATATCCATAATGAAACTTCAAGACCACCTCAATTTGTAGACGGATTATCATTTAAATATTTCTTTGACATTTCTGAGCTTGTTGAAGCAGGTCAAACATTAGAGGATATCCGTGTAGATGTAATGTACGATGAAGCAAAAGCAAATGAGAGTAAGCCAGTAGCTGTTAAGGGTCCATTTATGTGGAATGAAGAGAAAAATATTGCATACTTTGAAGCCGATTGGTCTGGAAATGCATTCTATGGAGATCGTGAGTACCACTTTGGTCTTGTTGCAAGTCTTGATAAGGATTGGAAACCACATTGGGATCCAACAAATGACTGGAGCAGAGAAGGCATTAGTAAAGAATATTCATTAACCAAAAAGATCCCTGTTTACAGAAGTGGTAAATTAGTTTATGGAGAAGAACCTCCAAAAGGCGGCTCAGATGATCCAGATAAGCTATTGGGTGATCTCAATGGAGATAAAAGCATTGATGCTATAGACTTTGCAACCATGAAGAAGTACTTGCTTGATCCATCCTTAAGTATAGACGCTGAAGTAGCTGATATGAATAAAGATGGAGAAATTAATGTTCTCGACTTAGTTGCAATAAAGAAGATTTTACTAGAGGGCTAATAGTATGATTAGCTTTATTCCTGAAAAATTTATCAATAAGAATGTGAGGAGATACTTTATGAAAAAGTATATAAGTATAATACTTGCGGTGATTATTATAATTTCTGCAGTTCCTTCACCAGCATCAGCAGTAGCGACAGTCAAGTTAGGTGATGTAGATTGTGATAATGAAGTAACTTCTTTGGATTTAGCACTTGTTAAGAGTCACTTGCTGGGGATAAAAGCCCTTTCAGGAAATCCACTTATAGCAGCAGATGTAAATGCAAGCCAAAGTGTGGATGCTCTTGACCTAGCCGAATTAAAGCAATATTTGCTAAATATGATTACAAAGTTTTCGGGTGAAGTACAACAAAGTAGCGGAGTTGGAATAACATGGATGGATGGAAATAAGTTGTACCCTGTTGGAGTAAATTATGCATGGTATAACTGGTCTTATGAGTTTTCTGACAACAATTGGACTTCAAACTTTGCAAGAATAAAAAGCGACATGGATACAATGGCAACTAAAGGGATCCATTCGCTTAGATGGTGGATATTCCCCGATCTAGCTTACGGTCCACTTTGGTCTGGTTCTGGTGAAGGCAGTCTTTGCACAGGACTTCCAAGCAAATGGGTAGATCATATGAAGGAAACCTGTGACTATGCACTTTCAAAGGATATCAAAATTTACTGGACTATTACAAGCTTTGATTGTGCAAGAGCAGATGATTCTGTAGATCATGATGATGTTATTGACAATGATACTGTTAGAAAAAGCTTCCTTGACAATGCTATGAAGCCTATTCTTGAAGCATTAGGCAATCACGAGGGAGTAATGGGATGGGATATTATTAATGAGCCTGAATGGATAGTAAACGGTGAAGATAATGGCGCACCAAACGGAAAAGGCGAAAGCTTCCCACTTGCTGATATGAGAGATTATATAAAGACAACGTGTGAATATATACACCAGTATGCTAAACAGCCAGTTAGTTTCGGAAGTGCAAATATGAAATGGCTTGGAGCACAGTTTGATCTTTGGGATGGGCTAGGTCTGGATTTCTACGATTTCCATTGGTATGACTGGGCAACACCATATTTCAATCCAGTAACTACCCCTGCTTCTAGTCTGAAACTTGATAAACCAGTAATTATTGGTGAAATGATGCCTAATACTGTAGGCTCATCACTAAAAAAGAGTCACAAAGAGGTATTGGACGCTATATACAAAAATGGTTATGCAGGTTATATGCTCTGGTCTTGGAATGATGGTGCTTATGACTGCAAGCCATATATCGGAAATGATTTTATCAGTTTCCAAAGTGAACATAGTGATGTTGTAAGGTAACACTTAATAAATCATATTACAAAAGACTAGCGATTTCTAAGATTCGATAAGGTTTATATTTCTTGTTAATCTTAGAAATTGCTGTTTGTTAGAATATAAAACTAATAAGCTATTTTGTAACACATAAGTTATAAAAAATAATTATAACGTGAAATGAGAGAAATAAAATAACTCAATTTTCCGCTATAAAGTCTCTAACTACAATTT
Source organism: Bacillota bacterium (assembly GCA_023444055.1). Taxonomy (GTDB): domain Bacteria; phylum Bacillota; class Clostridia; order Acetivibrionales; family DSM-1351; genus Ruminiclostridium. Next base: position 20,318 of record JAEZRV010000078.1, read on the forward strand.
AAAATGGTAAATTAAGTAATAAATAAATTTAAAAATAAAAAATTTTAAGGAGTGACAGAAATGAAATATCTAGTTAAAAAGCTTGGGGTAGCATTACTATGCGGAGCTATTCTTACTACTTCACTTATGCCTACAGGGAGCATATTAGCTGCAAGCAGTGCTGATTATTCTGCTGCTTTAAAAGATTCAATTGTATTCTATGATGCAAATAAATGTGGTAAGGATGTTGCCAACAATAATTTCTTTGATTGGAGAGGTGCTTGTCATATTACTGATGGAGCCGATGTAGGACTAGATTTGACAGGCGGTTATCATGATGCAGGAGACCATGTTAAGTTTGGTTTACCACAAGGCTATTCTGCAGCAGTTTTGGGGTGGTCACTGTATGAATTCAAGGACTCATTTGATGCTACTGGCAACACCGCAAAATTGTATGAACAGTTAAAATATTTTACTGATTATTTCCTAAAATCACATCCGGATGCAAATACATTTTATTACCAGATAGGAGAAGGTAATGATGACCATACTTATTGGGGAGCTCCTGAAGTGCAGCAAAATAAAAGGCCTGCAATGTATAAAGCTGATGCAAGTCATCCTGCATCAGATATCCTCGGAGAAACCTCAGCAGCTTTATCATTAATGTATCTTAACTATAAGAGTATAGATGCTAATTATGCAAATTCTTGTTTGAAGGCAGCAAAAGAGTTGTATGCGTTAGGTGTAGCAAATCAAGGTGTAGGACAAGGACAATCCTTCTACATGGCTACAAGTTTTGGAGATGATTTATCATGGGCAGCTACATGGCTTTATACTGCTACAAAGGATGAGGCATATATAGCAGATGCTGAAAAATTCATTGTTTTAGGTAATACAATGAATGAAGATAAGTTAAAGGATAAATGGACAATGTGCTGGGATGACATGTATGTGCCTGCAGCACTAAGACTTGCTCAAATAACAGGTAAGCAGATATATAAGGATGCAGTAAGTTTTAATTTTAACTATTGGAAAAATGAATTAGCAACAACACCAGCCGGATTAAAGTATCTTGCAAGCTGGGGAGTTTTAAGATATGCAGCTGCAGAGTCTATGCTTATATTAATATATTCAAAAGACAATAAAGATACAGAAATGATGAATATGGCTAAAAAGCAGATTGATTATATTTTAGGAGAAAATCCAGCAAACATGTCTTATATCATAGGTTTCGGAAATAAATGGTGTATACATCCTCATCATAGAGCTGCAAACGGATATACATATGCAAATGGTGACAATGCTAAACCTGCTCAACATTTACTGACAGGTGCATTAGTTGGTGGACCAGATCAAAATGATAAGTTCTTAGACGATGGAAATCAATATCAATACACAGAAGTAGCTCTTGACTATAATGCTGGTCTTGTTGGAGCACTTGCTGGTGCATGTAAGATGTTCGGATCAACAATTCCAGAAGTAAAAATAGGGGATTGTAATGGTGACGGCAGTGTCGATTCAATTGATTTAGCAACTATGAAAAAATATCTATTAACACAGGATAGTACCAGTATAAAAATTAAGAACGCAGACATGAACAGTGACGGTAATATTGATGCAATTGATTTTGCGCTTCTAAAAAAAGCATTATTATAACGAGGCAAGAAAATGTCCCCCACTTCTATAAGTGGCGGGTACTGCTTTGGTTTTTAGGCGGTGAGAATATCTCCCGCCCCGCTTACACGCCGCTGATGTAATGAAATTTTTCTACAATCGAAAAATTTCATTTTGAATCTAGGCGTTATAATAAAGAAACTAGCATTATTGCAATAAATCAGCTTGAAATGGACTTTTACTATATGGAGGGGTTTAGTACTTTCCAGCTTTTTTATATAAATAATTGTAGATTGGGGGTGAAAAAATGAACAAGAGAAATAGGATGTATTTAGCCTTTGCTCTTATTCTACAGCTGCTATGTGTATCAATCACTATACAAGAGAACCAAGTAAGGATAATCCAACTATTTTCTCTTGGGAGCTTATGAATGAGCCTAGATGCCTAGCTGTTAGTTCAGAAGAGAACATTAACGGAACTACGCTAAGGGCTTGGGTTGGAGTGTTTTGATGAGAATGAAGATGGGCAAATTAATGCGCTGATTTGGCCAGAACGTAAAAATACCTTTTAGAACCGTAATACAAAAGTTTTGAGCAACAAAAAAAATTATAGAATTGAAAGGTGAGGTGTTTTTCTTGAAATTAAAGAAAATATGTTCAGGTTTATTGGCAGCAGCACTTACAGTATCAGTTTTATTACCAGCTGGTAATCAAGCTCAGGCAGCAGCAATTGATACAGGTACTTACAGAAATTTATTCGTTGAGACTGGAAAGACTCAGGCTCAGGTGGATGCAAAGCTCCAGGCAACATGGGATAAACTTTTTTATGGAAATGATAGCACAGAGAGATTATATTATCCGGTAGGATCTGATATGGCTTACATCAAGGACGTTGCTAACGGAGATGTAAGAAGTGAAGGTCAGTCATATGGTATGATGATTTGTTTGCAGATGGATAAGCAAAAGGAATTTGATAATTTGTGGAGATGGGCAAAGAAATATATGCAACATCAAAGCGGTGCACTAAAAGGATTTTTTGCTTGGCAATGTAATTTCAGCGGAGGAATTATGGATTCTACTCCTGCATCTGACGGTGACGAGTATTTTGCTATGTCATTATTATTTGCTGCTAACCGTTGGGGAAATAATTCAACTGGAATTGACTACAAAAAAGAAGCACAAATTGTATTAGATGCTATGTTACATCAGTCTGACGATGGACAAGGCTATAACATGTTTAATAAAAATTCTAATCAAGTTGTATTCTGTCCAACACAAGGTAATTATGACTTTACAGACCCATCCTATCATCTCCCTGCATTCTATGAATTATATTCATTATGGGATGATTCAGACAATGCACTTTGGAAACAGATTGCATCAACTAGTAGAGATTTCTTCAAAAAGACAGTACATTCAAGTACTGGTTTAGGACCTGACTATGCTGAATTCAGTGGTGCTCCTAAAGAAGTATCATGGAGTAGCGGACATGGAGATTTCCGTTACGATGCATGGCGTATTGCTTCAAATATAGCTGTAGATTATGCATGGTTTGGAAAAGATACATGGGCAACTACTTTTGCTGATAGAATCCAAAACTTCTTCTATGGTCAAGGTATAAAATCATATGCAAGTAATTATACATTATCAGGTTCAAAATTAAATGGTGACCATTCACCAGGATTAGTTGCTATGAATGCAGTGGCGTCATTGGCTACTAATACAGATAAGTCAAAAGAATTTGTAAATGAATTCTGGAATACTGGAATACCAAGTGGTCAATACCGTTATTATGATGGAATGCTCTACTTCCTTGGATTGCTTCACGTTAGTGGAAACTTCAAGATGTGGGGAGTTCAAACACAGATACCAGTAAACCTTGGTGATGCAAATGATGATAAAAGCATAGACGCATTAGACTATGCAACAATTAAAATGTACCTATTAAACCCAAATACAACTATAAACCTAAAGAATGCAGATATTAATCAGGATGGCACAGTTGATGCACTAGATTTAGCTACAATTAGGAAATTACTTTTGAATAACTAAATTAGCATTATTGAAAAAAACCAAAGTTTTTTAATGCCTAAGAAATATTTCTATAGGCAAATAATTTAAAATCAACTTCCCTAGTTAGTGATAGCTAGGGAAGTTGATTAATACTTTCTAAAAACTCGAAAATACACTGAGTATACACAAGGTTTGTTTTCGAGTTTTTAAATAATTAGAGTTTTCAAGCCATGTAGCTAAAGGTAATTAATAAAAATAGGAGGGGAATGTGATGTTCAGAAGATTTAAAGTTTTTATTTTAGCCACCTTGGTGCTAGCCCAATCAGTAGCTGGTTTTGGAGATGTTACTACTGCTAAAGCTACAAGTAATGAAATGTTTGGACTAGTTGGATTTGCAACACTAAATGGTGGAACAACAGGAGGCACAGGTGGTACAGAGACAACAGTTAGTAGTGTAACAGAATTAAGCAATCTCTTAAACCAAAGAAAGAAGGATGGCACTACTACTCCGCTGATTATAAAAATTAATGGTAAGCTTTCTGGAACTGGTGCAGTAGGAGTAAAAGAAGTTAAGAATGTTTCAATTATTGGTGTGGGAAGCGGTGGGGAACTTGATGGGGTCGGACTTAATATTGTGAAGTCTAACAATATAATTGTCCAGAACCTAAAAATTCACAATACATTAGCACCAACAGACTGTATAGGAATTGAGAATAGCAAAAATGTATGGATTGACCACTGTGAGCTTTATAATATGATTGGTGATTGCAACGGTGACGGTGTAGTGGATACAAAAGGCGATATTTCAGGAGGAGATGTAGACTGGTACGATGGCTTACTTGATTGCAAGAGTGATAGTGCATATATTACAGTATCCTGGAATTACCTGCATGACTCTTTCAAATGTAGTTTGGTAGGATCTTCCGACAGTGACAACTACGACAGAAAAATGACATATCACCATAACATAATTAAAAATATTAAAGAACGTGCTCCTAGTTATAGATTTGGTACAGGACATATGTTTAATAACTACTATGGTGATGTATTAAATAGTGCAATAAATTCTAGAATGGGAGCTCAGCTACTTGTTGAGGGCAACTACTTTGAGAGGGTTGGTTCAGGTAGTGTAAATGAAGAGTCTGGGCTTGCAGCTGGGCCTATTGGTGCATATAACAGCGATGTAAACGGTTTATGGAATGTAAAGAATAATGTGTTTGATAATTGTAAGGGTAATCAGCCGACAACTTCAACCTGTAGCTTTACTCCATCATATTCCTACTCAAATGTTTTATCAAGCGTAAATGATGTTAAATCAATAGTTTCCAGATATGCAGGTATAGGGAGGCTTGATGGTTCCAATAGCAGTGTTATTGATCTTGGTGCCAGCAATATTGGCGGAGAAGACCCAGGAGAAAACCCGGGTAGCGAAATAGTATATGGAGATACAAACAGTGACGGGAATATCGATGCAATAGACTATGCTAATTATAAGAAGTATCTGTTAGGCCAGATAAGCAACATAGATATAAATATTTACGATTTGGACGGTGACAAGGCAGTAACTGCTCTTGACTATGCTCTTTTCAAAAAGTATTTGCTTGGACTGATAACTGTTTTTCCTGTTGCAGGTAATCCCACAGGTCCGGTGATAGATGATGATGACCCAACAACACCGGCAGACGGTGACATCACAATTGAACCAAACGGATCAATTAGTTTACAGCAAGCCATAGATAGCATTAAGCCCGGTAAGACAATTTATTTAAAGGGCGGTACATATTCACTTTCAAAAACGGTATTAATTGCTGAGGGAAATAACGGTAGTGCCAGCAGTACAAAAAATATAGCTGCATTAGCTAATGAAAAGCCTGTGTTGGATTTTTCGGCTATGGCATTTGATTCATCAAACAGAGGAGTAGTTCTTGCAGGAAGCTATTGGAATATTAAAGGTATAAAGTTACAAAAAGCTGGTGATAACGGAATGTTGCTGGCAGGTAATAACAATATTATTGATAGCTGTGAGTTCTATGCTAATAAGGATTCAGGTCTTCAGATATCAAGATTTAATACAGCATATAATTCAATTGACACCTGGCCAAGCAATAATACTGTAAAGAACTGTTATTCTCACAGTAACTATGACATTGATAATGGTGAAGATGCCGACGGATTTGCTGCTAAACTTACATGCGGCAGAGGTAATAAATTTATAGGCTGTATATCAAAATATAATGTTGATGATGGATGGGATTTGTATA